>JASEFA010000012.1 GCA_030019365.1 Bacillota bacterium
CGCCCCGACACCATGTCCATGGCCACCACCCCCCGGCAGCGGCCCCCGGACACGATCAGATCGAGCATCAGCCACTCTTCGTACACCCGCACATTGCGCTTCACCGCCTGCTCGTACAGGGTGTGCAGCATGGCGTGGCCGGTACGGTCCGCCGCAAAGCACCCCCTGGGAAACCCGGCCCCGCCGAAGGGACGCTGGGCGATCTTGCCCTCCGGGGTCCGCGAAAAGGGGCAGCCCCAGTTTTCCACCTCGTAGATGCGCAGGGGACCGAGGGTGGTGAGCAACTCAACGGCATCCTGATCGGCCAGATAGTCCGCGCCCTTTATGGTGTCAAAGGCGTGCTTGTCCGGATTGTCGTCCCGGCCCTCGGGATGGTTCCCCAGGGCAGCGTTGATGCCGCCCTGGGCCGCCACCGAGTGCGAGCGCACCGGGTGCACCCGCGTCAGCACCGCCACGTCCTCACCGGCCGCCTCGATGGCCGCCCGCAGCCCGGCCAGTCCCGCTCCCACCACCAGGATGCGATGATATGGCATGTCAGCTACCCCCCGTCAAGGCCGGTGACGATCCGTCACATGCCCAGGTATGCCGAGCGCACGCGGGGATCGTTGAGGAGCTCCCGCGCACCCCCGGACAGCACGATGCGGCCGCTTTCCAGCACGTAGGCCCGGTCGGCGTTTTCCAGGGCGCCGTAAACGTCCTGCTCCACCAGGAGCACCGTTATGCCGGCATCGCGGATGTCTTTGATGGTGCTGAGGAGATGCTCGACCAGGAGGGGAGCCAGACCCAGGGACATCTCGTCGATCAGGAGCAGGCGGGGATGGGCCATGAGACCGCGGGCGAGAGCGCACATCTGCTGTTCCCCACCGCTCAGCGTGCCGGCCAGCTGGTTTTCGCGCTCCTTCAGGCGGGGGAACAGCTCATACACCCGTTCCAGATCTGCCGTCACACCCGCCGGCTCCCGCCGCAGGTAGGACCCCATGAGCAGGTTCTCCCGCACGGTGAGAGCAGCGAACAGGCGCCTCCCCTGGGGGACGAGGGAAATCCCAAGGCCGGCAATCTCCTCGGCCGGCCTTCCCGTGATGTCCTGGCCGGCGAAGGTCACCCGGCCCGACAGGGGGGAAAGCAGACCGGCGACTGTCGAGAGGAGAGTGGTCTTGCCCGCCCCGTTGGAACCTATGAGGGCCACCACCTCTCCCTCCGCCACATCCAGGTCAACGCTCCAGAGCACCTGGCTTGCCCCGTATGCCACGTCCAGGCCCAGGACCGAGAGAAGCACGGCCCGCCACCCCCTCACATTCCCGCCAGCCGGCGCGCGTACCGCTCGCCGAAATACGCCGAGATGACGGCCTCGTTCTGCACGATCTCACCGGGAGATCCCTCGGCGATCAGCTGCCCGTGGTGCAGGACCAGTACCCGCTGGCAGAGGCCCATCACCACCTGCATGATGTGCTCGATCACCAGCAGGGTGATGCCCATCCGGTTGATGTGCCGCACCATCTCCACAGCTTCCAGCAGCTCCTGCGGGTTGAGGCCAGCCATCACCTCGTCCAGCAACAGCATGCGCGGCTCCATGGCCAGAGCCCGCGCCAGCTGCAGCTTTTTCTGGTCGAGCAGGGTAACTTCCCGCGCCCGTCGATTCGCCCTGTCACCCAGGCCCACGAAGTCCAGGACCTCCTGAGCCCGCCTGCGGGCGGCCGGCAGGGGCCGGGAGGACGCCGGCCCGAACAGCCCGCCTATGAGCACGTTGTCCAGCAGGGTCAACTCCCTGAACACCTTCACGATCTGGAAAGTGCGGGCCACCCCCAGGTGGGCGATGGCATGGGGGCTGAGGCCATTCAGCGCCCGACCGTCGAGGAGGACCTGCCCCGACGTGATCTTCTCGGTACCGGTGATCACGTTGATCATCGTCGTCTTGCCGGCACCGTTGGGCCCGATCAGCCCCAGGATCTCGCCTTCGTACAGGCCGAAGCTGACATCATACAGCGCCAGCAGGCCCCCGAACCTCTTGCTCACGCGTTCGGCCTGCAACATAACCCGCCCCTGGTCTGCCGCCACCGGATTCCCCCCTCTGACCGCGCCCGAGCAGCTAGACGCGATGAACGCTGATGTTCTCCATCACCGCTGCCCACGAAAGCCTCCGTTCGCCCGTCAGGTATTGCATGAGCCCGCGCGGCAGGAACAGGACCACGCCGATCATCACCAGGCCGAGCAGAAGCAGGTGTAGCGTCAGGAATTCCCCCCAGAGCACCTGGGTCAGGGACCGCAGGATGAAAGCTCCTAGAACGGGACCCCAGAGGGTACCTGCTCCGCCGATCATGGGCATCACCAGCATGGTGACCGAGAAGGCCACGTCGAAGACCATGGGCGGCTCGATGTAACTCATCCAGTACGCATAGGCGCCGCCCGCCATTCCGCACAAGAAGGCACTCAGCGAGAAGGCCAGCACCTTGTATGCGGCCGTGTTCACCCCCGCGGCCTCGGCTGCCATCTCATCCTCGCGGATGGCGACAAAGGCATACCCCACCCTGCTCCTGAGCACCCCATACGTGAGCGCGACCGACACGGAAAGCAGACCCAGCATCAGGTAGTAGAAGAAGGCCGGGCCTTCGCCACCAAGGGGGAGAGAGATCCCCTGCCCTCCCCCCAGGAACCTGAGGTTGGCCACCACCTCGCGGGTCACCTCGGCCAGACCCAGCGTGGCAATGGCGAAGTAGTGGCCCTTCAGCCGGAGCACGGGGTAGCCGAAAAGGGCCGCGAAGGCGGCTGCCACCGCGCCCGCCACCGGCAGGGTCAGGAGGACCGGCAGCGCGGCCCTGCTCATGAGGACGGCCGTAGTGTAGGCGCCCAGGCCCAGGAAGGCCACGTTCCCGAATGCTCCGTACCCGCACAGGCCGCCGATGAGATTCCATCCGCAGGCCAAACAGGCATACATGTAAAGGTCGGTCGCGAAGCGGAGGGTGAAGCCCCGCATGAAGAGGGGAAGGATCAGGGCCCCCGCCCCGGCGGCCACCAACACGTACGCACCCCGAGTGCGCGTCACCGTTACCACCCCTTGCGGCCGAACAACCCGGTGGTGGGCCGGACCAGCAGTACCGCCACCAGCAGGCCGAAGCTCACCGCGTTGACCCACCCCGCCCCCAGGGCCACCGCGCTGGCCGACTCCACCAGCCCCAACACCAGGCCGCCCAGCAGCGGTCCGTACATGTTGCCCAGGCCGCCGAGCACGGTGACCACGAACGACTTTAGAGTCAGCAATCCGCCCATGTCGGGGGTGAAGGGATAGCTGACGCTGTACAGGGAACCGGCCGTCCCCGCCAGAGCCGCCCCCAACCCCATGGTCACCGCGTACACGACGGCCGGGCGCACGCCCATCAACCGGGCCGCGTCCAGATCCATGGCCGTAGCCCGGATGGCACGGCCCAGGCGGGTACGGGACATGAACAGGGCGAGCCCCACCGACAGCGCCACCACCATGGCCAGAGCACCGAGCCTGACGTAGGGAACGGTGAGGCCCTCCAGCCTTACCCCCATCCCTGCATACTCCGGGCTTATCATGCGGTAGTCGGCATGCCAGATCAGGTGCGCGATGTTGATCAGGCAGTACTCGATTCCGAAGGTCAGGAGAAGAGTCATGAACACCGGCGCCCGGATGACCAGGTTGATGAGACGGCGCTGGAGGACATAACCGATCAAGAAGAACAGCCCCAGATTGAGCGGGACGCTGAGAAAGGGATCGATCCCCAGCCGGCTCCACAGCTCCCAGGCCACATACGATCCCATCAGGATGAGGACGCCATGGGCCAGGTTGATGATGTTCATGACGCCCCAGATCAGGGAGAAGGCCAGCGCGCTCAGGCCGTAAATGCCGCCCAGCAGAACCCCGTTGATCACGACCTGCAGGGCAAACAATGAACTCACCCCCCGGGGAGGGGGGTGGGTGTTACCCACCCCCCTCGGCCCGTGTTACCGCTGGGACCAGGGTGGAAGAGGATACTTGAACGTCTCCGCCGCCACGTCCTTCGGCCACACGGGAACCGGCTGGCCGTTGAGGATCTGGATGGTGGCCACTTCCTTCCCCTCCACCATGCCGTTGGGGGCGTGGCGGAACCTGCCCCAGAGGAGCTCCACTTCACCCAGCTGGCTGAGGGCCTCGCGCACCTTCTCGGGGTCCGTGCTCCCCGCTTTCTCCAGCCCCATCTGCAGCAGCTCTGCCGCGGTAGTGGTCCCGGCGGCGTGATAGGAGGGGTCGTGCCCCCATTTCTCCTTGAACAGCTTCACGTAGGTTTGCGTATCCCCGAACACGGGGTCCTTGTACCGGGCAGTGGGCACCCACATGGCGCATCCCAGCACGTACTCGGCGTCCTTTCCCAGGGTCTTGGCGAAATCGGGCACCGGGGGTCCCACGGTCATGGCGATCATCTGGGGGCAGAAGTCAAGCTCCTTGCAGTTGCGCATCATGATGATGCTCTCGGCCAGGTGGCTCGACCCCAGGAACACGTCCGGGTTCTTCTGCTTGATGGCCGTGATCTGAGGGGTGAGGTCTTTGGTCCCTACGGGAAAAACATCGTAGTAGACGATCTGCAGCCCCTTGTCCTGGCAGAACTTCTTTGCCCCCTCCGCCGCCTCCAGGCTGAAGACGTCGTTCTTGGTGAGTATGGCCACCGTCTTCGGCCTGGGCTCCATGGTCACGAGCAGATCGACGGTGGCCTTGAAGTAGTCGGAGGACGCCGCGTACACGCCAAAGATGTACTTGTATCCCCGGGTGAAGATGTTGGTGGCCCCGCCGGCGCCCATGATCATGGGCACCTTGTACTTCTCGGCCACGGTGCTGGCCGCAAACCCCGCCGGGCTCCCGTAAGGTGCGAACAAAAGCTTGATATTGTCTTCGGTGATCAGCTTCTCGGTCAGGCGGGCACTGGTTTCCGGCTTGGACTCGTCGTCATAGTACTTGATTTCCACCAGGTACTTCTTGCCACCGATGTTGATGCCACCGCGGTCGTTGACGTAATCCTTCCAGAGCTCCACTCCCTCTTTGCACATCTGGCCTTCCTTGGCGGTAGACCCGGTAAACGACAGCGGCATGCCGATGACGACCTTCTGTGGCTGCGCCTCCTGGGCTCCCTTGCTGCATCCTGCCGCCGCTACCAGCACCACGAGCACCGTGGCCAGCACCGCGACAGCCCTGCATGGCCTCATGGCAGACCCTCCTTCAGTTTTGGTCTCCTCGCCTCCACTCCCGCTTCAAACAGCCATCTGTATCCCGGCCTCACCCCCCCCTTTCCCATCTCCTTCCGCCCAGGCGACCCGGCCCTGGCGCATCCCCCCGCCTTCAGTCAGACCCGAGCCTGCTCGCCGCCACCTGCATCAGCGCCGGGAAATCCAGCACCCCGGCTTCCCCGAGCAACCGCCCGACCGCTTCCCCTGAGGAGCGGATGTGCCGGTACATGAGCCGCCCCGTTCTCTTTCCGTCTCCCGCCCGGGCCGCCTGCAGGATATCCTGGTGGCACTTCTGACTGTGGAGAGTCCAGTTGGGGACCACTGCCACCGCCACGGGCGGCATGCCATCCCACAGGATGTCCACCAGGCGCAGCAGGCGACGCCACGGACACCGCGAACGCAAGCAGGCGTGGAACTCCCGGTTGGCGGTGAGAAAGGTGGTAGTGTCCTTGTCCTGCGCCGCTTCCTCCATGGAGCGGTGATACTCGGCCAGGTCCTCCAGATCCTCATCCGATAGCGACGGCACGGACAGAGCCACGGCCTTGGACTCCAGCAGGGCCCGGAGGTAGTACGACTCCACAATGTCCTCCCCCGAGAGGGGCCGCACGACCGCGGTCCCGCGTTCGTCCATCTCCACCAGTCCCTCGGTCTGCAACTGCCTGAGCGCATGCCGCACCGGCATCCTGCTCACGCCCAGCTCGGAACTGAGATCGGCCTGCGAGAGTCGCTCCCCGGGCTTGACGCGGCCCGTCAGGATGGCCTCGCGCACCGCCATGGTGACGCAGTCTTCCAGCCTGGGGCTACGACGAAGCACGAAACGGCCAGCCACAATGACCCCCCTATGGCGACCCAGGATCCTGTATAACGGGATCCCAGGAGATCATAAGGTGGCTTCGACAGCCGCGCGGAAATTCCTGCTTAATCCGGAATTGCGAACCTTCCGCAACCCAGCGACCCCAGCTCCCGCCCGAAGTTCGAGAATGATCGCGTCCACGCCCCTCCGCGGCGCCTCATCGGGTTGCTGCCGGACCGACGAGGGGGAGCATCTCAACCCGCAGGCGACGGCGGCGCGGCCCGTCGAACTCGGCCAGGAAGATGCCCTGCCAGGTGCCCAGGGCGAGGCACCCCCCCGACACGGGCACGGTGACACCGCAACCCACCAGGGCGGCCTTGATGTGGGCGTGAGCGTTGCCTTCCCGGTGCTGGTAGGGGCCCGTCACCGGGACCAGGCGGTCCAGCTGGTTCAGGATGTCGGAGAGGACGGCCGGGTCGGTGTTCTCGGTGACCAGGACGCCCGCTGTGGTGTGGGGGCAGAACACCATACACGCCCCGTCGGCCACGCGGGCGCCGCGCACGATCTCGTCCACCAGGGCGGTGATGTCCACCATCTCCGCCCGGGCGTGGGTCTGCACCTCAAGCTGCACGCCGCTCACCACCGCCTCTCAGTTCTCATTCCCCGGAGCCCGCTCGACTGGCCTGCCCAACTCCAGGGTGCCTTCTTCCGTGACCAGGATATCCACCGGGAGGTCGTGGGACAGAACGGGCAGCTCGTCCACCACCTGCAGGGAGAAGCCCAGTCCCACCCGCACCGCCCGGGGCAGGGACTCGAGCAGCCGGTCGTAGTAGCCTCCCCCGTACCCCAGCCGGAACCCCCGCCGGTCGAACACCACGCCGGGCACCAGCACGAGATCGATGACACGGGGGTCAGCGGGCGGGCAGCGGAGAGGATTGGGCTCGGGGATCCCCTGGTAGCCGGGCCCCAGGTCGACCCGGAGGTCCCTCACCCGCAGCAGGTCCAGGGACCTGCGCCCCCTGTCCACCCGGGGCAGAACCAGCTCCTTGCCTTCGGCCAGGATCACGGCCAGGAGGGGAAAGGTGTCCACCTCGTTACGGAACGATGCGTACCCGAGCACCACCCGGCTCGCCCGCCACACAGGGTGAGAGACCAGGTGAGTCCTAACCCGCTCGCTGAGCCCGGCGATCAGGGCGGCGGGGAGGGCCAGACGCCGCTCCAGCACCGATTGCCGCAGCCAGGCACGGCGCCCGGCCGCGTCACCCTGGGCACCTGCTTCCCGCCGCCGGCCCTCGGGAACCGGGACGCCCGGCTCAGTCGGTGACTTCGGAGAAGTGGATGACGGATACGGTCTCATCCGGGGAGATGTCGCGTCCATAAATGCTCTTCAGGAAGGCCAGGGCGTCCTCCGGGGACTTCATGTCCGGGCTCTCCCCGCGCAGGTCTTCGGCCCTGAGGGCGGAGATGGGTTTCACCGCCACCCGATCGATCACGGCCAGGAACACCTTCTTGCGGGGTTGGAACCGGTTTCCATATGTCACCCAGACCAGATCGCCCTCCTGGTACTTGCCTCTCTTATCTCCCAGCCTGATGGTGCAGCACTTCTCCCGGGTGAGCAGGTTGGCATGGTACACGCTGGAGTAGAAATTCAGGGCCCGCATGATCCTCCCCCCATCACACCGCGGATAACCCCGCGGCCGCCGCCACCGCCCCGGACGCCCGGCCGGCCTGCGTCCGGCCGCGAGCGGTCTCTCCTTAGCCGCGGGCGATCACCACCAGGGGATCGCCTGCGTTCACCGGTGCGCCCCTGTCCACCAGCACCTGCCGGACGGTCCCGGCCACCGGAGCCAGGACCTCGTTCTCCATCTTCATGGCCTCCAGCACCAGCAGCACTTCTCCCGCCGTCACATCCTGCCCGACCGCCACCTTCACGTCCGCGATCACCCCGGGCAGGGGGGCGCGCACCGCCTCCCCTTCGGCCAGGGCCTCGCGCCCCACCCCCGCTGCCGGTCTGGCCGCCGCGCGGGCGGGAGCCGCCGCTGCCGCCCCCGGCCGCGCTGCCGGACCCGGCGTCGCGGAGACCGAAGGTGCCGGCGGAGGCCCGACCACGACACCAGCCTGGGCGCCCGGCCGGGGTGCTCCTGCCGCGCCTGCCGTCCCCACCGTCCCCGGCGCCGCCGCTGCCCCTGCCACCCCCGGCGCGCCTGCCGCCCGGGGCGGCGAGATCTCTTCCACCTCCACCTCGAAAGCCTCTCCGTTCACCACCACCCGGAATTTGCGCACCTCGGGCCCACGCTCCTTACCTGCATCCTGCTCCTCTGCGACCGTACGTGCTCGCGCGACCTGCCATCAGGTCCAGCCGGCCCGCCAGACCCCAGGGCGCCACCGGCGCGAGCGGAGGCACGGCCTCAGAGGCACCATATCGCCTCACGTCCACGATGCGGAAGGCACGGCCGCTCAGGGCCTCCGCCTCCAGGAACCCCGCCAGGGCCGCCGCTATGGCGGCCACGATCTTCCCCGGCACCGGCTCCCGGGCGCTGCGCAGACGAACCTCGGGGGCATCGGCTACCTGTGCCAAAGCATCCACCTTCCGCTACACGGGAATGTTGCCGTGTTTCTTGGCCGGCCGCGACTCCCGTTTCTGGCTCAGGGCCTCCAGGGCCCGGGCCACGTGCTCACGCGTGCGGGCGGGGTCGACCACCACATCCACATAACCCCGGGCGGCCGCCACATAGGGGTTGGCAAACCGCTCCCGGTATTCTGCGATCTTCTCCTGGCGCAGCCGGGCGGGATCCTCCGCCCGCGAGATCTCATCCCGAAAGATAATGTTGGCTGCTCCCTCGGGACCCATTACCGCGATCTCGGCGGTGGGCCAGGCCAGGGCCTGGTCGCACCCCAGGGCGCGGGCGCACATGGCCAGGTAAGCCCCGCCATACGCCTTGCGCAGGATTACCGTGATCTTGGGGACTGTGGCCTCCGAGTAAGCATACAGCAGCTTGGCCCCATGCCTGATGATGCCCCCATACTCCTGGGCGGTCCCGGGCAGATACCCCGGGGTATCCACCAGGGTGAGGAGGGGGATGTTGAAGGCGTCGCAGAAGCGCACGAAGCGGGCGGCCTTGTCGGAGGCGTTGATGTCCAGGCACCCCGCCAGAACGCGGGGCTGGTTGGCCACCACCCCCACCACCCGGCCCCCTATGCGTCCGAAACCCACCGCGATGTTCGCCGCATAGCGGGCGTGCACTTCCAGGAAGTCGCCCCCATCCAGCAGGGACAGGATGACATCGTGGACGTCGTAGGGCCGGTTGGGATCGGTGGGGACCACCCCGCGCAGGCCGGGTTCCTCCCTTTCCACCGGATCTCCCGTCAGCACCACTGGGGGATCTTCCATGTTGTTGGAGGGCAGGAACGAGAGCAGGCGCCGCACCATCTGCAGGCACTGGGGGTCGTCTTCGGCGAAAAAGTGGGCCACCCCGCTCACCGTGCTATGGGTGGCGGCTCCCCCGAGCTCCTCCATGCTCACCTCTTCCCCGGTGACGGCCTTGATGACCTGGGGCCCGGTGATGAACATCTGGCTGGTGCCCTGCACCATGAAGACGAAATCGGTGAGGGCGGGCGAGTAGACGGCACCCCCGGCGCAGGGGCCCATGATCACCGAGATCTGGGGTACCACCCCCGACGAGACGGTATTGCGGAAGAATATCTCCCCGTACCCGTTGAGGGCATCCACCCCTTCCTGGATGCGCGCCCCTCCCGAATCGTTGAGGCCCACGAAGGGGGCGCCCGCCCGCAGGGCCGTGTCCATGACCTTGGTGATCTTGCGGGCGTGCATCTCCCCCAGGCTGCCGCCGATGACGGTGAAGTCCTGGGAGAAGGCGTAGACGATGCGGCCGTCCACCCGGCCGTAACCCGTCACCACCCCCTCGCCGGGGGCCTCCACTTCCGGCATACCGAACTCAGTGCAGCGGTGGCGCACGAAGGGATCTAGCTCCGTGAAAGTCCCGGGGTCAAACAGGAGGTCGAGCCTTTCCCGCGCCGTCAGCTTGCCGGCGCGGTGCTGCTTCTCGATGCGCCCGGGCCCGCCCCCGGCCTGCACCTTCTCCAGGCGAGAGGCCAGTTCCGCCAGCTTGTGTTCCATCGTAATCTCTGACTGTTCGTTCATGCCATCTCCCACTTCTCCCTGCCCCTCCTGGTCGCGCTACCCCGCTCCTCCGGCTCCACCGGCCGGGGCCTGCCACAGCTCCAGGAGGACGCCGTGCAGGCTGCGGGGATGGAGGAAGGCCACCCGGGCACCGTGGGCCCCCTCCCGGGGCTTCTCGTCCACCGGGCGTATCCCCGCCTCCCGCGCCCGCGCCAGCGCCGCCTCGATGTCGTCCACCTCCAGGCAGACGTGGTGGATGCCCTCTCCCCTGCTCTCCAGGAACTTCCCCACGGCCGAATCCTCCCGCAGGGGTTGCAGGAACTCCAGGCGGGCCTCCCCCACGGGCAGGAAGGCCAGTCTGACGCTCTGCCCGGGGACTTCCTCCTGCCCGCCCGCCTCCAGCCCCAGGGCCCGATACGTCGCCAGGGCCTCCTCCAGGTCCCGCACCGCTATCCCGACGTGGTGCAGCTTCACCCGGCCTTCCTCCTCTTTTCCAGCTCGCTGCGGATGTATTCTACCACAACGGAGGTGGACGTCCCG
Organism: Bacillota bacterium; assembly: GCA_030019365.1. Taxonomy (NCBI): domain Bacteria; kingdom Bacillati; phylum Bacillota; species Bacillota bacterium. Next base: position 10,692 of record JASEFA010000012.1, read on the forward strand.
GGGCCGAACACCTCCGCCACCCCGGCCGCCTTCAGGGCGGGCACGTCACCGGCGGGGACTATGCCCCCTCCGACGACCAGTACGTCCTCCAACCCCCTTTCCCGCAGGCACTCCACCACCCGCGGGAACAGGGTGCGGTGAGCGCCGGAAAGGGAGCTCAGGCCCACCACGTCCACATCCTCCTGCAGGGCGGTGGCCGCGATCTGGGCGGGTGTCTGGCGGATGCCGGTGTATATGACCTCCATACCGGCATCCCGCAGGGCCCGGGCCACCACCTTGGCCCCCCGGTCGTGCCCGTCCAGTCCCGGTTTGGCGATCAACACCCGAACGGGTCGCACCGATCATCCCTCCCCAAGCCTCTGTCCGCCCGGCTACAGCCCCGGTGGCGCGGAGACCGGGCCCCGCCCGTCAGATCTCGCCGGGAGCGCGGTACTCCCCAAAAACCCGGCGCAGGGTGTCGCATACCTCGCCCAGGGTGCAGCGCACCCGCACCGCCTCCAGCACCGGCGGCACCAGGTTGGCCGTCCCCCGCGCCGCCCGCTCCAGCTCATCCAGGGCGCGCCGACAGGCGTCATGATCCCGGTGGGCCCGCAGGCGCTCGAGCCTGGCGCGCTGCCTCTCGGCCACGACCGGGTCCACCTCCAGCAGGCCGGCGGGCGGCTCCTCCTCTTCCTGGAAGGCGTTCACTCCCACCACGATGCGTTCCTTGCGTTCGACTTCCATCTGGTAGCGATAGGCGGCCTCGTGAATCTCCTTCTGGACGAAGCCCATCTCGATGGCCCTCACCGCCCCGCCCATCTCATCGATCCTGCGGATGTAGTCCGCGGCTTCCTCCTCGATGCGGCTGGTCAGGCTCTCGATGCAGTAGCTACCCGCCAGGGGATCGACCGTGGAGGCCACCCCGCTTTCATAGGCGATGATCTGCTGCGTGCGCAGGGCGGTACGCACCGCCTTCTCCGAGGGCAGGGCCAGGGCCTCGTCCATGGAGTTGGTGTGCAGGGACTGGGTACCCCCCAGTACGGCGGCCAGGGCCTGCAGGCCCACCCGCACCACATTGTTTTCGGGCTGCTGGGCGGTGAGGGAGCACCCGGCGGTCTGGGTGTGGAAACGGAGCATGAGGGAACGCGGGTCCTTTGCCCCGAAGCGTTCCTTCATGATACGGGCCCACAGGCGGCGGGCGGCGCGGAACTTGGCCACCTCCTCCAGGAAGTCGATGTGGCAGTTGAAGAAGAAGGAGAGCCTGGGCGCGAAGGAGTCCACTGCCAGGCCCCGCTCTCTGGCCGCCTCCACGTAGCAGATGGCGTCGGCCAGGGTGAAGGCCACCTCCTGCACCGCCGTGCAGCCCGCTTCCCGCATGTGGTATCCCGAGATTGAGATGGAGTTCCAGTCGGGCAGGTGCCGGCTGCAATACTCGATCACGTCCGTCACCAGCCGCAGGGAGGGTCCGGGCGGGAATATGTAGGTGCCGCGGGCCACATACTCCTTGAGGATATCGTTCTGCACGGTGCCCTGCAGGCGGGCCGGTTCCACCCCCTGCTCCTCCCCCACCACCTGGTACATAGCCAGCAGCACCGCCGTGGGGGCGTTGATGGTCATGGAGGTGGAAACCCGGCCCAGGGGGATGCCGGCGAACAGGGCATCCATGTCCTCCACCGAATCGATGGCCACCCCCACCCGCCCCACTTCCCCTTCCGCCAGGGGGTGGTCGGAGTCGTATCCGACCTGGGTGGGCAGGTCGAAGGCTACCGACAGCCCCGTCTGCCCCTGCTCCAGCAGGTAGCAGAAGCGCCGGTTGGTCTCCTCCGCCGAGCCGTACCCCGCGTACTGGCGCATGGTCCAGTACCGTCCCCGGTACATGGTAGGCTGCACTCCCCGGGTGAAGGGATACTGCCCGGGGAAGCCCACATCCCCCAGGTAGTCCAGGCCGCCGGTGTGCTCGGGCGTGTACACCCGCTCCAGGGGCAGACCCGATATGGTGGTAAAGGAGGGCTGCCGCTCCGGGAAGCGCTTCAGCACCCTAGCCAGCACCTGCTCTTCCCACCGCTGGCGGGCCGCCGCCAGTTCGGCGCCCGGGGCCGCCGTCTCCGCCTTACCCGTTCCCTCGGCCATATCCCTCACCTTCCCGCCCAAGCCGGCCGGGCCGCCGAGCGCGTCCGGTGCCGGCTTACCCAGTGCATTTCTGCCCTTCCCGTACCATTTCCTGCCCGGCCCCCTCCCCCGGGGGCCGGGGCGGAGCACCACGGCCGGGGCGGCGTACCACGGCCGCCGCGCCACACCGCGCTGGGCAGCGACGCGGCCGCGCCGCGCCACCATGGGAAAAGGGGGGCCTATGCCTCCCAGGCCCCCCGCACAGGCCCTTCGGAGACCCCCCGCACGGGCCTGTCGCACTCACCCCAGCCTCTGCTAGCCCAGCCAGCCCCGCACCCGCATGGCCTGCACCACGCGGTCCACCGCCACCATGAAGGCGGCCTGGCGCATGGGCACCTTCTTATCCCCGTGCATCCGGTACACGGCGCCAAAGGAGCGCTTCATCATCTGCTCCAGGCGGGCGTTGACTTCTTCCTCGGTCCAGTAGAAGTTCTGCAGGTTCTGCACCCACTCGAAGTAAGACACGGTCACCCCGCCCGCGGAGGCCAGGATGTCGGGGATGACCAGGATGCCGCGGCCGGCCAGGATCTCGTCCCCCTCCGGAGTGGTGGGGCCGTTGGCCGCCTCGGACACGATCCTGGCCTTGATCTGACCCGCGTTCTGGCTGGTGATCTGGTTCTCCAGCGCGGCCGGGATCAGGATGTCGCAGTCCAGAGCCAGCAGGTCGGCGTTGGAGATGTCCCGGGTCCTGGGAGCGCCCTTCACCGTGCCCGTGCGGGCCTTATACTCGCTCACCGCCACCGGATCGAGCCCGTCGGGGCTGTAAGCTCCGCCCTTGGAGTCGTTGACCGCGATCACCTTCGCACCGGCCTCGTGCATGAGACGGGCGGCCACGCTGCCGGCGTTACCGAATCCCTGTACCACCACCCGTGCCCCCTGGGCGGGGATGCCCAGCATGCGGGCGGCCTCCAGGGCCACGATCACGCACCCGCGCCCGGTGGCCTCGCTCCGACCCAGCGAACCCCCGATGATGAGGGGTTTGCCGGTCATGAGACCGAAGTTATTGTACCCCCGCAACTGGCTGAACTCGTCCACCATCCAGGCCATGATCTGGGGGTTGGTGTACACGTCGGGGGCGGGGATGTCCTTCTCCGGCCCCACGATCTGGGCGATGGCCCGGATGAATCCCCTGCTGAGGCGCTCCAGCTCGCCCTTCGACATCTCCTTGGGGTTGCACGCGATGGCGCCCTTGCCCCCTCCGTACGGCAGCCCCAGCAGGGAGCACTTGAAGGTCATCCACATGGAAAGAGCCCTGGCCTCGTCGGCGTGAACGCCGGGGTGGTAGCGGATACCCCCCTTGGTGGGACCCAGGGCATCGTTGTGCTGGGACCGGTAACCCGTGAATACCTTCAGGGTGCCGTCGTCCATGCGCACGGGAATGGAAACCTCCAGGAACCGCATGGGTTGCTTGAGGATCTCGTAGGCAGCCGGCTCCACCCCCAGGGCATCCACCGCTTCCCTGATCTGTCTTTGCACTATGTGGTACGGATTGAGCGTCTCCTGTACCATTCGATTCCCCTCCTCTACCCCGTCCCATTGATCGCTGCGGCGCTCCTCCCTGCCGCCAGTCCGGCCTGCAGGGCCCGCCGGTTGAGTTCCTCCGTTCCCCGGGGAACCCGCCCCAGCACTGCCTTCTCCAATATCTCCTCCGGTACCACCCCCGTGAGGGCCACCAGCACCCCCAGGGCCACGATGTTGGCGACTATCTCCCGGCCCAGCTGTTCCCGCGCGACCCGGGTGATGGGCACCCGGACCGCCCGGTAGGGCCCCGGGGAGATGTCGTCGACCAGGTCCCTGTCGGCCACCAGCAGCCCACCTTCCCTCAACGACCCCAGGTACCGCCGGCACGCCTCCTGGGTCATGACCAGGAGGACGTCCGGGTGGGTCACCTTGGGGTAGTCGATCTCACCGTCGCAAATCACCACTTCCGCCCGCGACGCTCCTCCCCGGGACTCGGGGCCGTACGATTGGGTCTGCGCCGCGTTGCGCCCGGCCAGGACCGCCGCTTCGGCCAGGATGATGGCAGCCGTGATGAGCCCCTGCCCGCCCGCGCCGGCCAGGCGAGCCTCCCACCTCTCACCGCTCATGGCGGTCACCTTCCCCGCTCAAGCGAGCGATCAGCTCCCGGTAAGACCGGGTGTACTCGGGCACGTCCTCCGTACGGTGAAGCTCGCCGATCAGTACCCTGCCCGCCAGCTCCTCGGGCTTCATGCGCCCGGCCTGCGTCACCGTCACCGCCCTCTCCCTGAACCACTCCAGCATGCGCACCGGGTCGGCCATACGGTTGCGCCGTCCGAAGTAGGTGGGGCACTGGGAGAGCACCTCCACGAAGGAGAAACCGTCGTGCCCGAGAGCCCGCGTCACGTACTCGATGGTCTGGTGCACGTGGTAGGTCGTGCTGCGGGCCACGTAGGTCGCCCCCGCCGCCTGCACCAGCCGGCAGAGGTCGAAATCCCGCTCCAGGTGCCCGTGCGGCGCCGTGGCGGTCCGGAACCCCGCCGGGGTAAGGGGGGAGTACTGCCCGCTGGTCATCCCGTAGATCCCGTTGTTGAAGCACACGCAGGTGATGCCCATGTTCCTCCGGGCGGCGTGGATGAGGTGGTTCCCACCGATGGCGGCCAGGTCACCGTCCCCGGCCAGCACCACCACCCGCAGGTCGGGCCGGGCCAGCTTGATGCCGGTGGCGAAGGCCAGCGCCCTGCCATGGGTGGTGTGCAGGGTATCCATATTGAGGTACCCCACGGCGCGGGACGAGCACCCGATCCCGGACACCACCACCGTGCGGTCCGGATCCACCCCCGCCCGCAGCATGGCCCGCACCACGGCTCCCAGGACGATGCCGTGGCCGCAGCCGGCACACCAGATGTGAGGCAGGTGCTCGGTGCGCAGCAAGCGCAGCCCCTCCATCCCTACACCCCCTCCAGCACGGCCAGCAGCTCCTCGGGCCGGATGAGCTCCGAATCCACCCGGCTGTAGCCCACGACCCGGCAGCGGCCGCAGGCGGCCCGCTCTACCTCGCCCACCACCTGGCCCAGGTTCATCTCCGGTACCACGATGACGTCCACCCGGTGGGAGATCTCCTCCACCTCGCGCCGCGGGAAGGGCCACAGGCACGCCGGCCGCAACATCCCCACCGGACGCCCCCGCTCCCGGGCCAGGCGCACCGCCCGCAGGGCCGTGCGGGCCGCGCACCCGTAGGCGAGAACCACCACCCGGGCATCGTCCAGATACCAGCGGTCCACCATGGTGAGCTGCTCCCGCCGGCTTTCCACCTTGCCACACAGCCGCCGGATGAGGCGGTCGGCCTCCCCGGGATCCTCGGTCCAGAAGCCGGAGGGATCGTGGTACAGCCCGGTGACCAGGACCTTCCTGCCCTCGCCGAAGTGCCTCATGGGAGGCACATCGGCGGGGGCGGTGCCCGCCCGCGGACGCTCCCCCCGGGGAATGGCGCCGGGCTCGGGCAGCACCACCCGCTCCCGCATGTGACCGATCACCTCGTCCGAGAGCAGGATGACCGGGATGCGCAAGTCGTCGGCGATGGAAAAAGCCTTGATGGTGAGCACATATGTCTCCAAGACCGACGAGGGTGAGAGCACCACCACGGGATGATCGCCGTGGGTGCCCCAGCGGGCCTGCATCACATCCCCCTGGGCGGGCGACGTGGGCATTCCGGTGGATGGCCCCACCCGCTGCACATTCACCACCACGCAGGGAGTCTCCGTAACGGCGGCATAGCCGATGTTCTCCTGCTTCAGGGAAAAGCCAGGACCCGAGGTGGCGGTCATGGCCCGCACCCCGGCCAGAGAGGCACCGATCACCGCCGCCATGCTCCCGATCTCATCCTCCATTTGAATGAAAACGCCCCCCACCCGGGGTAGGCGCTCGGCCAGCATCTCGGCGACCTCGGTGGACGGGGTGATGGGATACCCGGCGAAGAAGCGCAACCCTGCTTCCAGGGCCCCCTCCACGCAAGCCTCGTTACCCTGCATGAGCCGGGGTTGTGGCATGCCGGGCCTCCTCTCCCGCCTTCCCGCCGGCGACTGCCCCCGTCTCCTCCCCGGCTTCCTCCACCTCGATGGCGAAGTCGGGGCAGCGCAACTCACAGAGCGTGCACACCGTGCACGCCTCCAGGTTGGCCACACGGGGGACACCGTGGGCATCGGCCTCCAGTACCCTGGTGGGACAGAAGGCGATGCAAATCCCGCACCGCTTGCACCAGGCATCGTTCACCCTGATCTCGCTCGCCTTTTTCCTGGGCATGCTATTCCTCCCTGCGGTGAGGAGTCGCGGGCGGCGCGGCGCGCCCTCGCCGCCCCGGCCCAGCCACCTTTGGCGGCCGGACGGGGCGCGCCCGCGCGGCCCTCAGGCGGGGCGCCGCGCATCGAGGAGCGCACTTCGCAACAGATTCAGGGAGCCCGCGTCGGGCCGGTAGACGAACTCGATCACCTCGATGCGCCTGGGGAGCAACCTCTCCACTTCCCTCCGGCGGCCGGGGGAAACGATGACTGCGCCCAATCCGGACAGGAATGTGGTGAGTTCGGCGGGGTCGCGGCCGGTGGTGGCGACCAGCTGGATGTGGTCGATACCCGCCGCCTGCAGGGACCGGGCCACCGTGTCGGCAAAGGTCTGGGAAATGCAGACCAGCCCGACTTTCTTCCCCCGTGGGAGCCGGGCCACCCGCACGATACTGGTGAGGTCCGGGTCCAGCCCTATGGCCAGGATCTGCTTCCCCGCGTTGCCCATCATGGCCCGGACCTCCTGGAGGTGAAAGAAGGTGGTCACCACCATCTCCACTCCGGCCAGGTCGCGGGCCATGGCTTCCGGCTGGTTCCGCCACTCGTCGAGCAGGACCGGCATCACCGCCACCCCGGGCCCCAGGTGCATCTCCCGGTGGATCTGGCGGGCGAAGTAGTCCACCTGCTCGCGGTTGCATTCCACGAAGGCGATGCGCACCCGGCGCAGGTGCTCCTTGCGTTCGCGGGCCCGGGCCTGAGCCAGGGACAGGAACTCGTCCAGGTCGAAACCCAGATTGACCGCCTCTTCCAGGCACACGTCGATGAGCCGGGCCAGCCTCTCCCGGCGCCCGCCGCTCTGCCAGGCTTCCTCCCCCCGCGCCACGTAGGTACCGCTCCCCTGCCGGCACCTGACGAGCCCCTCCGCTTCCAGCTGGCGATATGCCAGGCTCACCGTGTTGCGGCTGAGCCCGAGCTGACGGGCCATTTCCCGCTCCGTAGGCAGGCGGTCCCCGGGAGCCAGACCGCCGGTACGCACCAGGTGCTCCAGGTACCGCTTCAACTGCAGGTACAGGGGCACACCTTCGCACCGATCGAGCTGGAAGTCGAGTTTCGCCAACGGCCTCACCCTGCCGGGGGCACCTCCTGGCAATTGGACCCCTCGCCAGGTCTATTCGCCATTGGCTGCCTGATTCCTCCCGGCCGCGGGCGCCTATTGGACCCGCAGCAAGCTCCAATTACCACCGTGCGGTGCGGCCCGGGCAGGGATCGTCCGCGTCACTCCTTGTTTCCTTCCTCTTTGCCCTTCTCTTTCTCCTGGCCGGGGGAGGACATGACATAGCCCACCCCGCTGCGCTGCAACTCCACCTCTACCCGGTCGGCGATGCGCACCAGGAACGAGTTCTCCCGCACGGCCGTTACCATGCCCACGATCCCCCCGGCGGTGACGATGCGGTCGCCCGCCCGGACGGAGGCGATCATCTGCTGGCGGCGCCGCTGCTGCGCCTGCTGGGGCCTGATGAGGAGGAACCACATGAGGCCGAACAACAGGACGATCCACAGGATACCCACCATCTGCTGGCTTGCCACGCTCAGACCTCCTTTTCATCGGCGAAGGATAACCCGGATTCTTCACCCGCCAGAATGCCCCTGCGCAGGTCTTCGGCCAGGCGGGTGAGGAAGCGCACGTTGTGGGCGGAGACCAACCGGCCCCCCAGGGCTTCCCCGGCGGTGAAGAGGTGCCTTATGTACGCCCGGGAGTACCGCGCGCAGGTGGGGCAGTCGCAACCCTCTTCCAGGGGACGATCGTCCCGGGCCAGAGCGGCGTTTCTGACCTGCAGCCTGCCCGCCCCGGTGAAGGCCACCCCGTGACGGCCCATGCGGGTGGGGAACACCGAGTCCATCATGTCCACTCCCAGCTTCACCGCTTCCACCAGGTCCGCAGGGGCCCCCACCCCCATCAGGTAGACGGGACGCCCGGGGGGCAGCACCTCCTTCACAGCCGCCACCATCTCCCAGGTGAGGGAGCGGGGCTCGCCCACCGACAGCCCTCCCACGGCGAACCCGTCCACGGGGAGATCGGCCACCTCCCCGGCGCAGGCGCGGCGCAGGTCCGCCCACATGCCTCCCTGGATTATACCAAAGATTAGCTGGCGGTTGCTGCCCCCCGCCAGACCGGCCGCCGCCCGCCGGGCCAGCGATCGGCGTAACCACTCCGCCGTGAGCCGTGCGGCTTCCTGCGTCTCTTCCCGCGTGGCCGGATAGGGAAGGCATACATCCAGGGGAACTACCACGTCCGCCCCCAGCCTGGCCTGGACGTCCATCACTTTCTCGGGCGTCCAGAAGTGCAGCGATCCGTCCAGGTGGGAGCGGAACTCCACCCCCTCCGGGGTGACGCGCCGGAAAGAGGCCAGGCTGAACACCTGGAAACCTCCGGAGTCGGTCAGCATGGGGCGGGACCAGCCCATGAAGCCGTGCAGGCCCCCCGCTCCCGCCACCACGTCGGCCCCCGGGCGCAGGTAGAGGTGATAGGCGTTGCTCAGGATCATGCGTACGCCCAGGCCCTCCAGGTCGGCAGGCTCAAGGAGCTTGACCGCTCCCAGGGTTCCCACGGGCATGAACACGGGGGTGGGGACTTCTCCGCGGGCAGTCCGCAAGACCCCTGCCCGCGCCGCGCCGTTGGGACTTCGGGCCTCAACCAGGAAGCACGTCTTGGGCACTTACCGCTTCCCCCCGGACCAAGGGTCGTGGCCAGATAGACGCAGCCTTCACATCAAGCTTCCCATTACCCGGGATGAAGGTTGCATCCGCGGTTGGGTACCGATTCCTCGTACTCACACCGTCTCCCTGCACTACCGCACCGGCACGAGGGACAAAGCCCTGCCCGGACCCCTGACGACCCATCCCCACCGGGTTAGACGATGAGCATGGCGTCCCCGAAGCTGTAGAAACGATACCTCTGGTTCACCGCTTCCCGGTACGCAGCCAGGACGCGGTCGGTGCCGGCCAGGGCACACACCAGCATGAGCAGCGATGAACGGGGCAGGTGGAAGTTGGTCACCAGAGCGTCCACCACCCGGAACCGGTACCCGGGGTAGATAAAGAGGTCGGTCCATCCTTCCCCCGGTCGCACCTCGCCCGCGGGAGTGGCTGCCGTCTCCAGGGTGCGCACCACGGTGGTCCCCACCGCCACCACCCGGCTCCCCCGCCGCCGGGCGGCATTGACGGCGGCGGCCGCCCGCCCCTCCACCCGGTAGTACTCGGCGTGAAGCGAGGCTTCCTCCACCGTCTCCGTGCGAATGGGGCGGAAGGTGCCCAGCCCCACGTGCAGGGTCAGGTAGCACATCTCCACTCCCCCCGCCCGCAGGTCCTCCAGCAACCCGGGGGTGAAGTGCAGCCCGGCCGTGGGGGCTGCCGCCGATCCCGGGCGGCGCGCGTAGACGGTCTGATAGCGTTCGCCGTCGGCCAGGGGACGGTGGATGTAAGGGGGCAGGGGGATCTCTCCCGCCTGCTCCAGCACCCGGGCCAGCGACTCCCCGGCATCCCAGACCAGTTCCACCTGGCGCAGTCCCTCGGGGAGTATCGCCGTCACCACTACCTCCAGCCCGCCCTTTTCACACGCCAGGTGGGTACCGGCCCGCAGGCGCCGGGCGGGCCGCCCCAGGGCTTCCCACGTCTGGCGTCTCCCTTCCGCCGGGGACAGGGGACGGAGAAGCAGGACCTCCGCCCTTCCTCCCGTGTCGCAGCGCCTGGCGTGCAGCCGGGCCGGAATCACCCGGGTGTCGTTGAACACCAGCAGGTCCCCCGCCCGCAGGAAGCGGGGCAGATCCCGGAACCGGTAGTGCCCGGGGGCCTCCGCCCTGCGGTCCAGGACCAGCAGGCGGGAAGCATCCCTGGGCTCGATGGGCTCCTGGGCGATAAGTTCCGGCGGCAGGCGGTAGTCGAACTCTTCCGGCCTCATGCTCGAAGGGGGGCCTCTTCCTTCCCAGCCCGCGCCCGGGGCGCGCAGCCCTCTCGGGAGCTCATGCTCGTTCAGGGGACAGGCACGGACTGCGCGGTCACGGTCCCCGTGCCCTGCAAAGTGGTACCCCGGTAGTAGTACTGCAGGATCTGCTGGTAGTTATGCCCACGCTCCGCCAGCGCCTTGGCCCCGTATTGGGACATGCCCACGCCGTGACCCCAGCCCGAACCCGCGAAGTGAATGCGGGCGGGCAGGAGTCGCCTTCCCACCAGAAACGCCACCAGTTCGGGCTCTGCGGGCGGCGCCGGCGGAGCGGGCGGCGCCGGCGGGGTACCCGGAGGCGGGCCAGGCGGATAAAGCCAGGGAGGTGCCCCGGGGGGAAGGCTGCCCGCGGTGGGACCCTCGGGCAGGGCGGGTTTCTCCTCTTCCTTGACCGCCGGGGCAGGGGCGGCCCGGCGCAGGACTTCCTTCAGCGATGCCACGCCCTGCCCCGCGAGCACGGCCGCCTTCCCCAGGTCGAGAGAAGTCAGCCGGCCGGAGGCATCCAGCACCGCCACCACATTCTTGAGGGGAGCCGGCCGCACGTAGTCGGCCATCCCGGGCTCCCGCGGCTCCATGTCGAACTTGGCACTTCGCAACCCGACCCGCAAGTAGAAGGTACTGGCGGGCAGCACCACCTGGCCCCGCGAACCTATCACCGCCAGCCTGGTCCACCGTCCCGATACACCGCGGGGGCCGGCCGGTTCCACCCGGTATACCTCGCCCACGTCGTGACCGGCCGCCGCCATGGCCTGACCGACCTCGGCCAGGCTCACATCCTTCTCCCAGTGCGCCCAAGGAGAATCCTGGTCGAAGTCCGGCACCCCCCGCAAGTAGGGGACGGGAGACACCCAGACATTCTCCACATTCTCGGTATACCCCCCCGAGGCGGCATGATAGAAGGTACGGGCCAGCGCACCCTGGTAGGTCAGCACCAGGCCCCGGGTGGCATCCACCGCAGCGTTAGACTTCGGGTCCTCAACCGCGATGCCGCGATAGGCCTGGTGCACCGGGGTGTCCAGCAGGTCGTACCCGGAACCGGGGCCGCTCGAGCCCAGCCGCCCCACCGCATAGGTGCGGGCCGCCACGGCCTGTGCCTTGAGCGCCTCCGGTGGCCAGGAAGGAGACATCTCGATCCCGACCACCCCGCAAAGGTACTCCTCCAGGGGCAGGACGTTGACGGCGGTCAGGCCCTCCCCGTCCCGGTATATCTCGATCTCCCCCCGGTAGCGGTAACCCTTGCACCACAGGAAACCCGTCTCGGGGATGGCGGGCCCCCTCTCCAGGCCCATGCCGGGGGCAAGGGGAACCGGGACTCCGCCCAGGGCCACCGAGGCCTGGTCTGCCGGAGGAGCACCCACCACCTTCACCCGCAGCGGTCCCGAGAACACGCCCTTGACCTGGGGATCGCCCAATATGTCCTGCTGTCCCGGGGGAGCAGCCACTTTGACCGGGTACAGTACCACCTTGATCCCCTGCGAGACCGGTGTCATCTCCCAGACCGCACCGGTCCCGGCCTGATCCACCCGGGCGCGGACGGCCAGGTTCCACAGCTCGTGCTGGCCCCGCGCGGTAACCCTTACCTGGGGCTGGGCTACCAGCAGTGCCACCCTCACCGTGCGCGACATGCGATCCTGCGCAAGGGCCCGGGGCACCACTGCTACCGGGAGGATGACAAATGCTACCAGCAAAGCTGCCACGATCCGCCTCATTCCGGACCACACACCTCCGGTTTCCGCCCCCGCCTCTACTTCGACAGCATTCGCACGCCTCCTCCCCGATTCGCCCGCCCCGCACAGCCAACCCTCTCGCCCTGCCTGTGCCGGAGCGAGGGCGGGGCAGGGAACGGGGCGCAGGGGGACGAAGGAGACGAAATGCAGCGGCATCTTCCGGGCGCGGGGAGGGGAGAGCAGGTGGACCGGGGCGAGTTCGGGTACCTGTGCATCTATTTCCCCGTCGAAGTGGTGATGGCCGCCGGTTATCGGCCGGTGCGCCTGTTGCCCGCCGCTCCTGCGCCCTCTGGAGGGATGCTCCCTCCCTTCCTGTGTGCACCCGTACGAGCCTACCTGGCGTCCGCCCTGGCCGGGGAATACCGCCACGTGGCGGGGGTGGGCATCACCCACGCCTGCGATGCGATGCAGTGCCTGGCTCAGGCCTGGCGTGTACTGGTGAACGAGCCGCCGCTATTCCTCCTCATGTTTCCCACCCGGCGGGACAACGCTGCTCTGGGTCGCCTGGCGGCAGAGCTGCGGGATCTCGGCGCCCGGCTTCCCGTGCCGGTCAGGGAATCCGCCCTCATCGAGGCCATAGCTGAGGCCCGGGCCCGGAGACGGCGGGTGCAGGAAGTACTGCGGCGGCGGGGCGACCTGCAGCCGGAAGCAGTTTGGCGCGTGCTCTCCCAACCCTGGACCGCTGCGGGGGTGGACGCGGGAGGCGGCGCGGGGGGCGGCGCGCTGGCGGCGGCGGAGACGGGAAGTGGCAGCGTGGCTCGGATCGTGCTGTCGGGGAGCGTCCTCTCTTCGCCCCGCTTGCTGGAGATGGTGAGCGAGGCGGGAGGAACGGTGGTGGGGGACGACCTCTGCTCGGGAGAGCGCGGGCTGGGGGCCCCGCTACCGGCGCCCCCGGACGGAGGAACGGCTCCTCACGACGGCGAATCCGCCGTCCAGGGACACGCGCTGGGGGATCCGTGGGGGGTGCTGGCACGCCAGTATCTGGACATGCCGCCCTGTCCCTGCCGCCATCCTTCCCCGGCTGAGAGGGTGCGACACCTCCTGGAGCTGGTTGCAGCCCGCCGCGCCCGGGGTGTGATCCTGTTGCGGGAGAAGTTCTGCGACCCCCACCGCTGGGAAGATCACGCGATCATGGGCGAGTTGCGCCAACGGGGTATTGCCGTCCTCGAACTGGAAACCGAGGCGGGTGCCGTGGCCGGGGAAAGAGACCTCACACGCCTGCAGGCCTTCCTTGAGACCCTGGAGGCGGGACCCGGCGCCCGGGGGGAGTGGTGAGGACCGTGGACGTGCCCCGCCTGCGCTGCCTTCCCGCCATGAACCGCATCCTCACCCGCCATTACCTGGGGGCGCGGTACCGCATGCTGCTCCATCCCCTGGACCGCCCGCCCGTAGCCTGGGTTACCAGCGGAGCCCCGGTTGAGCTACTGCGCGCCATGGGGGTCGTGTGCCTTTACCCGGAGAACTACGCCGCCGTGGTGGCCGCGCGCAAACAGGGGGCCACCTTCTGCCAGGTGGCGGAGGATGGCGGCTACTCCCGAGACCTGTGCTCCTATGCCCGCATCCACCTGGGGTCGGTGCTGGAGCCTCGCCGGGCTCCCCTGGGGGGCCTCCCACGGCCGGACCTATTGCTGGCGTGCAACAACATCTGCGGTACGGTGGTGAAGTGGTATCAGGAACTGAGTCGCCTGCTGGGCGTGCCTCTCTTCCTGCTGGACGCCCCGTTCCTCTACGGCGATGAAGAGGCGGCAGCGATAGATTGTGTCCGGGTCCAACTGGACGAAATGGTGGGGTGGCTGGAGAGGGTGACTCGCCGCCGCCTCGACCCCGGGCGGTTGCACCACACGGTGGCACTGGCCGCCCGCACTACTGCCCTGTGGGAGGAGATTCGTCAGCTGGGCCGCCACCGCCCCTCGCCCCTTAACGTCCCCGACCTCTTCGTCACCATGGGCCCGGTGGTGACGGTAAGGGGGACCCCTCAGGCAGCAGCATTCTACCGCACGCTGCTTGGCGAGCTGCAGGGCCGCGTGCGGCAGGGGGTAGCCGCGGTGCCCGGGGAGAAGCTGCGTTTGCTGTGGGACAACATCGCCATCTGGTACCGCCTGTACCGCTTCTTCCGCCCTTTTGTGGAGCGGGGGGCCTGTTTCGTGGTGGATACCTATACGGCGGGCTGGAGCATGCGCCCGGAAGGCGATGACCCCCTCGAGGCCCTGGCCCGCGCGTATACCACGGTGTTCCTCAATCAGGGAGTAGGGGCCCGGGCCCGGCAGATCGCACAGATGGTGGAAACCTACCGGGTGGACGGGGTGGTCATGCACCACAACCGGTCGTGCAAACCTTATTCCGGCATCCAGCCGGTACTGGCCCGCATGCTCACGGACCGGGGCATCCCGGTCCTCCTGGTGGAGGCCGACATGGCCGACCCCCGGGTCTACGGTGAAGAAACCACCCGTAACCGCGTGGAGGCTTTCCTGGAGAGGCTCAGTGGATGATCACCGGTGTGCCCGGCGGTATGTTGAGGTAAAACCACTCGGCGTCCTTCAGAGAAAGGCGCACGCAGCCGTGCGAGGCCGGCTGGCCCAGCCGCCCTGCCTCTTCTTCCAGGATGCGTCCCTCCCGGTCCATGGGCACGGAGTGAAACAGATACTCCCCCCAGTTGTGGAAGGAAACCCACCACTTCCCACCCTGCTTGTATTTCTCACTGAAGAACCAGGTGCCCCGGTTCTCGATCCTGAACTCGCCCAGGGGGGTGGGCTTGTCCGGCGTACCGGTGGAACACACCATGGCGCGGGCCGGTTTCCCGTCCCGGTAGACGTACACCTTCTGGGCGGCCACATCCACCACCACCCCCCACCCCTCTTTGGTCACGGCAACGGGTGCGGGGGGCACTTCTTCTCCCGTCTCGCGGCCACCCTCACAGCCGCCCTCGGTACCGGCATCACTCCCGGAACCTGCCCCTGGGGCCGGCCCGTGCCCGTTCACGGCCGGAGGAGCCTCCCGTCCGTTCAGAGGGGAAAAAACCGGACCGCCCGCGACCGCCCAGGCCAGCCAGGCGGCCAGGAGCACGAGCGCCAGCCACGCTGAGATCGATTGTCTTGGCACCTCTCCCACCCTGTCCGGGCCTGTCTACTCTACCTGTCCCCGGACTTCTTCTGCTCCCCGGACTGTTCTTTCTCGTGAACGCCCGGCGCGAGGAACTTCTTCATGAGACCGGGCAGTTCCTTTTCGACCCGGGTCTTCTCCCACACCTTCTCCAGCAACTCGCGGGGGGAGATGGTCTCCTCCTCCCCTTCCTTCAACTCCAGCCCGGGGAACAGGGGCGGGGAGGGAAGGCCGAGCCCCGGACCCTCGCCCGGCTTCCCTCCCAACCCCGGCAGACCTTGACCTTCCCGAGTACCGGTTCCCTGCTTCTCACCCGGGCCTTCCCCCCCCGGCAGAGTAGCCCGGTCGGGGGCGGCACCACCGGGGGCGGGACCGCTGGCTCCGGGCCGGATCTTACCCCCGGGGACGGTCTTGTCACCTCCGGGGGGCGTGGATTTCCCAGACACCCCCGCACCGCCTTCCGGTGCCGCCTTCCCTTCCGTCCCGTTCGTTTCCCGTTCGCCCTGCCCGGCTGCTTCCGGCTCCAGCCCGGCACCACCCGGCTCGCCCTCCCCCTCGGCGGAGGGCCCCTGTGACCTGGCCTTCTTCACCTGGATGTCCCATGCCTGCCGCAGCACCTGAGCCACCGGCCCCTTGCGCAACTGATCCAGGGTGACTTCGATCCCCGCTTCCCGGGCCGCCAGATACAGGGCCAGCCGCCCCGGCGAGATGTCCAGGCGCGCGGCCTCGTCGCGCACCTCCGGTCCGGCCGCCAGGCCCTTGACCAGGGACGGCAGGCCCCGTTCGTGCAGGAGCCGGGCGGTGACCATCACCGCCTCATCCTTCACCCGGGCGGGGTCAAGGGACGGTAGCCCGGACCGCGAGGGCTTCGGCGCAGGCCGGGAGACCCCCGGCGCACCCGCCTGGCCGGGGCCGCCCGCACCGTCCGGAGCACCACCCGCACCCGGAGAAGGAGCCGGACCCGTACCCGGGGAAGGCGCTCCCCCTGCTGTGACGGGAGGCGCCGCAGAGCCGGACGGCGTTGATTGGCCGGCAGGGGTAACCGTGACCAGCACGGCTCCGGGGCGGTCTCCGGACAGGTACCCGTGCTCTACGGCCCGCACAGTGAGATCGGACAGCACTCTATCGAGGGTCCGGCGCCGGTAGGGGAGCCCGGTCAGCAGTTTCTCCCCGTCGGCGTTCAAGGCCCGCGCCATGCACACCCGCTCGCGGGCATCAATGCCCAGCTCCAGGCTGGGGTTGATGTCCACCGACACGTACGCCACCACCGGGCCCAGGGCCCAGTAGTGCTGATATGCCAGCCCGCCCGGCAAAAGGAGCATCAGGAGCACGCAGGCCAGGGCAAGGGCCGGGCGCAGGTACCCTGCTCGCCCGCGCTCCCAGGTCACCTCTTCCCCGGGCCGCCATCCCTCCCGGGGAACGCGCATGCGCAGGAACCGGCCATCGGGCGTGAGCACGGTGGCCATTTTCCCCTCTATCTCGAGCACAATCCCCCGCTTCACTTCCCTATCCCCTCTACGGGAGGCCCCGCGCGCTGTCCCGCAGGTAATCCTGCAGGTAGGGGAAGTCCTCCAGCAACACCAGGGTCATGGCCAGAATATACTTGCGATTGCGCTCCAGCATCTTGCGCCCCAGCCCCAGATTCGCCTCCAGTTCCCGCACCGGTAACTCCCCCCGCTCCAGCACCTGCCTGCCCAGCCCGGGGCGACCGGCCAGGTAACGCGCCGCCCGCAGGGCCCGCTGCCTGGCGTCCCGGTGGCGGGGGGAAATCCGCACCAGTTCCCGCAGGCTCAACCCGATCTCCTTCAACCTGGTGCCGAACCTGGTCACCTCTTCTCGCCTCTCCCAGGTCTCCACATAAGCCTGGTGGGCCGCCCGGGCGGCCTCCACCTCGACCGGTGCGTATACGCTGCCTTCCTCGTCTTCTTCCTGCAGGGTAGATAGCGGGATCTCCCGCGCTCTCCGTACCTCCCGCCGGTAGTGGTCTATGAGCCGGCGTCTGATCACCGTCTCGCAGAAGGTGAGAAACGCCACTCCCCGGTCGGGCCGGTAACTATCGATGGCCTCGTTGAAGGCCACCAGGCCTATCGACGCCTCTTCGCTGGACCCCGTCACATATCCCCCCTGTACTCGCGACACCACCCGCAACACAAAGGGCTGGTAATCCCGCAGGAGGACCTCCCGGGCACCCTCGTCCCCGGCCTGGGCCTGAGCCACCAGGTCGTCAGGGCTGGGATGCACCTCCTACCACATCCTTTCGCAGCATCAGTCCCGGTTGCGTCCAAACGGGGCTCGGGTGCGGCCGCAGGAAACGCTCAGCGACGCGACAGCAGGAATCCCAGCAGGGTGAGCAGGAGGCTGAGCACTATACCGGTCATGAGGGGGAAGTAAAGGGTAAGACCGTCCCGGCGGATCACGATGTCACCCGGCAATCTCCCCAGGGGCAGCACGCGCGCCCCGAAGGTCAGGATCAGTCCGAGGACCACCAGCACCAGCCCGAACAGAAGCAGCATGCGCCCGACCTGCTCCAACGTCATCCCCCCCTGCGAGCGGCGCGGTAGTAACGCTCCCGCTCGCTGAACAGGCACCCGCAGTACCCCTGCCGGTACATGCCCAGCTCCCTGGAGATACGCACGGCCTGCTTCCAGCCCGGGCGAAAGTCACGGTAATAGAAGGAAACCCCCCGCACTTCTCCCGCCTCCCGGCCCGCCCGGGCCACCGCCCCGTGATCCTGATAGGGGCTCACCAGCAGGGTGGTGGTGAAGGCATCGTATCCGCCGGCCGCAGCCCGCCGCGCCACCTCGTCCAGCCGGATGCGGTAGCACACGGGACAGCGCCGGGCGGGGTCGTCGGCACACGGGAGCACCGCTTCCAGGTAAGCCTTCAGGTCGTAACGGTCATCCACTTCCAGGTCGGCGCCCACCCGGCCCAGGTAGTCCCGCAGGGTCAGGAGTCGCCTTTCCCATTCCCGGTAGGGGTGGATGTTGGGGTTGCAGTAACACGCGGTCACCGCGTGGCCCTCCTCGCGCAGGGCATCCAGGGGGAAGATGCTGCAGGGGCCGCAGCAGGTGTGCAGGAGCAAACGCATCCGCTTCATCCTCGAGCGAAGAACTCCAGCTGCCGCGCGGGCGGCTCCAGTCCCAGGTGACGGTAAGCCAGGGCGGTCACCGCCCGCCCCCGGGGAGTGCGCTGCAGAAAGCCCGCCTTGAGGAGATAGGGCTCGCACACTTCTTCGATGGTATCGGGCTCTTCCCCCACGGCGGCCGCCAGCGTGCTCAGGCCCACCGGCCCTCCCCCGTACTTAGAGATTATGGCGCGCAGCATCTCCTGGTCAACCCGGTCGAGCCCGGCCTCGTCCACCTCCAGGAGCCGCAATCCTTCCCGGGCCACCTCCATGGTGATGACCCCATCCGCCCGCACCTGGGCGTAGTCCCGCAACCGGCGCAGCAGGCGGTTGGCCACCCGGGGCGTTCCCCGCGATCGCCTCGCCACTTCGCGGGCTGCTTCATCTTCGATCTCGACCCCCAGGATGGATGCCGCCCGCACCACGATCTGGGTCAGCTCCCGGGCGTGATAGAAGTCCAGGTGCACGATGATGCCGAACCTGTCCCGCAGGGGCGAGGTGAGCAACCCCGCCCGGGTGGTCGCCCCCACCAGGGTGAAAGGGTGGAGCCGGATGCGGTTGGTGCGGGCGGTGGGACCCTTGCCGGAAACCCAATCGAACATGAAGTCCTCCACGGCCGGGTACAGGGTCTCCTCGGCCTTGCGGTTGAGGCGGTGGATCTCATCTATGAACAGGATCTCTTTCTCCTGCAGGTTGGTGAGGATGGCCACCATGTCGCCGGCCCGCTCGATGGCAGGTCCGGAGGTGGCCCTTATACCCACGCCCATCTCGGCCGCCAGAATGTAAGCCAGGGTGGTCTTGCCCAGGCCCGGCGGTCCGTAAAGCAGGACGTGGTCGAGATGCTCATCCCGCCCCCGGCACGCCTCCAGGAAAATGGAAAGGCGCTCCTTCACCATTGGCTGCCCCACGAACTCGGTCAGGGTGCGGGGCCGCAGGCTCTGCTCGAACAGCTTTTCTTCCTCGCGCGCCCGCCCGCTCACCAGCCGCGCGGCAAAGGCCTCCTCAGACAACAACCGCTCACTCCTCCGTCAGGCGTCCCTGGCGACCGAGCCAACGCAGGGCCGCCACGATGACATCGTCGGCGGTAACCTCTGGGCCCGCGGCCTCCAGGGCAGCGGCAACGGCCTCGGCCGCCTCCCGGTGGGAATACCCCAGGGCAGAGAGAGCGTCACGGGCCTGGTCCCTCGCGGCAGCCAGCTCGCTCCCGTCCGCCGTGACCGTCCCCCCGGCCGCTGCAACCGCGCTCGCGGCCGCGGGCCCCGGTACAGTCTCTCCCGCTGCGGCCGGCCCGGCGGCCGCTGCCGCCTGGACGGCCCGCGCGGCCGCTGCCGGCACCCGATCCCGCAGCTCGACCAGCAGGCGGCTCACCGTCTTCCTGCCCACTCCCGAAATCCCCCCCAGGAGGGAGGCATCCTGGCGGAGTACGGCCTGCCAGAAACGCGCGGGAGGGCACCCGCCCACGATGGCCAGGGCCAGCCGGGGGCCCACCCCCGACACCCCCTGCAGGGTGCGGAACAACTCCCGTTCGGCCGCGGTGGCAAATCCATAAAGAGAGATCTCGTCCTCCCGGATGTGGAGGTGAGTGTAGAGGGTGACCGTCTCGCCGGGGGCGGGCAGGGCCTGAGCCGCACCCGCGGGCACCTTCACTTCCAGCCCCACTCCCCCCACTTCCACCACCGCGTGGCCGGGCCCGTTCTCCAGAAGGCGCCCCTTGAGGTGAGAGATCATTCCTCCCCCACCTCCGCCCGGCCCCAAGGGCCGGCCCCCGCCCGGCCCTCCTCTGCCATGCCCGCCTCCTCGACGCGGGACAGGGTCTGCCGGTTGAGCAAGCAGCACACCGCCACCCCCAGGGCGTCGGCGGCATCCTGAGGACGGGGGTGGGACTCCAGGCCCAAACCGCGGGCCACCATGTCCTGCACCTGGGTCTTGGTGGCCCTGCCGTATCCCACCACCGCCATCTTCACCTGCAGGGGGGAATACTCGTAGACGGGCAGCCCGGCTTCGGCCGCCGCCAGCAACGCCACCGCCCGGGCCTGCCCCACCGCGAAGGCGCTGCGCTGGTTGCGGCAGAAGAATATCTCCTCAACAGCAACGGCGGAGGGAACATACTCCCTCACCACCTGCTGCAGGCTCCGGTAGAGACGGAGCAGCCGCTCGGCCAGGGGTATCCCGGCGGGCGTGTGCAGGCAACCGTATCCGGCGCAGGCCAGTGCTCCTTCCCGTTCTTCCACCACGCCGTACCCCAGGGCAGCCGTCCCGGGATCGATTCCCAATACGCGCAAAGGCAATCCCTCGATATGCCCCGTTTCGACGACCGGTCCATCCAATCCTCCCCACCGGGCGGGTCAGTCCCCCAGCCCCTCCAGGAAGCGGGTCACCTCGCCGTCGCCCTCCACCAGCACGCCCTGCTGCAGCAGCTCCCGGTCTTCCGGGAGCAGGGTCCGGGCATCCACCGGCGTCACCTCCTTGAGCAGAAGGTGATCGCGACTGCGCCCGTAGTACACGGCCACCTTGCCGTCCGAGATGGTGAGGAAGCGATAGCTGACCATGTCCGGGCAAATGGCCTCCACCTGGCGCTCCAGTTCGATGCGGGTGGGACTGAAGGAAAGCAGGGTCCACCCCGGGTGGTGCTTCATGAACTCCTCCTGGGTGCAGCCCACCAGCTCCGGCCACACGGCAGCCTCCCGCTCCTCACGGTAGCCGCACAGCAGGTAGGTGGTACGGTACAGCACCGTCGCCCCTTCCCCCACCACGGGGGAGCGGTCCACTGCCCGATCGTGACCCCGGTAAAAGGGGGACAGCACGAGAACCGTGGTGAGCACCGCGGCTGCCACGCCCAGGACGATGAGATACCGTTTCGCCCTCAACAAAGCCAGAACCCCCGGCAAACCTAGTTTGCCCGGGGGCTTATCCTCATATTCAGACGGCCAGGCGGCGCATCTCCTCGGGTGCCATATCGAAGTTGGAGAACACCCGCTGCACGTCATCGTGCTCGGACAGGGCATCCACCAGGCGTAACACCTGCTCGGCTTCCTTGCCCGACACGCGCACCGTCGTCTGGGGCACCATGGTGACCTCGGCGACCTCCGGGCGCATCCCGCTCTGTTCCAGGGCCGCCTTCACCCGGCCCACATCCTCGGGAGCGGTGATCACCTCGTAAGACTCCTCATCGCTCTGGAAGTCCTCCGCCCCCGCTTCCAGGGCCACGGCGAGGATGGCGTCCTCGCCCCCCACGCTGCGGTCCAGAGAGATGTACCCGCGCTTGCGGAACATCCAGCTGACGCACCCGGTCTCACCCAGGCTCCCGCCATGCCGGGAGAACAGATACCGCAACTCGCTGGTGGTGCGGTTGCGATTGTCCGTGACCACCTCCAGCATGATGGCCACGCCGCCTGGTCCGTAACCTTCGTAGGTGAGCTCCTCGTAGGTCACGCCCTCCAGTTCGCCGGTTCCCCTCTTGATGAGCCTGGTTATGTTGTCGGCAGGCATGTTGGCGTCGCGGGCCTTCTCCACGGCGATCCGCAGCCGGGTGTTGGCGTCCAGGTTGCCGCCGCCGTGGCGAGCACCCACGATGATCTCCCGGGCCAGCCTGGAGAACAGGTTTCCGCGCTCGGCATCCTTCCTGGCCTTGGTATGCTTGATGTTGGCCCACTTGCTGTGGCCGGACATGCCCTCACCTCGCTCTCATCAGTAGTCTACTTTCTGCACCACTCCCACTACCCCGTAACGGCTGCGTACCAGCCAGCGGACGATCACCAGCTGTCCCCCTGCTCTGTGCACCACCCGCCACCCGCGCAGGCGGCCGTGCCGGATACGGTTGCGGGAGCGCGATCCCCGTTGCATGCTCATTCCCCCTTTTGGCCGGAACAGTAGGGACATCCGGGATCGGTGTGACATTCCACCTCGCGAAAGCGTCCGGTCATACCGTCAAAGGAGAGGTACCGCCCGGACAGCAGATCTCCCAGATCGAGCAGGATCTTCAGGGCGAGGGCGGCCTGCAATACCCCCATGGCCCCCGCCACCAGGATCCCGAGGCCCCCGGTGATCGGGCCGTCGGAGTCGTCCGGAAAGGCGCAGTTCCAGCACGGCCCCTCTCCGGGTACCACGGTGAGTACCCGTCCTTCCCACCCCCGTACCGTCGCCCCCACCAGGGGCTTGCCGCCGGCCAGGCACAGCCGGTTCAGTTCCTGCCGCCATCTGGCCGAGCCGACGCACCCCACTATAACATCGTACCTGGGCACCAGGCCGGCAATGTCCGTCCCGACGTACTCATCGACGTCCACGGCCGGGTTGAGAGCCCGCAGGCGGCGCGATGCACCCCTTCCGGCCACGTCCCCTCCCCACGCCGGGTAGTGGACGTGAGCGAGGCTCTCCCCCTCCTCCGGGTCCACCAGACCCAGGCGGCCCACACCGGCGGCAGCCAGGTAGAGGGAAGCCGCCAGGCCCTGGCGGCCCAAACCCACCACCACAGCAGCAGACCGCAGCAGGCGGCGCTGCCCCTCCACCCCGAAACCGGGGAGGAGGAGGTGCCGACCATATCTCTCCATGTCCTCCCGAGTGAGTACCGGCGTCATGAACTCCTCCGGCTTCGTCCTCCCCCAGCCCCCCGCTCGCCGCGGAGTGCACCCCGCCCCTCAGCAGGTGCCGTAATCATCCGCCAGGCGGGTGATGCGGGGCCCGTCCCCGCACACGGGGCAGCGGGGGTCACGGCTCAGGGCCACCTCGTCCCAGGTCATGAGGCGGGCATCATAGAGAAGCAGCCTGCCCCGGTAGGTCTCCCCCCGCCCGGTCAGGTAACGCATGACGTCCATGGCCTGCAGGCAACCGATGAGCCCCGGCACCGGACCGAATATCCCGGCTTCCCGGCAGGTGGGTACCGACCCCGCGGGCGGAGGTTCCGGGAAAAGACAACGCAGGCACGGCCCCTCTCCGGGGAAGAACAGGCTGGCCTGACCCTCGAAGCGGAACACCGCACCGTACGATAGGGGCTTCCCCAGCAGGTGGCAGGCATCGTTCAGGAGATACCTGGTGGCGAAGTTGTCGCAGGCGTCCACCACCACGCCGTACGGGGCCAGGACAGATTCGGCGTTATCCCTGGTGAGCCGTACGGGGTAGAGGTCGATCTCGAGATCGGGTCGAACCTCTCTCAGCCTGTCGGCGGCTGACTCCACCTTGGGTCGCCCCAGGTCGGGCGTGGAGTGAATCACCTGGCGCTGCAGATTCGACATCTCCACCGCGTCGCCGTCCACCAAACCCAGCCTGCCGATGCCCGCCAGGGCCAGATACAGGCTGGAAGCAGAGCCCAGGCCGCCGGCCCCCACCACCACTGCTGAAGCCTGCCGGAGGTACTCCATGCCTACCTCCTGACAGCACGTCCCGTGCCGTGCTCTATCGTAGCAATGTGCAGGAGGCCTGTCAACGCGGGGTGTACAGCATTCCCGGAGGTACCTCTCCCACGATGACGGTCTGGGCCACGGGAATGGAGCAGGTGGTTTCCACCCACCGGCTCCAGAAGGGGCTGGCCACGGTCACCCCCAGCACCACGTGCAGGTACAGGGCGTACCGGGTCTGGTTGATCCCCGCCCCCTCGAAGCTGTCCCGGAAATCTATCCGCGCCGTCCCCACCGGGCTCACCCGTACCGGAATGCGGGGGCCCCACCCCGCCCACAGACCGTTGCCCAGGAGCTGGCCCAGCGGAATGTACAACAGCCAGTGATCCTGCCGGCGGATCTCTTCCTGCAGGGCGGCCAGCACCCCGGCTGCCATGCGCTGCATCGTGGCAATGTCGGGCTGCACGTACCGCACCTGACCCCCGTCCCCCGGCTGTACCCGGATCAGGTCCCGGCCCGCATACTCCGCCATTACCTGATCCAGGGCCCGGTAGACGGCCTGGTTGGTCAGCAGGACCGCTTCCCCCTCGGCCCGAGCCCACAGAGAAGCCATCACCTGCCCGGCGCCCGCCCAGCCCACCAGGGCCAGGATGACGAGGCAGCTTGCGACCGCCGCCGTCCACCTCCGCCGCCGGGAAGAGCGCGGCCGCGTTCGTCCCCCCGCACTGCCCCTCCCCCGGCTCCGCCACCTGGGGTAGAGGAGGGAGCGGTACCACCAGCCGCGGAGACTCACGGTATCATCCTCGCCCAGCCAGCTTATGCCCGCACGGCGGTGGCGGTGCGCGCGGAGGGGGCGCGCGCGGCGGTGGTGCGGCCGCGCGCGGACGCTGCAGGCTGCGCGCAGGTCACGCGGGACGCGGCGGCGGGCGCGAAGCGGGCAGAATATGTTATGGGGCCCAGCGCACGCGCACGAAGCGCCGCCAGCCCACCTGCAGGACACTCTCGTTGGGAACCTCGCAGGACGCCTCCGGGTCGGTCACCTGCAGCCCGTTGAGCCGCACCCCACCCTGCTCGATGAGACGGCGCCCTTCGCTGTGGGATGAGGCCAGGCCTGCCAGCACCAGCAACCGGGGCAACCACACCCGCACAGGAGCCTCGCCTGCGGGCGCATCCGCCGCGCCCTTGGCCGCTGCCCGGCCCGGCCCGGTTACGGGCCCCAGAGAGGGGAGGTCCGATACGCCTGCCTCGCGGAGGGAAACGGTCCTTTCAGGTACGTCGGCGGGGATCTCCCGCCGGGAGAATACGCGCACGAAGCGTTCTTCCGCCACCCGCGCTGCCCTGGCCCCGTGGTAGATGGTGACGACCTCGCGGGCCAGCCGCATCTTGGCCTGGCGCGGGTTGAGCTGACCCGCCTCCATGTCCCGCATCATCGCTCTTACCTCTGCCATGGGCACGTCGGTGCACAGCTCGAAGTATGCGCCGAGTAAGCTGTCCGGAACGGACATGGTCTTACCGTACATCTGGTCGGGCGGTTCGGTGATCCCGATGTAATTGCCCAGGGACTTGGACATCTTCTGGACTCCGTCCAGGCCCACCAGGAGGGGCATGGTGAGCACCACCTGGGGGATCAAACCGTACTCCCGCATCACGTCCCGGGTGAGGAGGAAATTGAAGGTCTGGTCGGTTCCCCCGAGCTCCACGTCGGTGCGGGTGGCAATGGAGTCGTAAGCCTGGGCCAGGGGGTAGAGGAGCTCGTGCACGCTGATGGGCCGACCCTCCCGGAAGCGGGCGGCGAACTCATCCCGCTCCAGCATGCGGGCCACCGTGTAACGGGAGCACAGCTCCACCACTTGATAGAAGTCCAAGCGGCCCAGCCAGTGGGAGTTGAAGAGGATCTCGGTGCGCCCGGGATCCAGGATGCGGTACACCTGCTCCTCGTACGTGCGGGCGTTGGCCCGCACCTCCTCCTCGGTGAGCGGCTTGCGCGTCTCCGAACGACCGGAGGGGTCTCCGATCCGCCCCGTGAAGTCGCCCACGATGAACATCACCTGGTGCCCCATATCCTGGAACTGGCGCAGCTTGCGCAGCACCACCGCGTGCCCCAGGTGGATGTCGGGAGCGCTGGGGTCGGCACCCAGCTTCACCCGCAGGGCGCGCCCGTTCTCCGCTGCCTCCTTGAGCTTGCCCTCCAGCTCCTCGGGCAACCACACCGCTGCGGCTCCCCGCAGCAGCGTCTCCATTTGGTCGCGCGTGCCGTTCAACTCTTTCCCACTCCCCGTTTCTACCTCGCGCCATTGTACCACGTGCCCGCGCCCGCCCGCCAGAGGCTCACCTGCGGACTGAGGGCCACCGCCTGCCAGAGAGGCTACTGGTCCCTGCCGGATCACCGCCGGTAGAACATCGGTGCGATTTATCGAAAGCATGTGACTATGGGGTAACATACATAAAATGAGTATCACTATGAGAGTATATTTGTACAGGTCTTGGGGAGGAAGCCGGGTATGCAGTGACGAATCAGGGAATCACGAAGGGAGTTTCGCCTGCGTGCGCGTTGTGGTTCGTGTCGGAGCAGCATCGCTGGTCCTCTTTCTGGCCCTCATCCTGGGTACGGGTGCAGGGTTCCTGGCCGCGGGCATCTACCGGGTGCGCCCGGTGCTGGCCGCCATGGAACCGGACCCCGCCCTGTCCAGCCTGATCTACGATGCCAGCGGCAACCTGGTGACCGCCATCCCCGGGCGGGAGAAACGCATCTACGTGGACCTCAAGGAAATCCCCACCCACGTGCAGGACGCTTTCCTGGCGGCAGAGGACGCCCGCTTCCGTTACCACGCCGGAGTGGACCTGCGCGCCATCGGGAGGGCCCTGTGGGAGGACGTCACCACCGGCCGTATCGCCCAGGGGGGGAGCACCATCACCCAGCAGCTGGCCCGCAACGCCTTCCTCACCCAGGAGCGCACCCTCAGTCGCAAGGTGCAGGAAGCCATCCTGGCCGTCATGCTGGAGCGGGAGTATACCAAGAATCAGATCCTGGAGATGTACCTGAACCAGATATTCCTGGGGCACGGGGTGTACGGGGTGCAGGCGGCGGCCCAGCTGTACTTCGGTAAGGACGCCCGCGATCTCACCGTGGCGGAGGGCGCCATGCTGGCCGGCATCACCAGGGCGCCCAACCTGTACTCGCCGTACGTAAACTTCTCCCTGGCGAAGCAGATGCAGTCGGTGGTCCTCGACCAGATGGTCAAGTATGGCTTTCTGGACCGTGCCGCCGCGGACAAAGCAGCGGCCCAGCCCATCAAGCTGGTGGGCCTGGAAAACGCCCAGGCGTATCCGGCCCCCTGGTTCGTGGATTACGTGCTGGACTACCTGCTGGCCCGCTATCCGGCCGATCAGGTGTTCCACGGCGGGCTCAAGGTCTACACCACCCTGGACACCCGCATCCAGAAGGCAGCGGAGCGGGCCGTCAAGCTGCTGGATCGTCCCTTCCCCCTCAAAGAAGGCCAGCCCTCGGTGCAGGCGTCGGTGGTAGTCATGGATACCCAGACGGGGTACCTGCGGGCCATCGTGGGGGGCCGGGACCACCGCAAGCTGCGGGAGTTCAACCGCATCCTGGCCAAGAGGCAACCGGGGTCTGCCTTCAAGCCGGTGATCGACTACGCTGCCGCCTTCGAGGCCGGGTGGGGGACGGGCACCATCCTGGACGATGCTCCCGCAGCCTGGCCCGATCCCTATTCCGAGACCGGCTTCTTCCGTCCCGAGAACTACGACTACAAGTTCCTGGGACTCATCACGGCGCGACGGGCCCTGGAGCAGTCCCGCAACGTGCCCGCGGTGAAGGTGCTGGACGCCATGGGCGTAAAGACCGGGGTGGAGATGGCCGAGAAGCTGGGGATCACCACCCTGGTCACCTCCGGCAAGCACAACGACATGGGCCTGGCCACCGCCCTGGGCGGCGTGACCGAAGGAGTGCGGCCCCTGGACATGGCGGTGGCCTTCTCCGCCTTCTCCAACGGAGGAGTCAAGGTGCAACCCCTGGCCGTCCTCAAGGTGGTGGACCGGGACGACAACGTGCTGGAGCAGTCCGGGCCCCAGCGCGAGGTGGTGATCTCTCCGGAAACTGCGTACATGATGACAGATTGTCTGAAGGGGGTGATGACCAAACCGTGGGGAACGGGACGGGCCGCGGCCATCGGCCGACCCGCCGCAGGGAAGACGGGAACCACCAGCGACTGGCGGGACGCCTGGTTCGTGGGGTACACGCCCCAGCTGGTGACCGCGGTGTGGATGGGGTACGACCAGGAGAAGACCATGCCCCCCGGGACCACCGGAGGAGGCTACCCCGCCCGCATGTGGAGGGAGCTGATGAGCGAAGCCAGCCGCGACCTGCCCCCTGCCGACTGGGAAAGGCCTGCCGGCCTGGTGTCGCTGCCCATCTGCAACAAGTCGGGCAAGCTCCCCTCGTCCCTGTGCCCGGACGACCAGGTCACCCAGGAGCTATTCCGCCGGGGTACCGAACCCACGACCACCTGCGACGTGCACGTCCTGGTCACCGTCTGCCCCGACAGCGGCCAGCTGGCCACCCCGTTCTGCCCCAACGCGCAGGAGAAAGTGATGATCCGGCGTCCCCAACCATATCCCCCCGATCCCAAGGGGAGAGTGCCGCTCGATGCGGCGGAAGAGGCACCCCGGGAATACTGCCAGGTACACGCTCCGGGCGTACCCCTGCTTCCCGGAGTTCCTCCTGCAGTTCCCCCTCCCAGTTCACCTCCCAGTTCACCTCCCAGTTCACCTCCGTAAGGGCCATGTGAGCATATTCCCGCAGGGAGATGTCACACCATGAGTGTAGATCCCAGGATCTCTGCTCTGGCGACCGTGGGAGAGCTTGCGGCCACTGTGGTGCATGAGATAAAGGGTCCCCTCGCCGTGGCGGACGGGTACATACAGCTCCTGCACAACCGAATTCCGGACGAACGGGACCGGGAAATCTGCCAGAGGGTAAGGAACCAGCTGGAGCACATCGACCATCTGGTGCAGGGGCTCCTCTTTCTGGCCCGGCCCCAGCGCCCGCACCTGAAGAAATGCCGGCCTGACGAAATCATCAAGAACGCCATCAGCCTGATCCAGGCCACGGCTGTGGCCCGCGGCGTGGAGATTCGCATGACCGGGCCGGCCCGGGTGCCCGAGATATGTGCCGACCCGGGCCAGATCACCCACCTCATCCTGAACCTGCTCCTCAACGCCCTGGAAGCCATGCCTTCCGGGGGCATCGTCTGGGTGCGGCTCCGTCATCTGGAATCATCGGGCAGCCTCGTCATCACCGTGGCCGACAAGGGCCCGGGTATTCCCGAAGAGATCAAAGGCAGGCTGTTCCAACCCTTTGTGACCACCAAGGAAAGGGGAAGCGGGCTGGGACTGGCCATATGCCGCAACATAGTCACCCAGCACGGGGGAGACATCCGCATTCGCAGCACCGCCAAGGGCACCACCGTGCGGGTGACTCTGCCCCTGCTGGCCCCCGGGGCAGCCATCCCCGAACGCCCGGTCGCCCCGGTCGCCGGCGCCTGAAGGAAGTGCCCGCGCACCCGGGTGTCTCGGTCATCATACCGGTGGCGGCCCGGGACTCTCCGCCGGCAGGTGCAGATCCGCCCGCCGTCCGCAGCGCGGCGGGACAGCAATACCCGGGATCCCTGGAGACGGTGGTGGTGGCCTCCATCCCCCCGGAGCAGCAGCCCGCGGAAGGGCAGCCGCCGACAGCGCAGGCGGCGGAAGATCTGCCCGGGGCCACCGATAAGGTGCGCAGACTCCATGCCGGGGTGGGAAAGGCCCGCTACCCCGTCCTGGCCTTCTGGGATGCCGACGTCCGGGCTCCGGCGGGACTGCTGGCCCGGCTGGTCCGCGCCCTCGACCGGCCGGGGGTGGGACTGGCCTACGCGCTACCCTGCTGGACGGGTGCGCAGACGCTCCCCGGCCTGCTCCTGCAGGCCTGGGCCAACGCCCAGGTGGGCACGTTCCTGCTCCCCATCGCCAGTTATGGACGGCGACAGCCCGTCACCGGGGCGCTGGTCCTGGTCCACCGCCACGTCCTCCAGGAAGTGGGGGGAATGGCGGCTCTGGCCGGGTACCTGGCAGACGACGCCCGGCTGGGGGAACTGGTGCAGGCATCAGGTTACCGGGCGGTGCCCTGCGGCTGGGTGAGGGTGGGATGCGGCCGGCGGGCGTGGGGGGAGGCCCTCTCCACCTTCCTGCGCTGGCTTCTCACCCTGCGCCATCACACCCCCCGCGCGTATGCCCTGTCGTACCTCACCCACCCCGTAGCGGCGGCCCTGGTCTGGGGCCTGGCGATGCATCTCCAGGGCGCACCGCTCCTGCCGGCCTGGGCCCCCGTCCTGGCCGTCGCGCTCGTCCGGGTGCTGGCTGCCTCCCTGCCACCCCGGCTGGCGGGTGCCTCCGATCCCTGGGTGGCGGTGCTGGCACCCGTGGCCGACCTGGTGGCGGCGGTGCTCTGGCCCGCGCCGCTTCTCGTCCGCCGGGTGACCTGGGCGGGCACCACCTACCGCATCCTGGGGGGTGGCCGGGTCACGAAACGAAACGCCTCCCGAAAACGTCAGTAATGGCGGAACTCACCCGAAGGGAGCCCTCGCTTTGGTCACACCCAGACACCGCGCACCGTACGTCAGCCTGCTCCTCCTCGCAGTCGTCCTCGTCGCCCTCTCCGCCACCCAGGCGTGGCTCCTCCCTCCTCCCGGCGGGCCCTCCCTCCCCGGTCCCGCCGCCACCCCCAACGGGTCCGCTCCTCCGTCTGGCGGGCCCGGCCCCGGCACCCCCGGCCCGGGGGAGCAACCCGGCCCCGGTTCGCCCGGCTATGCTTTCCCGGCGCAGCAAGGCCCGCCCGCACCGGTGCGCGCCCGGGGGATATACCTGACCTCCTACGTGGCGGGGATGCCTCAACGCCTTCAGCAGCTGGTGGACCACGTCCAGGGGACGGGGCTCAACGCCATGGTGATCGACCTCAAGGACAACTCCGGTACCGTTCCCTATCCCCTGCCCCTCCCCCTGCTCGGGGAAATCGGAGCGGTACGACCCCGCATGGCCGATCTGCCCGCCCTGGTGCGGGACCTGAAGTCGCGGGGTATCTACCTCATCGCCCGCATCGTGGTGTTCCAGGACCCGGTACTGGCCAAAGCCCGTCCCGAGTGGGCCATCCGCGACCACCAGGGCAAGCCGTGGCGGGATCACAGCGGCATGTACTGGACGAACCCTTACTCGCGCGAGGTCTGGAGGTACAACGTGGACCTGGCCGAGCAGGCGGTGAAGCTGGGGTTCGACGAAGTCCAGTTCGACTACGTGCGCTTCCCCGACAACCCCCAGCGCGTGGCCAGGACCGCCGTGCTGGACAACCCGGAGGGCCTCAGCCAAATCCAGGCCATCCTGAAGTTCCTGCGGCTGGCGCAGGAGAAGCTGGCCGGCCGCGCCTTCCTTTCCGCCGACGTGTTCGGACTCACCACCACCACCGCCGACGACATGGGCATTGGCCAGGATTTCTCCGCCATCTGCCAGGTGGTGGACTACATCTCCCCCATGGTCTACCCCTCCCACTATTTCAATCCCGGCATATACGGCCTGCCCGTACCCGAGGCCAACCCCTACCAGGTGGTGAAGCGGGCCCTGGAGGACGCCAAGGCCAAGGCGCGCGGCAGCCGGGCCATCATCCGCCCCTGGCTGCAGGACTTCAGCCTGGGCATCCATTACGGGCGCGCGGAAGTGGAGGCGCAGATCCGCGCCGCCCACGAAGAGGGCATCGACCAGTGGCTGCTCTGGAACCCCGCCAACGTTTACACCGCCGGGGTGGACTATCGGGCCGGCCTGCCCGAACCCGCCCCCGCCAACGAGCTGGGCAGGGTGCTCATCCTGGAGTACCACAACATCGGGGCCGAGGAAGGCCGGTGGACCCGCACCCCCGCCAACTTCCGGGCCGACCTGGAACGCCTCTACCGGGAAGGATACCGCCTGATCAGCCTCACCGACTACCTGCGGGGCAGGATCGACATCCCCGCCGGCTTTTCGCCCGCGGTCCTCACCTTCGACGATTCCTCGCGCGGCCAGTTCCGCTTGCTCGATCCCGGCCAGGAACCGCCTCCACCCCCTCACCGCGAGGGGCCCCCTCCCCACCCCCTCAAGGTCGGCGATCGCTACATCGACCCCAGCTGTGCCGTGGGAGTGCTCCTTGACTTCTGCGCCCAACACCCCGACTTCGGCCGGGCCGCCACGTTCTACGTACTCTTCCCCACTCCCTTCGGACAGCCCGACTGCTGGAAGGATAAGCTCGCCTTCCTCCAGGAGATGGGCATGGAGATCGGCAACCATACTCTCAGTCACGCCAGCCTGAAGAAGATGGGTCCGGAGGAGATCCAGCGCGAGCTGGCCCTCCCCCAGGCCCGGGTGCGCCAGGTCCTGCCCGGTTACGAGATGACGTCCCTGGCCCTGCCCTTCGGGGAGGCTCCCGCGGAACGCCACCTTCTCCTGGCCGGCGAGTACGAGGGCACCGCCTACCAGCACCTGGGAGTGATGCTGGTGGGCGCCGAGCCCGCGCCCGCTCCGGCTTCCCGCTCCTTCCGCCCCGAAGCCGTACCCCGGGTGCAGGCATTCGGCGAGGATCTGGACAAATGGTTCTCCTTCCTGGCAAAGCACCACCAGGACAGGTACGTCTCCGACGGCGACCCTGCCACCCTCTCCTTCCCGCCCGCCCTGGCCGACCGCCTCAATCCCGGCTGGGGACAACAGGTAAGATGATGCCAGGAAGGGAATCATATGGTACCGGAGGGGATGACCGGCATGGCCCGTCGCTGGTTGCTCGTCATCCTGGGACTGCTGGGCACGGCCCTGGCCGTAACCTACGTTCTGTGGCCCCAGCCCCCTCTCCACCCCACCGGTTACACCTACCTGGTGCGGGGCGGGTTTGCCGGGTTTGACCTGGCCCTTGACGTGGACGCCGCCGGTAGCTGGACGTACCGGGACGGCAAGGATCCCTCGCGCCAGGCATCGGGCCGGCTTACCCCCGAACAGGCCACCACCCTTACCCGGCTGGCCCAGGAGGTGGACTGGCCCCACCTCCCGGAGCGGTTCGCCAGCCAGCCTCAGCCCGCCGACGAGCTCTTCCGCACCGTGGAGGTGCGCGCCCCCGACCGCCGCTATCGGGTGACCGTGGGCAGCGTGTCCCCCATCCCGGAGCCCCTGACCAACCTGCTCAACTTCCTGGAGGGCGTGCGCCGGGACGCCGAGGCCACCCTGCCCCCGCGGTTCAGCCTGGTGGCGGAAGGGCCAACCCTCTATCTGACCGGGGGTACCGGCCAGAAGATCAAACTGCTGGAACTGGCCCAGTTGCCGGCCACCTTCCGGCCCCAGGGGAGCCAGGCCGATTTCGGGGTGGGGAAGGACGGCTTCGGCCCCTGTGCCCTTTCGCCCGGGGGTAACCGGGTGGCGTGGACGACGGCGGGCCTCCATCCCCTGATCGGCTACCTCAACCTGCGGGATCGCCGCCCCGTTGCTCTCGACCTGTACTTCGAAGGCGGCATCGGAGCGCTCTCATGGGCCCCCGGGGACGGCTACCTGGTGGTGCAGGTGCTCTCACCCGCCGGGGGCACGACCCTGTCGGCGTATGCCATACCCCGGGGCACGCGTATCCCTTTCCCTGCCATGAACCAGTTCCCTCCTTCCGCCTGCCGGATATCCATCACGGGCTGGAAAGACAATCACACCCTCCTGTTCCGGGTGGAGGGCCTTCCCGGCACACCTCCCCTTGAGGCCAGGGAACGGTGGTGGGACCTCAAGGACGGCAAAATTGGTCCTTAGTTGTGTTGCAACTTTGCCTGTGATACAATTGTGTCGACCCATCGGCATATGCGGCCCGGCTTCCCGCCGGGCCATTGTGTGCGTGCCGAACGCGAGAGAATCGAGGTGAGCATCATAATGAAAAGACGCATCCTGTTCAGCCTGATGCTGATCATGCTGCCGGTTGCCCTGGTTATCACCACCGCCGGCGCACCCCTGGCGGCGCCGGGCGGGACGATGCCCAAATGGCAACCCGCATACGAGCCCCTGCGGGAACAGATCCAGGGCTACCTGGCCGGCGATCCCGCCACCTACGCCGTCTACTTCCTGGACCTGCAGTCGGGGCGGGACTTCGGCATCAACGCCGACCTGCCCATCCCCCAGGCCAGCACGGTGAAGGTGCCCATCGTGCTCTACGTCAATCACCTGGTGGCGCAGGGTAGAGCAAGCTGGGCCGACCGGGTGGCCTACCAGCCCGCCACGGACTACCGCACGGGCGCCGGCGCCCTGCAGTTCTTCGCCGGGGACGGCCAGACGTACTCCCTGCGGGTGCTCTCCAACCTGGCCATCACCCTCTCGGATAACGTGGCCAAGGCCATGCTGGTGCGGCACCTGGGAGCAGACAACATCCGGCAGTTCGCGGCCTCCCTGGGGGCTTCGCACCCCAACCTGGACGGCGGTGAACCCACCACCGCCCGGGACATGGCCATCTACCTGCAGGCCGTGCTGCGGCTGGCCCGCGAGAACCCTGAACTGGGCTGGAGGATGATCGACGACCTCTCCCACACCATCTGGCACGTGGGTCTGCCCGGACAGCTACCGCCCGGGCTGCAGGTAGCCCACAAGGAAGGGGACATCACCGGGGTGTCGAACGACGTGGGCATCGTGTTCTCGTCCCACCCCTACATCCTCTGCATCCTCTCGCAGGGTCAGCAGGATATCGAGGCCGGGTTCAGAAAGATATCCGAGATCTCCCGGCTGGTGTATGACTACCAGGAGCAGGTATACCGCGGTCGCTGAGACGTCACCCCGCCGGCATCCAGACCGGCCGCCTGCACCCCTCGGCGCCCGCCCCCGTCCTTCACCGGACGCCCACATCCCTCACCGGCGGCCTGCACCTCGCCGCCCACCCGGAGGTGGACCCGACCGTGCACCCTGACGAACTCCGCGAACGCATCAACGACTCCCCCTTCTATCGCCTGATGGGCATCCGCCTGGTGGAGATTGCCCCCGGCCGTTCCCGCCTGGAGGTGGACGTGGATAACACCCACCTCAACGTATACGGCACCGCCCACGGCGGCCTGTGCGCCGCCCTGGTGGACTGTGCCGTGGGCACGGCCCTCATCGGCGACCTGGCCCAGGTGAGCAGGCCTTCCCCGACGATCGAGATGAAGGTGAACTACCTGGCGCCCGTAAGTGAAGGCAGGCTGGTGGCCGAGGGCCGCCTGGTGCACCGGGGGCGTACCCTGGCGGTAGGGATGGCCGAAGTGAGGAATGGCGAGGGAACCCTGGTGGCCGTGGGCACCGCCACCTACCTGTCGGGGGGAAAGGAACCCAGCACCTTCAGGTAGGTGGTGAGTTGCCCGAGGTCGGCCAGCGTCTCCGCGAGGGCCGGGTCATCGACGTGGCCCTCGCAATCTACATAAAAGATGTATTCCCAGGGACGGGCCCGGGAGGGCCGCGACTCCAGGCGGGTGAGGTTGAGGCCCCGCCGGGCGAACGCCCCCAGGGAGGTATAGAGCGCCCCTGGCCGGTGGGCGGTCCCCATGATGAGGGTAGTCTTGGCCGGCCCGGCAAACCGGAGTGGCTCTCTCCCGATGACGAAGAACCTGGTCTGGTTGTCCGGCCGGTCCTCTATCCCCTCGGCCAGCACCTCCAGCCCGTAGATCTCCGCCGCGTGCCCGCTGGCGATCGCCCCCGCCCCGCGCAGGCCCCCTTCGCGGATGAGGCGGGCGCTTCCCGCCGTGTCGGCGGCCGCCACTGCTTCCAGGGCGTGGCGCCGAATGAAGTCACTGCACTGGGCCAGGGCCTGGGGGTGGGAGTAGACCCGGCGGATCTCCTGCAGGCGCTGGCCGGGCAGGGCCAGCAGGCAGTGGCGGACGGGCAGGATCACTTCCCCCCGTACATACAGCGGAAAGCTACGCAGAAAGTCGCTGGTCTCGTTGATGGACCCGGCATAGGAGTTCTCCACCGGGACCACCCCCAGTTCGGCCCGGCCATCCTGGACGGTCCGGAACACCTCTTCGACCGTGATACAGGGCACCAGCCTGGGCTCGACCCCGGCGCCCCGGTCCTCCGCTCGCTCGCGCCCCGCGCCCCCGTCCTCGGCGGGCGCCTTCACGGCATCGCGGCCCTGGCCGTGCTCCGTCGCTGCACCCCACCTCTGCCAGTACCGCCATATAGCCTCTTCGCTGAACGCCCCCGGCTCGCCCTGGAAAGCAACCCGCACCAGATCTCAGACCTCCTCTTGCTTTTCCCCAGCATAGCGGCCCGCCTCCCGCGGTGTCAACCGTGCCCACAGTTGCTGCGCGTGACCACCACGGGCACGGTCCCACCTCGCGCGGGGGACGCCGCGGGCGCAGGGGACGGATCGCCCCCATATACTGGCCGGAGAGGAGGCCGGGGAGAAGGAGGCTGCAGGGATGGAGACCATGACCCTTACTGCCACCCCGCTGGTGGACGCCCTGACTGAGTATGCCCGCCAGGGGGTGATCAGGTTCCATATGCCCGGGCACCGGGGAGGCCGGGCCTGCCCGGATCTGCTGCGCGACTGGCTGGGAGAGGCCATGCGCGTGGATGCCACCGGGGTGCTGGGCCTGGACGACCTGCACCAGCCGGGCGGGGTGCTGCAGATGGCCCAGGAGCTGGCCGCCCGCTGTTTCGGAGCCGATCACACCTTCTTCCTGGTGAACGGGACCTCCGCGGGGGTCCACGCCATGGTGCTGGCCACCTGCGGCCCCGGGGAGAAGATCGTAGTGGCCCGCAATCTGCACAAGTCCGCCCTGGCGGGGCTGATCCTGTCCGGGGCCCACCCGGTGTACGTGCAGCCGGAGCTCGACGCGGAGTTCGGCATCGGCATGGGGGTGGAGGCGGCCACCATCGCCGCCGCGCTGGAGGCCCACCCCGGGGTGCGGGCCGTGCTGGTGGTGAACCCCACCTACTACGGGGTCACGGCCGACCTGCAGGCCATCGCCGCCGTGACCCACCGCCACGACATCCCCCTGCTGGTCGATGAGGCCCACGGGCCCCACTTCCGCTTTCACCCCGCTCTCCCCACCCCCGCCCTGGAAGCCGGTGCCGATGCCGCCGCCCAGGGTGTCCACAAGATCCTGTCGGGGCTGACCCAGGCCTCCCTCCTTCACCTGCGCGGACCCCGGGTGGACGCCACCCACATGGGAGACGTCCTCCGGGTGCTGCAGAGTACCAGTGCCTCCTACCTGCTCATGGCTTCCCTGGATGCCGCCCGCGCCCAGATGGTCCGGGAGGGGAGGCACCTGTGGGACCGTGCCCTGGAACTGGCCGGGCTCCTGCGGGAGGGGGTGGCGGCCATCCCCGGCCTCAGGACCTTCGGGCGCGAGCGCGCGGGCACCCCGGGCTTTTGCGACCTGGACCCGACCAAGGTCACCGTGCGGGTGACCGGCACGGGGCTAACCGGTCCGGAAGCGGAGCACCTCCTGCGCTACCGTCACGGCATCCAGGCGGAGATGTCCGATCTGTTCAACCTGCTCTTCATCGTGGGATACGGTAACACCAGGGAGGAGGTCCTCCACCTCCTCGACGCCCTGGCCGCCCTGGCCCGCCAGGGGGGCAGACACGGCTCAAGCGGGTTCCCGCCCGAGGGCACGCGCCAGCCGGACGACCGTGTGAGGGGGCAGCTATCGGCCGCACCCCTTGCCGCCGTACCGCCCCTGCCCCCCATACCTCCGCTCCAGGCATTGCCGCGGGAGGCTTTCTTCCGCCCCTCCCGGAGCGTGCCTCTGGAAAGATCGCGCGGCTGCATCTCGGCGGAGACGGTCACCTGCTACCCGCCCGGCATACCGGTGCTGGGCCCGGGCGAGGTGGTGACCCCCGAGGTGCTGGACTACCTGCTCGCCATCCGCAGCGCGGGACTGCGTATCTCGGGCCCGGCCGACGCCGATCTCCGCCACCTGCGGGTGCTCTAGCAGCTGCGGACGCCACCGGCCTCCCCTGCCCGCAGCCGCTGTGGCTCCCTCAGGCCCGGACGTGTGTCATGCCTGCCCGACGCCAGGCAGCATATAGATTAGCCGGGGGAGCAAATGGACGCCCTGTTGACCAACGTCTGGACCACGGTCAGGTCCAGCCCCAGCGGGCAGGCCTTGGTTTCCGCCGTGGTGCTGGAAGCCACCCGGCCTCCCGCCCGCTGGCGGGTGGAAGCACAGCGGCAGGGGCCAGCACCGGGATCACTGGAAGCTGATCTCATCGTGGAAGGGCTGAATCCGAACTTCCCGCCCGTGCGCATCGCCGCCCTGGACGGTCTGGTGCAGGAGGTGGCGGTAGCGCCGAAGGATGGCGCTCTCGCAGCCACCATCCGCCTGGAGCATCCCGTCCCGCCCACTCTGGCGCTGGAAGGCGACGGGCCTTATCGGCTGGTATGCTGGTTCGACCGTTCCCTCTTCCGGCACATCATGGCCGGGGTGACCGTCCTGGTTGACCCCGGCCACGGCGGCAAAGACACGGGCGGCCGGGGCCCCATCAACCTGCTGGAGAAGGACGTCACCCTGAAGCTTGCGCGCCACCTCGTCAGCGAATTACGGGCCTGGGGAGCGGTGCCCCTCGTCACCCGGCACGACGACCGGGATGTCCCGACCGGCGTCCGCTTTCTGGCTGCCCGCCAGGGTCAGGCCAGCATGGTGGTCAGCCTCCACACCGATCACCTGCGGGATCCCGAGGTGCGCGGCATACGCAGCCTGCCCTGGTCCTCGCACCCGGGCAGCCGCGACCTGGCCCTACACATCCACCGCTGCCTGCTGGAACGTACCGGCTTCCCCGACCGCGGCGTGCGTCAGACCGCGCCCCCCGACCGTAGGGTAGTGGTGCCAGCCGTGACCCTCGAAGTGGTCTGCATCAGCAACCTCCTTGACGAAGCCTGGCTGCGCAGTACCACCTTCCTGGCCCGTACGGCCCAGGCCATCACCCGGGGCATCAAGGACTACCTCTCCACGGCCGCCCCCCCGTCCCATGTCCCGCAGCCGGCCGCCCTTGCGGCAATCCCCGTGCGGACTCACCTCCTCACCGAGCACGACGACATGGTGGAGGTGGTGGCCCGGTACACGAAGGGGGTCGCCGAACCCGGCGATGTCATCTGCGTGGCCGAGTCGCCCCTGGCGGTGACGCAGGGTCGGGCCATCCCCTCCTCGCAGGTGAAGGCCGGGCTGGTTGCCCGCGTACTGAGCAAGTTCCCCGACCCGGACGGCAGCCTGGGGACTCCGCAGGCCATGCAGCTGGCCATTTCCGAGGTGGGGCTGGGCCGTATCCTCCTGGGGGGCGTGGCCGCTGCGGTGGGCCGGGCGGCGGGGCGCCGGGGCGACTTCTTCCGGGTGGCGGGGCAACCCCTCGCCCTCATCGATGACATCGCCGGCACCATGCCGCCGTACGACCGCCACGTGGTGCTGGGTCCCCGTCATCCCCAGAAGGTGGCCGAATCCATCAAACGGGCCACCGGCGTGGACGCCCTTGTCGCCGACGTCAACGACATCCGCTGCGTGGACATCCTCGCCTCCACCACAGGTTACTCTGTAGACGCCCTGGTGGAAGCCCTGCGCGACAACCCATTCGGCAATGACGATCAGTGCACGCCCATCGTGGTGCTCAAGCCCCTCCGCCGCGACCGCTGAAACCGTTGGCGCTCAAGGCTTCTCGCAGTCGCCCGCTGGAACGTCCTGGCAGCGGAGGCCGTTTTGCTAACCGTTTGCCAGCGCGGCAGCTTCCGACCGCCTGCGACGACCAGACCAATGACCCGCGCCGTGGCATGGCGCATTGCATGTCCATCACCAGGGCGTCCACCGCCCCGGTGGCCAGCGCCAGCTCGACCCCCAGGATGTTAGTTACGGGCGGGATACCATAGCGGTAGGTATATCCCATCACAGGCCCCGGTACACTTCCTTCCGGCGCCTTACCCGGTACACGATGACCCGAAACGCCGCGTCATCGACCTCATACACCACCCTGTAGTCTCCGACGCGCACACGCCAGGCGTTTCTGATCCGGCTATCTTTCTCGCCCCGGGCACCCTGGGATTATGGGCCAGACTCCGGACGCAGGTCCCATGGCATCACCCCCTCCCGGGATGCCCCGGGGCGTGGTTCCACCCATCCCATTCGGGCCGCCAGGAGCAGGATTCGCCCCCTCCCCGAAGGCCTCTCCCTGATGACCAGCTACGCCCGAGCAGGATTTACCACCACCCTGGGGCGAACCAACTAGATAAGACGTGGTCGCCATGCGGAGGGCTACCATGCGGAGGGCTACCATGTGCGGGTACGTCCCTACCATGGCTGCCGGGCTCGCGGCTCTCGGCATACTGACCTTAGGGCTCCTGAACCTACCCGTGGTGAGCCGCACCCTGGACAGTCCGTCATTTTGTGCTTCCTGCCACGCCATGTCACCCCAGGTGGAATCCCACCTCCGCTCCTCCCACCGGGACGTCCCCTGCGGCCACTGCCACCTTCCCCGCAGCACGCTCAGGTACCCGATCGCCAAGGCCTACTCCGGAAGCAAAGACGTACTGGTCTTCCTGTCGGGTGCCACGCCGCCCGCCATCCGCCTCGCCCCCGGAGGCAGGCGCGTCGTCCAGCAGAACTGCCTGGGCTGCCACGGCGCCATGGTACCCAACGCGGCGGCCAGAGGAGGACCTTACTGCCTGGACTGCCACCGGCGGGTTCCCCACGGTCCCTGACCACCTCCTACCGCTGGCTCAGGGCACTCCGGTCTTTCCGACAGCCTCAACCACAAAAGCGCGCCGAGAGGAGGAAAGAACCGTGGAGGTGCCGCGCGAAGCCATATTGCAGAGGGACGGCAAGACGTACGCCTTCATCGCCAGGCTGCCGACCGCAGGCCTGCTCACTCCCCAGATCCTGCGGCGTCTGGCCGATGTGGCCGAGAAGTACGCCATCCCCGCCATCAAGCTCAGTTCCGCCCAGCGCGTGGTGCTGGCGGGGGTCAAACCCGAGGACATCCCCGCCATCCAGCAGGACCTGGGGACGGGACTGGCACCGGCGCTGGGACCCTGCGTGCACTACGTCAAGGCCTGCCCCGGCACCACTCTCTGCCGCCTCGGACAGCAGGATTCCCTGGCCCTGGCCGCCCGGCTGGACGAGATGTTCATCGGTAAGCTCGACCTTCCCCACAAATTCAAGTTCGGTATCTCGGGTTGCCCCATGAACTGCTCGGAGTCCTACACCCTGGACTTCGGCGCATTCGGCAAAGCCAGGGGCTGGACGGTGGTGGTGGGCGGCAAGGGCGGAGCGCGTCCCCGCCTGGGCCAGGTGCTGACCGAAAACACGAGCAGCGACGAGGTGGTCGACCTGGCCGGGCGGGTAATCGCCGCCTACCGGGCCCTGGGATCCGGCCGCGAGCGCCTGGCGCGTACCATCGAGAGGGTGGGCTTCGAGAGATTCCGTGCCACGGTGCTCGAACCCGGGGAGGCGGGTAGCTCATGACTCCGGCCAGGCTGAGGTCCATCACCCTCCTCCTGCTGGCCGGGCTGGTGCTGGTGGCGGTCGCCCTGGCGGGCTGGTCCCTGTGGACCATGCGCAACCTGGAATCGCGCGCCGTGGCCATCAGTGCCCAGATCGCCCCCGACGAGACGGACCCGACTGCCTTCGGCAGGTACTATCCGCTCGAGTACGACAGTTACCGCGAGAACTCCCAGATGTCGCGTGGCCCCAGTAAGTACGGGGGATCGGAGCCGTACGACCGGCTGGCCGAGTACCCCTACATGAAGACTCTCTGGAAGGGTTACTCCTTCGAAAAGGGATACAACGAGGACCGGGGCCACGTCTACTCACTGGAAGACGTGAATTCCACCCCCCGCAGCCCTACCCAGGCGGTGTGCCTGACCTGTAAGAGTGCGGACGTCCCCGGCCTGATAAGGAAGTACGACGAGAAGTATTACAGCATGCCCTTCGCTCATCTGTCCGCCGAGGCCACCCACCCCATCGGCTGCAGTGACTGCCATGACCCCCGCACCATGGAATTGCGCATCACCCGCCCCGCCTTCCGGGAAGCCATGGCGCGCCGTGGGGTGGACGTGGACCGGGCCACCCGCCGGGAAATGCGCACCTACGTGTGCGCCCAGTGCCACGTGGAGTACTACTTCCAGCCCGGCACCAGCAAACTGACCTTCCCGTGGGACAAGGGCTTCGACCCCGAAGAGGAATACGCCTGCTACCAGGACCTGGGATTCCACGACTGGGTCCACCCCGGTGCGGGCACGCCGCTTCTCAAGGCCCAGCACCCTGACTTCGAAGTCTTCCAGGGCAGCGTCCACCAGGCGGCAGGGCTGGCCTGTGCCGACTGCCACATGCCCTACCGGCGGGAAGGGAACGTGAAGGCCACTTCTCACTGGTGGACCAGTCCCCTGCGCCACCTGGATGGGACCTGCA
Organism: Bacillota bacterium; assembly: GCA_030019365.1. NCBI lineage: Bacteria > Bacillati > Bacillota > Bacillota bacterium. The sequence continues at coordinate 52,801 of JASEFA010000012.1, forward strand.
CCGTATGCCACACCGAGGACGCAGAACTCCTCAAGCAGCGGGTGTTTTACACCCAGGACCGCGTCAAGGACCTCCTGGACCGCGCCGGCCGGGCCCTGGTGGCCGCCATCGACGCCATGGAGCGGGCCACCGCGCTGCCTGACGCTGACGCAGAGGCCATCCGGAAGGCGAGAGACCTGCACCGCGAGGCCCAGTGGTACTGGGACTGGTGCTCGGCTGAGAACTCCACCGGGTTCCACAATCCCCAAAAGATCATGGCCACCCTGGGCAAGGCCATCGACCTGGCCCACCAGGCCCGCGCGGCCGCCCTTGCTGCCGTCCACGCCGAGGCTTCCCGGGGCCGCTGAGGGAGTCCTGGGGGCAGCCGGCACGCCCAACAGCACCCCGCACGCGGACGGGCTACGCACCCACTGCATCCGACTTCGGTCCCCGCCGGCACTGCGGCGTCTGTGCCAGGATGATCCCGCGCACCGCGGCGCCTGCGCCCCGATCACCACCCGAATCGAGGCGCCTGCGCCCCGATCACCCCCCGAATCGAGGCGCCTCCGCCCCGGTCACCCCCCGGATCGAGGCACCTACGCCCCGATCTGGGCGGCGGGGTCATTACAGGCAGGGCGCAGGGGGCGACCTGGGGGGTTAGATGACGGGGCGTAGGGAGACAAGGAGGAAGAGGGCGGCCAGATACGGGCTGCTCAGCTTGAACAGGAGCCAGGCCCGCTCAGCGGTGGGCCTGAGCATCACCAGCGCGCTCACCACCAGCACGGGAGCCTGCAACAGGGCCAGGGCCACGGTGGCCCCGGGGCCGAGGTGCACCACGCGGGGCAGGGCTGACGCCAGCGCGCACAGGGCCAGGGCGGACCATCCCACGCACCGCGCCGCCTGCTCCACCCCGATGACCGCGGGGAGCATGGGGACCCCCGCGCGGCGGTAGTCGTCCACGTAGCGGATGGTCAGGCTCCACACGTGGATGGGGGTCCAGGCCACCACCAGCGCGGCCAGCAAAAGTGACGAAGCGCTGACCGCCAGGCCGCTCACCGCCGACGCCACCACCATCACCGGTGCCCCGCCTCCCGGCGATCCCAGGATCACATTCCAGGGAGTCCTGGGCTTGGACCACCCGTTGTAGATGAGGGCCACGTCCACCACCCCGAAGAGCAGCCAGAAGGTGCTCCAGGGATGCCCGGTGAGTAGGGTGAGCCCGACCGCGACTGCAACCAGAGTCATGCCGAGCCCCAGGCTCTCCTCCGGTGCCAGGCGGCCCGACGGCACCGGGCGGTGCCTGGTACGGCTCATGATGGCGTCCATGCGCCGGTCCACGTAGCCGGTGATGGCGTTGATCCCCATGCTGCCGGCCAGCACCGCCAGGGTTCCCAGCAAGAGACGCCAGGAAGCGCCGGCCCGCGCGGCGGCGGGGACTTCACCGAAGAGGACGTAGATCCCTGCTGCCAGCCCTACGAAGGTGAGCAGCACCACCGAGCGCAGCTTGGTGGCCTCCACCATGGCCACCGCCCGGTGCGTCCACCTCACCCGCCCGGCGAGCACGGCAGTCTCACCGTTCATCTGCTTCACCTCCCGCCCGTACGGTCCGGTCTGCTGGTGCGGGGCTGCTCCCGGCTTGTGTGAGGGTACCTGCTGCGGGCGCGGGGGCACTCCCCGCTTGTGCGGGGGCACCTGCTCCCGGTGCCAGGGCAGCGGCCGCTTGCGGGGCACGGCCAGCCTGACTCAAGTGTAGATACCATTCGCCCCGGGGTCGGAACAGGTCCACCAGCCGCCATCCCAGGAAGACGGCCAGCACGATGAGGAAAGTGCCCAGGCCCACGTCGATGAACCACCAGGTCCAGGTCATATCCACGCCCGGAGGTCCGAACATGTAAACCACGGCGAAGGCGAAGGCTAAGTCGGCACCCAGCAGCACACCCCAGCCCAGGGTCCGCCGGATCCACCCCCGCTGCCCCAGATAGTCGGCCACCAGGAAAAGCACGATGGTGGCGCACAGGGTGGCGAGTACGTGCCAGTGACCGCTCAGGAACCGCCGCTCGTACTCGGCGGGGATCACCCGGAAGTACTCATCGAGGTTGAAGGCCACGTACATGCCCGGGAAGGTCACCACGAAGTTGACGTAGATCTGCTGGAACAGCATCCCGAAGCGTAAGGGGTCTCCCACCGCCGCGGCCAACCGTCGCCCCGGCGGCGCTCCCCGCGCGACCTCCGTCCACGCGTATATGACCAGCAGCAACGCCGCCGGCAATACCAGGGACGCGCCCACGTAGATGGCAGTGTGGGCCCCCTCCCACACCGTCACCGACCAGCAGGCCAGGGCCATGATGCTGCTGCCCACGATGGCGATGGGCATGGCCACCGCGTGCAGTACGCCCTTGAAGTCCACGTAGCGCCCCACCACCAGCATGATGGCCACGGCGATGAGCGCCAGCATGATGTGCAGGTGCCCGATGATGGCAAGCTGTGCCACGGTGTGGTGGGGTGCGCGGATGGCGTCCTCGGCCAGGAAAGCCTCGAATCCGTTACCGAAGTACGCTGCGGCCCCGGCGCCCAGCGCGGCCGAACCCAGGGTGAGGACCGCCACGGTGAAGAAGGCCACCCGCTCCAGGGAAATGCGGCCCCAGTGGGCGTAAGCGGGATCGGTGTTGGGATGGCGGGCCGGCCACAGCCCGTGGGCCAGCACCACGCCGGCATAGAACACCAGGGTGAGGCCGGCCACGAAGAGGCCGTGCAGGATCCAGCTCCTGTACAGGTAGGCGAACGCCAGCCCACAGAGGCTGCTCACCATGTACCCGGTCGTGATGGTGGTCCGCACGGTGCGCACGTGCCAGGGGCTGGTGGGCACCAGTTCGAGTATGAAATACGTGATGGCCGCCGCAAAGGGCATGGCCAGGGCGTGATACAGCATGATCTTACGCCCCACCGCCTCCGCCTCCACCAGGCGGAGGGGCAGGGCGGCGGCGATGCCCAGGTCACGGAGCGGCCCGGAGAGAGTCGACAGCACGGCCACCAGCAGCGCATCCCAGGCGGTGGCCATCAGTACCAGTCCCCGCGTGGTCCCGAAGAGGTAGCGAAGCCGCTTGCTCAGTCCCGCCAAGGAGATCGCCCCCGCTACATACGACATCTGATGTTACCCTAAACGACGGGACCGTGCCGACTCATTGACTATGGTCAATTTGCACGCCGGCCAGCCCGGCCGGGTCGACTATGCTGAGTTCCATGTGGTTGTGCCTCCCCCGGCCGATCTCTGCGGGCCAATCCCCGGCGGCTGACCCCTGCAGGCTGACGCCTGCGGGCCGATCCGTGCGGGCTGATCCCTGCGGGCCCATCCGTGCGGGCTGGCCGGTCGGCACCTCCCCTCGCTGCGCCTCAGTTGAGGCCGGCGAGACGCCGCAACGCAGGCAGGTCTCTGATCGTAATGGCCTGACCGCGTGTCTCCACCACCCCGGTGGCCTTGAGGGAAGTGAGGGCGCGCACCGCCGTCTCCTTGGTAACGCCCAGGATATCCGCCATGCGCTGACGGTGCAGCCGTATCACCACCCCTCCCCCGCCCCCGTCACCACCGTCACCGCCCGGTTCCCCCTCGGCGAGGCGCACCAGCAAACGTGCCAGTCGCTGCCGGCAGTTGGTGGTGGCCAGTTCCCGCAGGCGCACGTAAGACTCGTCCAGCAGGTCGGCCATCACGTCCAGCAGAGCCCGCGCCAGGTCCGGACAGCGGGCCAGCAACTCGTCGTGAATCCCCGCGGGAAAATGACATACTTCACAATCACTGACGGCCAGCACGCTGTAGCAACTGGACCGCCGTGCCCCGTTGAACTGGCAGCCCCCGATCACCTCACCGGGATGGGCGTAGCGGACGGTGTGCTCCCGCCCCTCCTCGTCCGACAGGAAAACGCGCGCCGTACCCTCGCGGAGGACGTACAGGCCGTCCACCGGCTCCCCTTCCCGCAGGATGAACTCACCCGCACGGAAGTGGCGCAGCAGCGAGCAACTGGCCAGCGGTTCCACCTGGCCATCCCTGAGCACGAAGTGAAACGGGCGGCCCGGCAGGGCAGCCGGGCAATTGCTGCAGCGGGCCGGTCCCCTGCTGCGCACCAGCGCATCCCCCCTGTGTGCTCCCTTCGACACAAAGGGGGATGTGTCCTGGCGCGCCACTCCCCGACGCGCCCGCGGCCGCCCCTTGTGGGTTACGCTTGCCCTGCCGACCTGCTCCTCGTGAATCCCAGGGCGAAGCTGAGGGTCATGAGGAATAGGACGGGAGCGAGTATGGCGAAGATGAAGCTAGCCGGGAGAATCGGTCTGCCCGCCTTGAGGAAGGCCAGGGCAATCCCCCCGATCCCGATCAGCGTGCCGCCCACGGTGACCAGGGCGAACGGCGGCCTCGCCCGACCCCGCCGGATGGCTGCCAGGGGCAGGAAGAAGATGGTGAGGCCGGCCGCGGAATGCACGATGGCGAGCACGGCGGTCCCCAGGCCAGCAGGTCCCACGAAGCGGGTGGCGGCAATGCCCAGCAGCCCAACCACGGCGAAGGTCAGGTACGTGACCCGGTAGCTGGGGAAGTGCTGGGCCACCAGACCCGTGGCCAGGGCCAGGGGGATCAGGGCCGCCACGATCACCACCAGGGGGCTGGCCAGGACACCGTAGCCAAAGGCGATGAGCAGCAGCCCGGCCACCAGGAGAACACCAAATGACAGCGTGTAGTAAACGTTGTGGCTGGCCTCGCCCCCCGCCCGGCGGTGCTCTCCGGCGAAGAACCACACCAGGTAGGCAGCCACCAGGCCGGTGGCAAGCAGAACCACCCTGTCGAACCCGCCCATAGGAAAACCCTCCTTCCCGAATGGGGGTGGCACTCGCCCCCACCCTCAGCTTAGGGAGAACACCCTCCCCCGGCATTGACGAACGTCAACGGCGCCACCACCCGCCCTCGCGCCGGGGCTGGAAGGTGGGGGTGGAATCCGCACCCGGGCGGCGGGGACGCGAGGATCCCAGGGGGGTCCGCCGTACCCACCGGGGTCTATACACCCACGATCGCCGCCGGACCAGGGTGTATACACCCCAATCGCCACCCGGATCGCGGTCCCTGCACCCCGATCACCGCACGCACCCGGGTCTATGCACCGCGATCACCACCCCAATTGGGGTGCCTGCACCGCGATCGGGTTTGCTGAAGGGGGGTATTGACAGGACCGATTAACAGGGTTATATTTTAACCAGGTTCATGGCTCTGGAACGCCGTCGAGGAAGGAGGCCGGGATCGGATGCCAGGGACCCCATCCCCCGACGCCACCACCGTGCAGACCAGGCTGACGGAACTCTTCTCCCGCGTGCTGCCCCATGCCGGCGATGGGAACGCCCGGATCTCGGCCAGCCAGCTCGCCTGTCTTCACTACCTAGGCACTCACCCCGGAAGCACGGTCACGGACGTGGCGGGAGGGCTCCGCATCAGCAATCCCGCTGCCACCAAACTGGTGGACCGCCTGGAAGCCCACGGCCTGGTGGTGCGCCTACCCCGTACGGGCGACCGCCGCCAGGTACGCCCGGCCCTCACCCCGCGCGGGCGGGAAACCCTCGTCGAAGCCACCCGCAAGCGTGACCTGGCCCTGCGCCGCGTCCTCGAACGCATGGACCCCGAGGCCAGGCGGGCACTGGAGGCAGGGCTCCGCGGCTTCCTTGAGGCGGCCCTTCAGGAGCCGGCTGACCTGGAGCGGGTGTGCCTGCAGTGCGGGACCGAGCACGTCCCCTGGTGCCCGCTGAACGAACTCCACGCACAGCTCACCGGCCGCACCCTGCCGGCAGAGGCATCGTCCGCGGACTCGCCCAGCAAACAGGGCGAGCTGAAGAGGCCGAGGAAGGGCGACCCGACGAGGCCGGCGGGAGATCATCGGACGAGGCCGGAGGAGGCTCACCCGACGAGGCCGGCGGGGTCGATGAGGCCCGAGGAGGGCCGCCCGAAGAGGCGAGGGGAGGGCGACCCCACGACGCCGAGCGAGGGCCAGCAGAAGAGGCCGGGGGAGGGCCGCCCGATGAGGCCGGGGGAGGGCCGCCCGATGAGGCCGGAGGAGGAGGCGAGGACATGAGGCTGAGCAGGCAGTCTGACTATGCCATCCGGCTGGTCCTCGACCTCGCCCGGCAGCCCGACCACAGCGGAGACATCAAAGGGGTGGCCGCCCGTCAGGGTGCGCCGGCGCCCTACCTGGCCAAGATCACCCAGGCCCTGGCCCGGGCCGGCCTGGTCGTGGCTACCCGCGGGGCCCGAGGAGGAATCCGGCTCGCCCGCCCTCCCGCCCGTATCACCCTGCACGATGTCGTGGAGGCAGTGGAGGGCCCCATCGTCTACAACCGGTGCCTGCTGTGGCCCGGCGAATGCGACCCCTCCCGGCCCTGCCCCCTGCACCCCGTGCTCGGGGGACTGGCGCGGGCGGTATCGGACTACCTCAAATCGATCGACTTCGCCCATCTGGCCTCCCTCCACCGGGGGTCGCAGGAAGGACGGTGAGGAGGATGGGTTAGTCTTTCAGCTAAAAGAGGACAAAGACGTCCAGAAAGTACGGAAGGAGGAACCCTCAAATGGAAGTTCGGTCTCTCTGCTGTGGCTGCGCGTCCTGCCGGACACCACCTTCATCGTGCTGGGAGTGGTCCCCCTGCTGTACGTAGCCCTGCGCGCCTACCGTCACCGTCGCCCCGCCACCCTGCTTCCCGAGCGAGCCAAACAAGTACGGAAAGGAGGATACGCTCATGGAGGTCATCAGAATGGAGTCGGTGGAGGCTGCCCGTACCCCCCGCGGGGTCACGGGCCGCAAGCTGGTAGACATCCCCGCCGTCCACGTCATGAACCTCATCCTGCAGCCCGGCGAGGAGGTCCCCTTCCACGTGACGCCGGTGGACGTGCTGTTCTACGTGGTGAAAGGCGAGGGCACCGTCCTCATCAGGGACGAAAGCACCCCCGTGGGGGAGACCGACCTGGCGGTGAGCCCCAGGGAGATCCCCCACGCCCTGCGGGCCGACCGCGGGGAGGCCTTCCAGGTACTGGTGATCAAGACGCCCAGCCCCGCTCACCTGGCGCCCCCAGCCGACAAGGCACGGGTGAGTGGCTGACAGACAATGGTGAAACGGCGCACAGACAGCCCGTGACTTCAAGGAGCGTGCGAAAATGGAGAAAGTCGAACGTCTCACGGAGGTACTGCGCAACCTGAACACTCCCGGCGCGGCCGAGGCCGTGCGGGAGGAGGCCAGGGCGCTCTTGCGGGAGATCAATCCGGCCGAACTCTCCCTGGCCGAGCAGAAGCTGATCGAGGAGGGTGTCGATCCCCAGCAGTTGCGGCACCTGTGTGCCGTCCACCTGGAGGTGCTGGACGACCAACTGCGGGACGTCCGGGGCAGGCTCACACCGGGCCACGTGCTGGACACCTTCTACCGGGAGCACGACGAGATCCTGCACTTCCTGGACCTGCTCGATAGCGTGAACGAACGCATCCAAAAGGAGAAGGAGTACGACCTGGCCAACCCTGCCTACGAGATGCTCCGCCACCTGGCCGAGCACCTGGTGGCGGCGGAAAAGCACCACGCCCGCGAGGAAGAGGTGCTCTTCCCGGAACTGGAGAAGCGGGGTATCACCGGACCGCCGCGCATCATGAGGCTGGAGCACAACGACCTCCGTCCCCGCAAGCACCGCCTGCTCGAGCTGGCCGAGGCCGCGCCCGGGATGGAGTTCGCCCGTCTCCGCGAGGAGCTGGCCCAACTGACCGCCTACGTGGGCTTCCACCTGCGCGACCACATCTTCAAGGAAAACACCATCCTCTACCCCACCGCCCTGGAGGTCATCACCGACGATGCCACCTGGGCCGAAATGAAGTCCAGGTGCGACGCCATCGGGTACTGCTGCTTCACCCCCGCCCATTGAGCGCCGGTGGGCGTCGACAGAGGCCGGTCGATGTTCGCATGCTGGACGCACGCTGTTCAGGGGCATTCGCCGGCTTCTGTCGCCAGCACCACCACCTTCGCCGCCTCACCCCGGGTGGCACCGTCTAGGGGGCGGAAGGCCCCTGAGGGGTCGCCCACCATGATCCCCACGTCTCTGACCGCGGTTACGTATCCCCGTGCCACTCCGGGAATATCCGCTTCATCCCTGAAGCCGCCCGGCCCCCCGGGCGACAGCCTGAGGGCCTTCGCCACCAGGACCGCCATCTCCCACCGTGCTATGGGCTGGTCGGGCAGGAACCCCTGCGGGTAATGGCCACCGGAGAAGAATCTCCAGGCCGCTCGAGGTACCAGGGCAGCGAGACCAGCTCCCGGTACCGTCCCAAGAACGGCTGGTTGTCGGTGAGGCAGTAATTCGACCACCTGTTGTCCGCCGGGTAGCAGGGTGAACCCTGGTCGACACTGTAGTAGAACACCGCTTTCACGCGCGGGAAGCGCAAGGGCAGGTTGCCGTAGAGCATCCCCAGTTGCGACATCCCCCAGGAGGTCACGTCCTCCCCCGTCGTCACGGAACGGTGCGCGGCGCCGATCTCGCAGATCATCACGGGCTTACGGTTAGCATACTTCGCGTAGACATAGTCCAGCTTCTCCAGGGGCGAAGCCAGGCGGCCCTGGTGGTGCACGTATTGCGAGGGCAAGGGTTCTGACGGTCTACCGTTCATGTAGTAGTCACTGTAAAAGTTAAGCCCCACCCAGTCCACGTAGTCGTCGCCCGGGTAATACTGGGCGATGTTGTCTTCGGGGGCAGAGTTGGGGCACCACACCACTGCCACATTATTCGCCTTGCGCGCCGCCCTGGCCACCAGGCGGAACTTCTCGACGAAGACCGCGAGGTCCCCCGACCAAGCCGTCCAGTCTCCGTTCATTTCCGCCCCAAAGCGCAGGAAGACCGGCACCCCCAGCCCAGCCAGATTGCTCACCAGCCCCTGCAGGTAGGGGGCATCAGACACCACTTGCAGCCCCTGTAGCGGTTGCAACGCCACCTGCAGGGCGTACGCTTTGCGCGCAGCGGTTAACGCCCATCCTGGCAGCGGTTGCCCCAGTCCACGTACACCAGAACGGCTGCGTGCCGCCTCCCCCAGGTAGCTCCAGGCCCGGGCCTCTTCCGCGTACGCCCGGACCGCCTGTTCGTACCGGCCCAGCATGTCGCAGGTCCGGCCAATCTTCCGCCAGAACGTCCCCAGACGGAGAAGGCCAGTCTCGTCGCCATACTTCTCTTCTATGGCGATGATCTCTCGCCACAGGGGTAAAACCCCAGGCTGTGGGCCGCCCGACCCTCCACCCGCTCCGGATGGTGAGTTTCCTCTCCGCTGAACGTAATGGTTCCTTCCTGGCCCAGATCAGCGGGGATTTGCGCTCAGCCACTGAGCGGCGTCCCGACGGCGCCACCGGCCGAGACGTCACTCGCGGAAGTTCCCGAGGCGGCGGGCCACTTCCGTGATGCGCCCCCCCAGGTATCGGGCCACGGCCAGATTCACCTCTTCCGGCTCGTTGGTGGCTACGGCTCCGTAGTAGGAGCCATAGCGGTCCAGGCCTTCGACCGAGGCCGGGATGCCGACCAGGATCATGCCGTGGGCGAGGAGGGGGGGAATCATGGAGAGGAGGGCTGCCTCCTTACCGCAATGCACCAGCCAGATAGCCCCGGGCCTGACGGTCGACTGTTACGAGGGACCGCTTGCGCGCGACGTCTGTCTCCCGGTCAACCCAGCGTACCCGAGTAAAAGAGTTCCAGGAACACTTCCGCCAGCGCGGGGTCGAATTGACTGCCCGCGCCCTCACTGATGTTCGCAGCCGCCCGTTCCGGCTCCATGGCCCCACGATAAGGCCGGCTGGAAGTCATGGCGTCATACGCATCGGCAACGGCGATTATCCGCGAAGCGAGCGGGATCTGATCTCCCCCCAGCCGGTCCGGGTAACCGGTCCCGTCGAAGCGTTCGTGGTGGTGCCGGACGATCCTGGCAACCGAGTCCAGATACGGCAGGGAGGCCACGATTCTCTCCCCGATCAATGGATGCTCTCTGATGTGGCTCATCTCTTCGTCGGCTAGCTTCCCGGGCTTGCTCAGCACAACATCCCGGATGCCCACTTTGCCGATGTCGTGGAGTTGCGCAGCAACCGCTACCTCCTTGCTCACCCGGCTCACCCCGTAAAGGTGCTCGGCCATCTTCACGGCTAGCTCGTACACCCGCAGGGAATGGCCCTTCGTATACGGGTCCCTGGCCTCCAGCACGGTCACCAGACTGACCAGCGACGCCATGACCGCATCCTCGAATTCCCGCCTCGCCTGCTCGAGCTTCTCCTCCAGGCGCAGAGTGTAAGTCAACCGCTCCTCTTCGGCCCTCACCCTCTCGGTGATATCGGCCGTGACCACCATCGCTCCCAGGTGATTGCCACTTTCGTCGCGCAGCGCCACGTACGTGTTCTCCCACCGCCGGTCCCGCCGGGTGTCCACCACCATGCGCCGGAAAGCAGCGCCCTCCCGGCCGCGCAGGAAGGCAAGCGCCCGCTGCACCTTCTCGCGCGACTTCTCGGGATGGCAAAGCAGCACGTGCTTCCCCATTATCTCGCCGGCCCGTATGCCCCGCGTCTCCTCCGCCGCCCGGTTGGCAAGAACTATGCGATCCTGCCCGTCGACCAGGATAACCCCGATCGGCAGAGCGGCAAGCGCGGCCTCAAGAAGAGCAGTATCGCAACACGCCACAGCCGTCCCCCCCCAACCCCCAACCATAATATCGCGCACCCGCTCTATGCCCGCGATGAGCAGGTCAGGGGTCTCGCGCACTTTCGCAGCACGTCCGATGCCTCAGCCAGCCACCTCTGCCAGATCACACACGCAGGCGCTCCTCGCCCGTCACACGGCACCGGGATGGGCCCGCATGGCCCACCGGCTCCTTCCACCACTCAAGCAGCCGCCGCTCAAGCTCGCTGAGGCCAGGGTTCGCCTTCACGAAACGGTCGATGAAGGTGTCCCCGTTCCGGAACCGGTGCCAGTGTATGAACCAGTCCGCACAGTCCACCTCGTCGATGGGGACGTCCCTTCGCCGTATCCTCAACTCCGGGCACCATCCTACCCCTCCCACGCACCTGCCCGCTGCCGGCGCACACCCGCACCGCAAACGGATTCGACGGGGACGAGCCTTCTCCCCGTGCGCCCGGCGTCCGACCGCGCTCTCTGGCCCCCGGACGGCCACCGTGCCTTACCTTCCCGATGCCATCACCGGCGTTCACCACCGAGGCTGCCTTAAATCTCCTTCCAGTCGGGGATCACTCGGGCAAACTCCTCCTGAAAGGCGGGACGGTGCTGGTTCTCCCCCTTCACCTTCTTCGCAAAGGCACGCCACCTCTCCGGCTGCCCGAGGACGTCCACCCACGTGTGGCGGAGCTTCAGGACTACCCGGGCGTTGTGCGCGTATTCCTTCCGGGAGCCAGAACAGCTCAGGCTCCCCAGACCCGTCATGTAAAAGGCCAGCACTTGCTCGGGATACCGGGTTTCCAGCTGCTCCGCCGCCCGAAGGGCGGAGTATCCGCCATACCAATCGCGGGGATACCTCATCCCGGCCAAAATGCCCACCGCCACGTCGTACTCCTTCCGCACGAGATGGATCATGAGGCGCTGCTCGAGAGGCACCCGCTCAAGCGGTAGCCCTTCAGCCGCTTCCCGTACATGCGGACGAGCACCGGGACGTGGACGTCAGCGTAGTCATAGATCATCACCACCCGCTTGCCTTCGTGCAGGCGGTGCAGCCTGCCCGCGTACTGCTGGAGGACCGCCCGCCAGGAAACAGGCATGGCCAGAAACAGCGTGTCCAGCCGGGCGTCGTCGAAACCTTCGCCGATGTACCTACCGGTGGCGACCAGCACGCGCTCCTCGCCGTCCGGGACACCAGCCACCTGCTCGGCCACTTCCCGCCGCTGCCTGGCTCCCATGCCACCCCGCAGCACGAAGACGTTCCGGATTGGGCCAGCCAGCCTCCCGGCAAGATAGTCCGCGTGGTCCTTCCGCTTAGTCAAAAGGAGCGGGGAACGGCCGTCGCGCACCCGAGCATTACCTTCGGGTTGACATCGATCCGATCCACGAGATCCCCCGCAGCCATGTCGTGGACCTCCAGTATTCCCGCAATATGCGAAACCTTTAGTGCCCCGCGCGCCAGGCATCACCGCATGGTCTGGCCATGCTTCATTATACCCCGCCCGCGTCCGCCATCCAGTGCATCGGGAGATAGGTTTACTCGGGCACCACAACCTCAAGACGCCCTTCCGCTGTCGAAGTCGGGCTCCAAACGAGCAGAGGGCCGACAGGCCGACAGCCCACCGGCATGACCCCGCGTCGGACAAGCAGCACAGCGTTGCCATCCGGCCAACTCAGCGGGATAATAGGTTCAGGAAGGGCCTGTGGCATCATACGCTAGCCCCGCACCATAAGCAGGAGGAGGCGGTTGCGTGGATTCCGAGATCGTATTCCTGGTGGAGGAATCCCCCGAGGGCGGCTACCAGGCGCGCGCGCTTGGCTACTCAATCTTCACCGAGGCGGATTCCCTCGCGGAACTCAAGGAAGCCGTGCGCGATGCTGTCCGCTGTCACTTCGACGATGACCAGGACCGCCCGCGTGTGATCCGCCTTCACTTTGTCAGGGACGAGGTCCTCGCGCTGTTCCCAACTCGCCCGGTTCCGGCATACTGGTCAATTCCGTGAGAGAGCTCCCTGAAGACCTCTCCGAAGGCAAACAGTCCCACCAGCGCAGGGACAAGCTCAAAACCACTTACTAGGTCGGCACTTCCGAAAGTAAGACGCGGTACGCCGGTCTGGGGGTCGGCACCAACTGTCGCCACCAGCAACCCCAGCACCACACCCCCCGACCCTTTCGGCTTCGCTGCCGCACTCGAGCGCTCGGACCCACGGAAGTGGCAGCAGCTCGCGCCGGCATGGGAACGGAAACTCGCTCGGGTCGAAGTTCTCCCACACATACGCGTCAGAATCTCCCGCCTGGGGCTGGTCACCGCCCGGCCCTCCAGATAGCTTCACGGCTCCCCGCTTAACCGGCTCAGCCCTGAAGCGGATTGACGTCACCCGTGATTGCCGCACTCGGGCGATGCAGGATATAGGGCCGTCCCGCAACCGGCTCGACCCTGGCACCCTCCGCGCTGTCGTTACCGGATGGCCACGCGGTACTCTCTCAGCCAGACATCCAGCTGCACCAGGTAGGCAAGCAGTTGTGGCCCGCTCATCAGCTGCCCGAACCACGGCAGCTCAAATGTCTCTACCTCCGAAGTGGCAAACTGGCGGACCGCCTGCAGGTCGACCAGAGGCAGGAGAGGCGACGAAGGATCCTCCAGGATACGCAGCACCCGCTCCCGCACACGGGCCAGGTACATGGGGTCGTGGGTCTTGGGGTATGGGCTCTTCGGTCTGGCCAGCACGTCAGCCGGCAGTATGTCTGCGAGGGCTCTGCGCAGTACGCCCTTTTCCCGCCCGTCGCAACACTTCATCGACCAGGGGACGTTCCACACATACTCCACCAGCCGGTGGTCACAGTACGGCACGCGAACCTCCAGCCCCACCGCCATGCTCATGCGGTCCTTCCGGTCAAGGAGGATGGGCATGAACCGGGTCAGCGTGAGGTACAGCACTTCCCGCATCCGGGCGGAACGGGGGTCTTCCCCGGGCAGCCCGGGCACCTCCTCGAGGGCTTCCTGATAACGGCAAGCCAGGTACCGCTCCGGGCGCACGTAGCCGAGGATCTCAGGCGAGTACAGGCGCGTGCGCCGCTCGAGCATGCGTACCCAGGGAAAGGTCCCGGAATTGAGGTCTTCTTCTCGGCGGAACCACGGATATCCACCGAACAGTTCGTCCGCGCATTCCCCCGACAGGGCCACAGTGGCTTCCCGCCTCACTTCCCGGCACAAGAGGTAGAGGGATGCGTCCACATCAGCCATCCCGGGCAGGTCGCGGGCGCAAACCCCCCGGGAAAGGGCATCGGCCAGGGAAGCGCTGTCTATCAACACCACCCGGTGGCGGGTGCCCAAGAACCGCGATACGCGGGCTGCCCAGGGTCCGTCCGTGTCCGGCTGGAAAGCGCTCGAGTGGAAGTGGCGGTCGTTGCCCGCGTAATCCACCGAGTACGAGCGGAGCGGCTCCGAACCCGCACGCGACAGCTCACCGGCGGCAAAGGCCGTTACCGCACTGGAGTCGACACCGCCGGAGAGAAGCGTGCAAACGGGCACGTCGGCGACGATCTGACGCCGGACGGCGTCCTGAATAAGCTCCCGTATCCTCCCCGCGGTCGCAGGGAGGCCGTCCTCGTGAGGGCGGCTTTCCAGGAACCAGTAGCGGTGCAGGCGCGACCCCCGGCGCCCAAAGAAAAGCCAGTAGCCGGGTTTCAATTCGCAAACCCCCCGGAAGACCCCGTGCCCCGGGGTCCGGGCCGGGCCCATGACCAGTACCTCAGCCAGACCCTCGGCATCCACTTCCGGCTCGACGGCGGGGTGGGCGAGCAGAGCCTTCAGCTCGGAGCCGAAGATGAGGTCGTTCCCCCGCCGAGCGTAGAAGAGGGGCTTAACCCCCAGGCGATCTCGGGCCAGGAAGAGGCTCTGGTCGCGGTCGTCCCATATGGCGAAGGCAAATATGCCGTTGAGGCGCTCGACGCATCGCGGGCCCCACTGCATGTACGCGGCGAGGAGCACCTCCGTGTCCGAGTGCCCCCGAAATGTCCAGTCCATCGCCTCGAGTTCCCGGCGAAGTTCCGGTGTGTTATAAATCTCTCCGTTGTACACGATTACGGCGGTACGCGTGCCGCGGTGCCGGACCATAGGCTGGGCTCCCCCCGCCGGATCAACCACCGCCAGCCGCCGGTGAGCCAACCCCACATGCTCCGAAAGCCAGACGCCGGAGTCGTCAGGCCCGCGGCAAGCAAGCGTAGCTCCCATTCTTTCCACGATGTCCCGATGCCGGGTCAAATCCTGGTCCCAGTCCACCCAGCCGGCAATCCCGCACATGAACGATCCCCTCCGCTCCTCCGAGCCCTGTACATGGTAGGGCAAGAAAGGGAGAGGCGGTGCCTGTCTGTGGCAGCTTCCCTGACGCAGCGGCCTCGCGGCACTTGCCCGGACCAGCACAAGAAGGCACGTACAGGCAGGGAGGAGGGGCCATAGCATGAACCGGGGCGCCCGCGGGTGGCCCACCCCCTCTCACGCGAGCTGGCTCCCCCGGCGAAACTTAGTGGGGCCTACAATGTCACGCTGCATCCTCGCGTCGGCGCCCTGGAGGCCCCCGTCCACTCAACCACCGCCGTCACCGGCAACGGCATCGGACAGAGGGCCCCGCCGCCGTTCCGCTGGCCCGACCATGCAGCTAAATAACCTCCAACTCCTCGCCTACCTTTGCGAAAGCGGCCAGGGCAAAGTCCAGGTCCTCCCGGGTGTGGGTA
>JASEFA010000013.1 GCA_030019365.1 Bacillota bacterium
CTTGGAAACAGGGGTTAGAGGGGTCGTTTCAGGCATTTTTGGTGCGCACTCCTAGGCCGGTGTCGTGGGGGTGGACATGGAGACGGCGGCAATCCTGACCGTCGCCAGCCTGCGCGGCGTGCAGGCGGGAACGATTCCGGTGGCCAGCGACAACCCGTTCCTGAAGCGGTAGATGCATTCACCGAGACCGCCTTCTGTGGCAACCCGGCAGCGATTGTCCAGTAGCATGTGGTCGCCGAGACGAGCTTGGGGAGGCGCAAGCGACGCAGCGGCGCGCTCCCCGAGAAGGAGGGCACCTGCATGGAGATAGATCTGACGCACGCATTGGACCCGGGGGAAACGGTTGGGGGGCGTGTCACCAGCTATGGAGGACGCGAGGCCATGTGGCTCGAGGCCGGGCTGGCGCGAGTCCGTGACCGCACTTTCGGCGACATGGAAGTGTCTGTGGATCTCGCCTTTACCACCCGGACCAGTTTCGGGGGCCTGGCTTTCAGGGGATCCGATGCCGAAAACTTCGAATTGTGCTACGTGACGCCTCTTGGCAGCCAGGAGGCGGTGCAGTACGACCCTGTGTTCAACGGCTCCAACACCTGGCAGGTATACTGCGGAGCCGACCACCTGACGGCGGCACATGTCCCCCGGGACCGTTGGGTGACCCTGACCGTTCGCGCCGTCGGCAACAGCGCCACCGCGTTCGTCGACGGCGTCGAGGTAATGCGGGTCCACGAACTCAAACACCGGCGCGCAGAGGGTTTCATAGGCATCTGGTGTTACAGGCCATGCTACTTCAGCCTACTGACCGCCAGGCTCGTGAATTCCGGCCCATTCGGCACCGAGCCGATCCGCCATTGGGAGATTTCAGACAAGTTCTCTGACGATGAGGATATGTCCAGGGAGATTGAGCCCGGGTGCTGGCAACCGGTGGCCGCAGAGGAGGACGGGTCCGTCTGTCTGAACCGGTACCGCCGAAAGGAACCCGGATGTGAGTCCGTTTACGCTCGCGCGTTCGTTGAATCCCCAGACGAGCGCCGCACAGAACTCGTACTGGGGTTCAGCGACGCCTGCATAGTGAGGGTAAACGGCCGGGACGTCTTCAGGGGCAGCAACTTTTGGGGGGAGAACAACACCGGCAGGCTCAGCTGGAAACCTGCCCGGCTCACCGTGCCGCTGCGGCGCGGCCCCAATGAGGTTCTGGTCAAGGTCATGGAACGGGATTTCTTCGGGTGGGGGTTGCGGCTGTCGATACCCGACCCAGACCGTGCGCTAAGAGTGAGGCAACCGTGACTGCCGCGTCGTGACGTTGCACCGGATGATGCCGGAGGGCCTCGGAGATACTGCGCGAGGCCATCGCCAAACAGGCCCTGGCGACGTGACTCCTGACATCCAAATCGCGCTGAAGGCGGACATGGGACGACCCCAAATGGTGGCAGCGTGGTGGAACCCACCGGCCGGGAAGCGGTGGAGCTCACTCCGGAGTCGGGCCCCGGCCCCAGGTGCCCCCGGTTTCCGGACCACCGCCGAGCAGGCTACGGCACTCTTCGTTGACTCGGCTGACGTCTCCCGAGCGGTGCAGAGCCACGAGCCGGTCGCGGTGTCTGACCAGGTCGTCCCTCAGAAGCCTCAGCTCGCTGAGGTGCCGGTCCACCTCGCGGATACGGTCGTCGAGAGCCCGGGCGTAGTCGGTCAGCAGGAGCGCACCGCACCTGCCCTCCTGTGAGTACGCATGCTTCAACGCCGCAATCTCGTCCAGCCCCAGCCCGAGCATCCTGAGCCTCCGCAGGACCTTCAGAGCACCGAGCGCACGCTCATCGTAGAGACGATACCCCGCCTCTGTTCGACCCGCGGGTTCAAGCAGACCCCGCTCCTCGTAGTACCGTATGGTGCGGACGGAGACACCTGTCCGCTCGGACAGCTCACCGATGCGCAACAGGCGGTTCCCGCTGTCTTGCCTCACCCTGCCTACCCCCTGACCTGGATTGTTGGCCACATACCCCTCCCGACCCTCCCGGCCGGGCCGCGTCCCGCAGTCGACCGCGGCCCGGCCCAAGGACGATCACCGCCGGTCAGCACTGGCTCTGCGGCCCGGCGCTCCCCCGGCATCCAGTTCTCTTACGGGCATCTTAAGGCCGAAGGGAAGAGTAGCAAGCAGGAGGAGCCCGATGGCCACGAAGGCGAGGGGGTGCGCGCCTTCTCTGGCGACGAGCGGGAACGCCGCGCCGAGGGCCACCGGTCCCACCACTCCCCCCATGACGTTGCTGAGTTGCCGCAGCCCGCTGATGGCGCCAGCCTTGGAGACGTGGGCCTCCAGGCCCGCCGCCGCCAGCGGGACACTGGTCATCGTCGCCCCGACCCGGCTCACCAGCAACAAGAGCCCGAGCAGTGCCAGAGACGTGGGCCCCGCACCCAGTCCCAGGAGCGCGAGCGAGGTCAACGACATCCCCGCCACCACCATCACCCTGTACCCCACCTTCGGTAGCGTCCGGCCGACGAGGGGTGCGACAATGGCTTGGGCCAGCGCTGCCGGCGTAATCAGAGCCCCGGTCTGGGCAGGAGAGGCCTGAATGGCTGGGTGCGTTTGGACGTAGACCGAAAGGAAGAGAAGAGTGCTGTACATGGTGAGTCCCTGAAGGAAAGACAGGCTGAGCACGACGCCCATTCCCTGGGTTCTCAGAAGCCCCCATTCGAGAAAAGGAGTTGCGGACCTGTTCTCGATCATCGGCAGGGCCAGGCCCAGGGTGGCTCCCGCGACAAGGAGAGCGACGACCGGCGGGGAGGCGAATCCTGCCTGTCGGCTGAGAGTCAGCGCCACCATGACTGTGACCACGAGCCCGGAGAAGACAACGACCCCCGCCGCGTCCAGTATCGTCTTCGGCCCACCCCCGACCCGGGCCTGTCCCGGCTCGCGCCAGAAGCCGACGGTCAGGAAGAAGATGGCCAGCCCCAAAGCGGCGTTGAGGAGGAAAATGAGCTGCCAGGGGTAATACGACGCGAGGAGTCCCCCCAGGTTCGGGCCCGCCACGGCCGCGACGGGACTGACCATCCCGGCCATGCCAATGGTTTGTGTCCGCTGCCGGCCTTTCAACTGGGAGCTTATCAGTTTAAGGCCCACCGGCGCGAAGGTCCCCCCGCCGAAACCCTGGAGGGCCCGGAGCCCGAGGAGAAGACCCATCGACCTGGGAAGCACCCAGCCGACCAGACCCCCCAGCAAGGAGCCGACGGTGAAGACACCCATCCCGAGCAGGAAAGCCTTTCGAGGACCCCACTCATCGGCCATCTTGCCGCCGATGGGCATGGCCACAGCGGCGGCCAGGAGGGAGGCGGTCGTGAGCCAGGGCAGCCAGTCAACAGCCCACGGAAAGGTCCGGCCGATAGTGGGCAGGGCCGTGACCACCACCGTCATCTCCATAGTCCCAAACAGCGTGGCCAGGATCACCAGGACGACAGGTACAGTAGCAGTGCCTCGTCTCATTGGCCGTCCTCCTGTCGGTCGGGCCCGGCTGACGCCACGGCCGCGCTGAGTTCCTGCAGGGAGGGAACGTCGCTCACGAACGCGGCCCGCCCGTTCACGGCAATGACCGGGGGTATCATGAAAAACACAATGCTAATCTGCCTTAGCCGGGCCATAACCGCAGGCCCTGGGGCGAGTCCTGCCCGCAGGGCGTCGAGCTCGTGGCGCAACCTGGCCCACTCCTGCACGTTCCGCGCAAACGGCAGCTCGTATCCGGCCGCTTCCAGCGCCTCGGCCATGCCCACGTAGTAGGTGAGTCGCTCGGGTCGGGTAGCGGCGGGAACGACTTCAATCTTCACCTTGTCGCCCAGCCGCACCTTCGCCTCGCGGAGGAGCCGGGCCACGGCGACGTTCTTGCCCGTGAAGTCCGGAACGCAGCAGTCGAGGCGCGGGAAGACGGTAACCCTGACCGCATCGCTCACTGGGCTTCACCCCCGTAGAGGACCTCCGCCACTGCCGCAGCAGGGCAAGGCCCCTCACCTCACCGGGTAGCAGTGGAACTTCGGCGATGATCTTCCCGGCAAAGGTTTCCCGGACTCGTGCCAGGTGGCGTTGCTGCATCTCGTACCGCCGCCAGAAGTAAGGCGTATCAGCCCGGCGGACCTCCACCTCGGGTAGAACCTCGTTGACAATCAGGGCCGGGACGGCGATGTCGTGCTGGGCGAGTTCCGCGAGCGCCCGCTCCGTCTCGGCGATGGGGAGAGTTTCGGGCCAAAGCACGTAGAGAAAGGCCGTGCGCTCGGAGGATGTGATGAGTTTCATCGTCTCCCGAGTTCTCTGCTCCTCCCGGGCGATGAGGGCCAGGCGCGCCTCGCTGCCAGCTGGCGCGAATTCGGCGAATGGGTCACCTCCACCGTAACGTCTGGCCATGGTGAAGGGCAGGGTTATCTCCACCAGGGCCCGGCCACCGGGTGCGGTGTCGAAGACTATGGTGTCGTAGTCCCGTGCCCTCTCCGTGAAGAGTTCCATGAGCTTATAGAAACTCGCCATCTCCATGGCACATGGCGAGATCTCTTTGCTCATGAGCTCCATGAGCTCGGACGGTCCGAAGACGTCCTGAACCATCGCGGCCAGGTGGAGCCAGTTCTCCCTCACGAGCGCCCGCGGGTCAGTCTCTGTGACGGATAGCCCAGGCACTCCGGCAATCTGCCGGACCCGGTGGCCGATGTCGGTCGCGAAGATGTCGCTCAGACTCCGCTGCAGGTCTGTAGAAACGAGCAGGACACGACGGTCCGCATCTGCGAGACGGACCGCTGTCGCAGCGGAAATGGTGCTCTTGCCCACACCCCCCTTTCCCCCAACGAACAGGAACCTGGTCTCGGACTTGGGCTCAACTACCCTCCACAGCACGAGATAGACCTCCCCCCGTCAGCTGTCCACGGCGTTCAGTGTAGACCCTTCCGTTACGTGAGAGTCAAGCGCCGGCCGCTGCCAATCCTCTTCGGGCCGGACGCTGTCAGGGCGCATCAAACTCGGTGGGGCTGACCGCATCGAGCATCAACCAGACCAGGTCACCTGCACGGAGCCAGTCTCGTTGGCTAGACGGCACTATGTACGCCTGCTCATCTGCTGTGCGAGGAGGAGACACAGGGACCGAGGAAGGTTGTCCTGGACATCGCAATACTGGGCGGGGCCCCCCTGGGCGCAGCCCCTTGACACGCGACAAGGGGCGTGGTATGCTGACATCGTGTTAGTGCGATATCACGATTCCCACACGCCCGGAGCGCCGAAGGAATACCGCCCCAGCCACCGGCGGCTCCAGGGAGGCGATCTCCGAAAGTCTGTCCTACTGACTTCGCCCCGAGCGGATCACCTGGATGTCCTGGAAAGGGACCCATCGGAGGGCAGCAGTGTACGGGAAGGGGGGTGTTTTGGATGGTGACCAAGAGGAGGGGAATTGTCGGCCTGCTCAAGAGGTCGCTGGGCATCTCCACCCGCGATTGCTGCGGCGGCGATCCGAAGGCGCCGCGGGTTGGCGACCCCGACCACGGTACGGGTCCGTGCTGCGACGAGCCTGCCGACCCGAAGACGGTCAGGCCGGGCCGCGAAAAGGCGGACGACGGTTCGGACCGCTGCTGAGAGCTCTTACATAGAAGTGGCTCTACTCAGGGGGGACGCCTCTTGGCAGTTGACCGGCAGGACAGCGCAGGTCTGTGCAAGGTTTTCGCGGCGCTGGCCAATCCCCATCGCCTGCGGATCTACGAATCCTTGTTCTCGGGCTGCCTTTCGACTTGCTGCGACCGCATCGAGAGATGCGAGCCGGCGATGGCCCAAACCGACGTTGTGCGGCTGCTGGGCCTTGCGCAGTCAACTATCTCCCACTATCTGAAGGTGCTCGAGGACGCCGGGCTGGTCAGAACAGAAAGGCGAGGACCGTGGACCTGCTACTTCCCCAACTACAGCCAGGCAGCCAAGATCGGGGCGTTCTTCAGCGAGCTCGCCAGCCGTGAGGCGCAGCCGACCAGTCCCGAGACACCGTAGGAGTTCTTTTTTTGGCTATCCGTATCGGGGTATCGAAATATTGGAGTACGGGGAGGCTCCCGACCATGGGTAACTGGCTCGAACAGACGGGCCACGCGCTGGCCGTCACCTTCTTGCACAACTGGCCCATCTTGCTTGCGGGCACGGTCATCGCCGCAGCCACGCAGGTCTACATCAGCCAGGACAGGCTCACCGCCTTTCTCAAGAAGAACTCCCGCCGTTCCATTGTCCTGGCCGTTGGCGCGGCGGTCCTGACTCCGCTCTGCTCGTGTGGCACGATGGCCGTCATCTTAGCCATGCTGGCGTCGGTGGTTCCCTGGGGGCCGATTGTGGCCTTCATCGTGGCTTCCCCGCTGACGTCGCCGGCGGAGTTCTTCTATCTCGCCGGTTTTCTGGGTTGGAAGTTCGCCGGGTTCCACCTTCTTGCGTCCACAGCGGTCGGCCTGGCAGCCGGGGCGATCGCCGACCGCCTGGATCGCGCGGGTTGGTTGGCCGGGCAGGCCCGGTATCAGGCGGGACCTGAGAGCCACCCGGGCGGGGGTGAGGTGGCGGCGACCGGGGCCAGCACGCCTGCCGGCGGACTCCGGCCCGGGATCCTCTTGCGCGAGATTGTGTTGACGGCCTACCGGCTTGTCCCGCGCTGGGTGGCCTTCGCCGCCATCGGCTACGGCGTCCTCTACTTGATGCCGCCCGGTCTTACCGAGAACCTCATGGGGAACCGCCACGCCTGGTCGGTGCCGGCGGCCGCTCTCCTGGGCCTTCCTCTTTACATCAACACCGACACCGCAGTCCCACTGCTCAAGTCCCTCGTGGACGCCGGCATGAGCCAAGGAGCTGCCATGGCCTTCTTCATCACCGGCCCGGCCACGAGCGTAGGGGCACTGGCCGGGCTGATGACCGTTGCCCGCAGTCGCGTCATCATCCTGGTCCTGGTCATCATCCTCGCCGGCGCGATCCTCGCCGGCCTGTCGTTCGAAGCAGTTAGCGCCTTATTCTAGCAGGGCGAAGCGCATACCAGAACCAGTTGGCGCCAAGCAACGACCCGCCCTGGCTCTTGCCTTCCTGTCCAGACAGGCTATACTTGGTAGCGTGTGGCGACGGCGTATTGGAGCCAGCAGAATGGCGGTAATGGCCCGAACTACCGCGATCGTTCGCCCGGGGATTGGTCTCGATGGCTTCAGCCGCGGGCTCCTGTTGCTGGGGCTCGCCGTAGTTTCCTTTGGCCTGGCCGAGTTTGCCCTCTACGTGGCCCTGCCGGTCTGGATTCTGGAGCAGTCTGAATCAGCCGGGGCCGTAGGCATGTCCTTTATCCTCAGGATGCTCCCCGCTTTCGCCGGACCGGCCCTCGGTTCGGTCGTGGACCGCTTCCCGAAGCGCCGCCTGATGGCCCTCGCGGGGACGCTCAGCGCCCTCCTGGTCGTCCCCGTGATTGTCACCGTGAGCCGCGGGCAGACCCTGCCCATCTATATCGCCATCCTGGGTTGCTCCGCGTCCTTCCTCCTGTTCAACCTGAGCCGGCGCTCCGCCGTCCCGGAAATCGTGCGAGACCCCGGGCGGCTCACCCGGGCGAATTCCGTTCTTTCCGTCGCCGCCTCGCTGGCCCAGGTGGCGGGTGCCGGACTCGGGGCACTGGTGCTGCGGAGGCTGAACCCATCGGGGGTAGTGGCGGCTGCCGCCCTCCTCTACCTCGCCAGCGGGATCGTGGCGTCGCAGGTCCCAGCGTCCGCACGCGCGACCCGGGCCGGCCCGGCCGCGGACTCCCGGCCGGGCGTCCAGCCGGGACTGCCCGGAGACGCACCGCCCGGGAACGCGGAGTCCGCGGAAGAGGCGACCGAGCGGTCGGGGGTCAGGGACCCCGGTCGTCCGGTCGTGCTCGGTGTCGTTCTCCTCATGGGGCTCGAGATGCTGGCAGCCGGCCCCTTCATCGCCTACCAGATCATCTTCGTCCAGACGAACATGGGCTTGCCGCCGGAGTTCTTCGGATACCTTTTCTCGGCGCAGATGGCCGGGAACTTGCTGGCCGCCAGTTTTCTGGTGGGATGGGCCCGAAAGGTAGCGCCCGGCAAGCTGCTGCCGCTCAGCATGGGCGGCCTGGCCCTGAGTTCAGCGGTCTTCCTCACCGGGTCGCCGTTCTGGGTCGTGTCGTCCCGGCTGCTGACCGGCATCGCCGTGTCAGCCAAGGTCGTGGCCGACGATACCTTGATCCAGACCTACGCCCGCCAGCGCCACCTGGGAAGGACCTTCGCCCTCGGGAGCGTCTCCGGCGCGGTCGCGGAGACAACTTCCATCGCGCTGGCCGGCTGGCTCGTACCCCGAGTCCCTCTCCCGCAGGTATTCGCGGTTTCCGCCACCTTACAGGCCTGCGGTATCCTGGTCGGGTTGCGCATCCAGACCCTGGCCCGAAGAGCCTGCCCCGGCACCTGCCGCAGCCGGTAGACAGCCTGGCCGGAGGGTCGGCCGGGACACGGGCGCCATCAGCAACGTCCGTGGGCTCGGCCTTATGGTCGCCTTCTCCGTCGGCTCGGACGAGGCCGGTCGGGCGCTGGAGCGGTGGCTGGCCGCCGAGCGGATTGTGGTCGGCTACCAGCCGCCTTTCCGTACCTTTCAACTGATGCCCGCATACATCATCACAGACGCCGAGGTAGACAGGCTCTGCCACGCCCTGAGGCGGGCGTCGTGCACCTAATACCTAATCGCAAGTACCCGAGGACCCAGGTGAGCAAAGATGTGCCGCCTGACGTACTGCGCCAGCAGGCACCCGAAGGCGTGGCACATCACCCGGTCCCCCAGCCTGTGAAACACCGGCCGCAGTTCCAGCTCCGTCTTCGTGTCCCGGATGTCACGTCCTCCTGACTTCCCTGCCAGAAGGAGCCAGTAGAAGCCGGAGGCGGACGGGTCCTGGCCCTTGGAGGTTGGAGTCGGGTGTGCTGAAATGTAGCTCGGCTTGACCTCCTACCGCCCCGGGGCTGTTTGTCACGGGGACACTCTCGTCGACCAGGGAGGGCCGCAGGTGACGGGTACCTCACCGACCGCCCGCAACGTTCCCATCCTCGCCTTGACCACCGGCGTCAATGTCGTGGGCATGACTACCTGGATTCCGATTTTGCCCCTCATCCTTCGCGACCTCGGGGCCCCGGACTTCTGGATTGGTTCTTCGGTCGCCATTTGGACCGTGGTGGGTTCCCTGTTTCAATACCAGGGTGGCGTGTGGTGCGACCGCCTCGGGCGGCGCGCCCTCATGGTTTACCCGACTTACCTGGGAGGGTTGCTGTTAGGCCTGGCCAGTTTCATGCCGTCCTGGAAAAGCTTCGTCCCGGTGTACGTTCTCTGGTACGCGATGAACTCGCTCCAGGATCCGGCGTTCCCGGCCATCGTTGGCGAGTCGGTGCCCGCGCCCGCACGGGGCCATGCGTTTGGGCTGTTTAAGCTGTTCATAGCCGCTGCGGGGGCCGCCGGACCGTTGATAGGGGCGGTCTTGCTGCCTTCCGTGGGCTCACGCGGCCTGCTCCTGGCCACCAGCGGTGCCTTCCTCGCCACGGCGGCTGCCCGGCAATTCCTCCTCCGCGAGACCAGACCCGCGGCCGTGCAGCAGGGCGGTCTGGCTTGGGCGGAGTTGTTGCAGGGGCGGCTGGGGCTGGTGCTCCTTATCCTGGTATGCCAGACGGCTATCGTGGCCCTTGGTCTCTATGGCCCATTTCTCACCCTTCACGCGCGCGACGCTATGAGCCTGAGCAAGAGCGAGATAGATGTGCTCTATGCACTCGCCTACATCCTGGCAGCCTGCGCCAGCCCGTGGGCGGGGAAAGCGGTCGCCACGTGGGGTGCCGACCGGGTACTGGCATGGGCCGCCCTGACCCTGGGTGCCTCGTTGCTGTTCTGGACCGCCCAGACCCGCCCGGTCCTGATCGTGGCGTGGATGTTGGTCTCCGCGGGGTGTTTTCAGTTCCTGGTGGTGGCCGGCGACGCCTTTCGCGCGACCGCTCTGCCGGACTCGATCCGGGGGCGGGCTCTGGGCGCGATCGGCGCCATCAGCCGCGTCATCTCCGCGGCGGAGGTATTCCTGGCCGGACACTGGCGCCTGAGCGCCCCGGTGGCTCCCTTCCTGCTCCTGGCCGCCACCGCCCTGGTGGCCTTCGCGGGGGTCCAGGTCCTGGCGGCACGTGAGAGGCCGGCGGGCACCGTGACTCCCGGCACCTGAGATCAACGACATCGCTGGCGGGGCATTTGGACGGCGAGCCGGCCGCTGACCAGGAACGAGAGGCTCATCAAACGCCGACGGCAGCACCGACCGCCCTATCGTGCCGCCCCGGGAGTGCCAAGGCCCAACTGTGATGGCCAAGCGTGAGGGTCAGCGCTCACGATCGGCAGAAGCAGGGATCCCCTCTTTCCCGGTACGAAGCCAAAACGCGCATAGAAAGCGGGGTGCCCACACAGCATGGCCAACGCAAGACCCCGCTGGGGCCGCGTAGGCCAGAGAATCCTGGACGACACGCGATCCGTAACCCTGGCCCTAATGAGAGGGGTGGCAGGCCACCAGCGTCACGATGGCACCGGGCACCCAGCCCCGCCGCGTGCGTACCCGCCGGGCTGTCGCATGCCGTCCCTCCGAACCTAACGCCGCCGCCTTCCCCCGCTGGAGCCTTCTTGGGCCATCAGCGCTTTAAGGTTGCGGCCCATAACAGACTCAAGATACACCATGCCTGCCGCGTTCAGCTTGGTCTTGATCGCCCCCCAGGCGGAGCTGGAATGGTCGGCGTTGTCCGAGAGAATTGCTCTCGTTTCTTCCTCGGTGAACGACACCCCGGCGGGTTCAAGCCTGAGGAGCCCCTCGTTCTGGGGGCACACCTCCTGGCAGATCAGACAGCCCACAAGGCAGTTGTGGGCAGACTCCGGAATCCACCCGGGCCACGCCCGTGTCGACCCGTTGTGCAACGTCACACACTTCTCCGCTTCGAGCATAAGCCGATCTGCTCTGATGGCTCCGGTCGGGCAGGCGCTCCTGCAAGCCTGGCAGCACTCGCATTCGGATGAGATCTCCGCACAGCGCGCCGCGCAGGTCGGCCGCGGCTCGACAGTGGCGTCGGTCAGGAATCCCATTAGCTGGTGGTAGCTCCCCATCCCTGGCGCGTAGGTGAGGCTGTTGCGCCCGTATGTGACAAGCCCGAGGCGGGCTGCGATCGCCTTGAGCGGTGCCCTCAAAGTTGCAACGCGGTACTTGCCCTTGAGGACAATCGTCTCCAACTCATGCTTGACCTGCCTGCGGACCTTGCCGTGCCACGCGTAAGTAGGTGGCACGACCACCTCAAACACGCCCCTGCCCGTGTCGAAGGTCACTCGATGGGCCGGCCGAGGGACGGCAACAACGACAACTGCGTTCGCCTGCGGTAGCTTCTCATTCTTCAGGTAGCTGAACACGTCCAGGAGCTCCCGGACGTATTCACTCCCCGCCTCCCTTCGCCGGTCGACCTCCGACCGCACTTCATCCACTACTCCCGGGCAACCCCAGGCGATGCGGTAGCCGCGCCCGTTTGCCCATTCCTGCAAAGACCTGTGCATTCGCGGGAGACCTCCCTTGTGAGCCCGGGCTCACCTCTTCGCTGCACCGCATCAACAGCCATCCTCATCTCCGCGCGGGAATCTACGAACCCGAACTTCTGGTACACAGGCTTGCCGAGGCTCGACGCGTGAAGGCTGAGTCTGCCGGCTCCCATAGAACGCGCGAACCGAACGCATTCCCCAAGAAGCGCGGTGGCGACGCCCCTTTGCCGGTATTCTGGCAACGTGTACATATTCATGATATAGCCTTCTCTACCTGACATGTTGTCCGGTGTTGGTGGTTTGCAAAGAAAGATCAATCCGCTTGAGCCCACGATCTTACCGTCATCCGCGGCAAGCCATGCGAACAACCGCTTTGCAGGTATCATGGCACTGAAGTATTCCCGTGAGGCGGTTATCAGATCCGCCTCCGTTACACTCCCGGTCAGCCAGCCCATTTCGCGAAACATCTCTATCCTGAGCCTCACCAGGGTTTCGACGTCCTGGACTGTTGCCGCCCTGACCTCAATCACCGCACCCAGCCCCCCCAGCGACTCACCGCGGGGCGCCACCGCGTTCCTCGACGCCCGTGTGCGGTCCCCCCGCACAGCACGCATGTTAGCGGGCGCCGAATGCGGGGTCAAGGGCCACCGTCCTGGCAGTCAGTCCTCGCGCTGGCCCTCGACGATACCGTTCTCGGGTGGTAGCATGTGGGTGGCCGACAGGACAGGCAACGAAGGGGTCCACCAGGGTGGGAGCGGATGGCGATGACTGAGGTTGGAATCCTCGTCTTTCAGGACGTCGAGGTTCTGGACTTCGCGGGCCCGTTCGAGGTGCTGTCGGTGGCGGCGAGGCAGAGCGCGGGGCACCTGGCAGTTGAAACCGCCGGGCTCGCACGGGAAATCGTCTGCCGGGGCGGGCTGGTGGTCCGCCCGGCGCGGCTGGTGTCCGAGGACCCGTGTTACGACCTCCTGGTCATACCCGGCGGGCCCGGGGCGAGGAACATGGTGGCGGCCGTGCGCACCTTAGCACGGTCCGGAAACAAGGCTTCCGCGGACACCGTGAGGGCCAGTCCGGGTTCGGCCGCCGACGAAACCATTTTCCGGCTCGCGGAGCAGGGCCGCAGGCTCATCCGGTATGTCGCGGCCCACGCCGAACGCGGAGCTATCGTCGCCTCGGTGTGCACCGGGGCCTACTTCCTGGCCGAGGCGGGGCTCCTGGCCGGCCGCAAAGCCACAACACACCACGGGGCCTTCAAGCAGTTCGCTGAAACCTACCCGGACATAGAGCTGCTGCCTCACCGCTACGTCGACGAGGGCCGGGTCCTGACGTCGGGCGGGGTGAGCTGCGGAATCGACATGGCTCTTCACCTGGTTTGCCGCCTGGTTGGTCCGGAAGCCGCTCGCACCGTCGCAGACACCCTGGAGTGGCCCTCCTGCTAGCCGGCCTTCCGGTTGTGCGGGCTGACGCCCTGGGACAGGTGTTGCCAGAACCGCGGGCGCTCGTCTCCATCGGGGCTGCGTTCCCCCAAATCGGCGGCATCAGCACAGGCGCAGAAAAGTGTGGTCGGCACGGCATTAACACCCACGCGCACCAGATGGGCACCGGGCGGCACCAGATAGGTCCACACCACCGGCCCGGGGAGGCGCGCCGTCCAGGACCACCGACACATAATCCCGTTCGTCCAACTCACTCACCGCGGCGACATTCCAGGAGGGAAATGACGCGGTCGAGAATGCGATGAGCCAGTTCTTCCTTGCTCATGAGGGGGAGATCTTCCCGGCGCCCGTCGCGCCAGAACAGGGAGACCTCGTTGTCGTCGCTGGCGAATCCCGCACCGGGCCGGCTGACGTCGTTCACCACCAGCAAATCCAGGTTCTTGCGCCCCATTTCCTCCCGGGCGTCACGCTCGCAGACGCCGGTCTCGCCGGCGAAACCAACCACCACGGTGCTACCCTTCTGTCTGCCCACTTCCGCCAGGATGTCGGCGGTGGGCTCTAGCTCGAGGTGCCACGACGCCATGCCCTGTTTCTTGACCTTGCCCTCGAACACCTGGCGGGGTCGCCAGTCTCCCACCGCCGCCGCCTTGAGCACGAGGTCTACCCCCGGCAGCCGGTCTATTACCGCCCGGTACATCTCCTCGGCCGAGGTAACGTTAACCACCTCCACCCCCTCGGGGGGAGGGAGAGCCACCGGACCGGAGACCAGCACCACGCTGGCTCCCCGCATGCGGGCGGCGCGGGCCAGGGCGTAGCCCATCTTGCCCGAGGACGGGTTGGAGATGAACCGGACGGGATCGATCATCTCCCGGGTGGGGCCGGCCGTCACAAGGACCCGCCTGCCGGCCAGGTCGGCCGCAGCCGCACACGAACCGGCGCCTCCGCCACCTACCACCACCTCAAATCGATCGCTCATGCTTCGTATACCCCCGTTCACCAGCCCGGAGAGGCAACCCGGCTCCCGGTCGAGAAGAGAATTGACCACTCATGTCCGTACGACAGGCTCGGGCTCAGGCAAGAGAGCTTCCAGGCACCCTATTCTCAGGGCTAGCGCATTCCAGAGCTCGAGCGTGCGATGACCCTCCCTGCCAGATCGCTGCGCATCCCCGCCCGGCTGCGGCTCACATTATAGCACCGGACTGTGGGAGAGGGAGGTACCAGGAACGGGCCGTTGGCGTGCAGCTATGGTGCGCCCGGATCCGCCGATACGCGGGAGACTCCCCAAGAAGGATTCAGCACGCCAGCAGCCACGTGCGCCAGCGTCGCCGGAATGCCCCGCCACGATGATGTCCCCCGACGTCATGGGCAGGGTGGTGGCCATCATGCGGATGGTGGTGGTTTGCCCACGGGGTCGGGCCCGAGCAGGCCGAAGATCTCGCCCCTTTCGATGATGAAGCTCACCCCATCCACCGCCGTGATCCCATCGAAGACTCGCTGCCAGGGCCACGGGTGGGGAAATCGTGGTGGCTCTGGCCACCACCCCCCTGCCCCATCCTGGGGCTCGTCGCCGGGGCCTGCGGGGACCGCCGGGATCGGAAGACGACCACGTCAAGACCCAGCAGCATCATTCACTCGCCGATCATTGGCTCCTCCCCGGGGCAAATCCCCGTGGTAACCTGGGATGGGTCGAAACGCTTCGCCGGAAAGGAATGGTGGGAGATGAAGGCTTCCGTTGAGATCTGGGACGCTTTCACCGACGTTCCGTTCACGGGCAACGTGGCCGGGGTCGTCTTGGACGCCTCGGACCTCACGCCCGAAGACATGCAGCGAATCGCCGCGGAGTTGAACGCACCGACGACCGGTTTCGTGGTGGGACACGAACCTGGTCCGCCCCCTGTGTTCGAGGTACGGTACTTCACACCGCAACGGGAGATAGCACTGTGCGGGCACGTGACCGTGGCCCTGTTCACTGCGCTGGCAACCAGCGGACACTGCCGGCCGCTCCCGGAAGGCACGACAGCGTACCAGCGCACAGCAGTGGGCTTGCTCCCCGTCACCCTCTTTTCCTGTTGCCGACCGGGGGAGCCGGGGGAGGCTGGCGCGTTGACAACTTCTTAGCGGAACTTTATGATACAAGTGCTCTCACAACGTTCCCATTAGACGGGAGGGTCGAAGCGACGGCACCGAGGCGACGGCAGGACCGGAAAGAAGAGATCCTCGAGGCGGCGGCCGACCTTCTCGCGGCCGGCACCGAACCGCGGCGCCTGACCATGGACGGCGTCGCGGCACGCGCCGGCATCGGGAAGGCCACTCTGTACCACCACTTCCCCGACCGCCAGTCACTCTTGAGCGCCCTGGCCGCGCGGGGTCTCATCCACCCGGCCGAGGCGGCGCTCGACCGACGCGAGGCCATCCTGCAGGCCGCCCTCCGGACATACGCCACCCTGGGACTCCCGGCCGCCACGATGGAAGAGGTCGCGCGGGAAGCCGGGGTGAGCCTCGCTGCCCTCTACCGGCACTTCCCGACCAAAGACAACCTTGTCGAGGCCCTCCTCCGGCGGTTCTCGGTCCTTGACGACGTCACCCGCCTGGCGGCTCCGGACTTCACCGGCGACGACCGCGAGGCCCTCTACTCCCTCGCCCTGCGCCTGCTCCAGGTGGCCGTCGAGCGGGCTCCTTTGGTCCGCCTGGTGCTGAGCACGGCGCCGACCCACCCGGAGGCCGCCCGGGAGGCCTTTCGCCAGGGTCCCGGGCGGGTCATAGCCTTGCTCGCCGCGTACATCGACAGCCGGGTCAGGGCCGGCGTTTTCCGCCCCGGCGATGCCCTTGTGCGCGCCCACTGCTTCGTCTCGATGTGCGTCATGTTCGGCCTGGCTGCCTCTGTGCCCGGCTTGGCGCCGGCCCTCCCATTGTCCGCCGTGGCCCGAGAATACGCCGACCTGTTCTACGAAGGCCTGCGCCTCAGAGAGTGACGCAGCCTTGCTGGGAGGGTGATGCGACGTGCAACCGGCTATCCAGACTTTCGGTATAACCCGGCGCTTCGGCGACCTTGTCGCCGTGGACGGGCTCGATCTCACCGTGGAGCCCGGCGAGATTCTGGCTCTGCTCGGCCCTAACGGCTCCGGGAAGACAACGGTCATTAACATGCTCAGCGGTCTGCTCCGGCCCACGAAGGGCCGGTGCCTGGTAGCGGGGCTCGACCCTGTCACGGACCCGGTCGGCGTGCGACGCCGCCTGGGCGTGTGCCACCAAGAAACGCTCCTTTACGATGAACTTACCGGGCGCGAGAACCTGTGCTTCGCCGCCGATCTATACGGACTCCCCCCGGCCTTGGCCCGGCGTCGCGCGGGAGAACTCCTCGAGCTCATGGGCCTCTCCCACCGCCAGCACGACCGCGTGGGGACGTACAGCGGCGGGATGCAGCGCCGCCTGGCGCTGGCGCGCGCCCTGCTGGCCGACCCCCCGGTCACTGTTCTGGATGAACCAACTCTCGGCGTCGACGTCCAGGCCAGAGCTGCCATCTGGGACTACATCCGCCTCCTGGCCGGACAGGGCAAGGCGGTCATGCTCACGACCAACTACATGGAGGAGGCCGAAGCCCTGGCCCACCGCATCGCGGTGATCGACCGCGGAAGGCGGGTCGCCCTGGGTACGCCCGAGGAACTCAAGGACCTGGTGGGCGGCGACATTATCGAGACGGAGCTGGCCGGAGACGCCGCTGCCTTTGCGCCGGCGGTACGGCAGCTTCCAGGAGTCCGGGGCGTTTCGGCCCAGGCCAGCCGTCTAACGTTAACCGCCCAGGACGGGGCGACTCTCCTACCCAAGGTCCTCGCCCTCCTCAGCGACTCGACGACGGTTCGGGCCGCCTCGCTGCGGCGGCCCAGTCTCAACGACACGTTCCTGCAACTGACAGGCCGAGAACTGCGCGATTAGGACGGTGAGCCACCGATGAGGTTCTCGCATGGCTTCTGGCGGGCCCTTTCAGGTATGGCGGCCAAGGACCTCCGCCTCCTGGCCCGCGACCCGCGGGCGGTGATTGCCAACCTGGTGCCGCCCCTTTTGCTCTTGCTTATCCTGGGCGTCACGGGAGCGGCGGGGTCGCGCCTTCCCGTCGCCCTGGCACCTATGGGGGAAGGCGTCTACACTTCCCACCTTGTGGAGCTAGCCGGGAGCATCCGCACGCCGACCTCGCCGTATTTCGCCATCCGGACAACCAACCCCGACGAAGCGCTCAGGGGCTTCGCGGAGCGGCGCTACCTTGGCGTCATCGAAATCCCCGCTGACTTTGACACCCGTATCGCCTCCGGCAAGCCGGGCGAAATCATCCTGCATCTGCACAACTTCAACGCCGACCAGGCGAAAAACTTCAGAATGAGGGCCGAGGTCCTGGCCTGGACTTTCAACCACGAGGTGCTCCCAGCCGACCTCTACCCGGTGAAAACTCGCCTGGAGATGCATGAGGACCGGCCTGTGGAGGTTCCCTTCCATCACGCCCTGGTGGCGGGGGTCGCTGCCCTGGCCGTGCTCCTTGGCGGCACGGTGGGCGCTGGTCTTGGGCTGGCCCGGGAGTTCGAGCGCGGCACCTCCCGCCTGCTCCTTCTCTCGCCGGCTAACCCGTTGGCCCTGGCGCTGGGCAGGCTCGTGGTGGGGCTCGTCGAGGCGGTCCTGGCCGGAACCGTCGCTTACGGCGTCGGTCGTCTCCTCTTCGGCGTCCCCGTGGAGGGACGCCCGGCGGAGGTCGCCCTCGTGGCGGTGGCCCTCGGCCTCTATGGTGCCAGCGTGGGGACAGTTCTCGCGCTGGGTGCGCCACGCCTGCCCCCGGCCATGGTGGGCGCCATATTCTATTCCGTCCTGTCCTGGATTTTCGGGGGGGGCATGGCCGAGACAAGCCTTTTTACCCACGTCTTTCCCCGCCCGCTCCTCTGGCTCAGCCGACTTAACCCCGCGACCCGCGGAATTGACCCGATCGTCCGGCTGATAAACCTCGGGCATACGGCCACGCTGGAGCTGGACCTGGGCGTGCTCCTGGCCGCAACGGCGGCCCTCCTTCTCGTGGCCTGTCGCCGGTTCACCCGTCTGTCGGAAGGGAAGTAAGAATCATGCACGCCTTTCTCCGGTCAGCGGCAGGAACTCTCCGCAAGGACCTGACCATATGGCGTCGGGACCGGCCGGTGCTGGCGGTCGGCGTCATCGCGCCCCTGGGGCTCTTGCTCATAATGGCCCTCTTCTTCGGTGCCGGCGGCCGACCGGACGCCGCCCCAGTCGTACTGGTTTCGGAGGGTCAAGGGCCGGTCGCCGCGCGCCTGGCCGAAACGTTCCGCAGCATCCGGTCGCAGGTCAGCCCATGGTGGAAGCTGCTGCCGCCCAACCCCCGGCTGTTTGCCAGCGAAGAGGTCCCGGGCATGGCCGTCATCCCGGCCGACTTCGACCAGTCCCTCACTCTGAAGTTCTATCTGCATAACTGGAACAGCGACCTCGACCAGAACTACCGCTACCGCCTGGCCTACACGCTCGGAACGTTGGAGGCGGGCTTCCCTGAGAATAGGGGCATCCGGGTCGTCCGGCGGGAGACTCTGAGCCGCGACGTCACCTGGGCGGCCTACATGGCCGGGACGACCCTGGCCTACGCCGCCATGCTGGCCGCCATCCTCTTCGGCGGGGTAGCCGCCGCGAGGGAAACAGAACGGGGCACAGCACGCTTCGTTGGTTCGACTCCCGCCAGCCCCTGGGCCCTCGCTCTCGGCCGAACCCTGGCCGCCGCCGCCGGGGCGTCGATTTCGGCTTTGGTCGCCTGGGCTTTCGCTGCCCTCCTCTGGAAAGTGCGGGTCTCCGGTCCGGCGTCCTCGCTGGTTGCCGTTCTCTTCCTCGAGGCCCTGGCCTTCGCCGGGCTCGGCGTTTTCCTGGGTGGCCTCCTCCGGCGGCAGCACTTGCTCATGCTTCCCACGGGGCTGATCGCGCTGCCCCTGTGGTTCCTGAGCGGGGGCATCGGGCCGGTGGCCCTCTTCCCGCAAACCCTTCAGACGCTTGCGCGTTGGCTTCCGACGACCTACGCCTTCGGAACGGTGAGCCAACTGGTTCTCTTCGGAAGTGCGGGCGACTTCGGCCTGACCCTGGCGGTGTTGGCGGGTACAGCTATAGTAACCTTCGGCCTGGCTGGCGTGGTGACGGCCCGGCCAAGCTGACACCGTCACCCGCGGCTTCCCGCGGAGTTGAGCCCAACTCCCCGTGGGCTTCGTGAGGAACCACGACCGATGGTACCACGCGCACTGCGATTCTGCACGGTGATGGGTCCTGACGACCGCCTCAAACCTCGCTACGGTAGTAAGCACGCGACAACTTCTGCCCCCGCTCTTCACTCCACCGGGGGTCCTGCCCCGCGAATGCGAGGCTGCGAGGTAACCTCATCGATGGACTTCTACGTGAATCCGTATCTCTGGGAGCAGCAGATCCACCGCTGGCACGCAAACGGCGGGCTGGGATGCTGCCGGGACAAGGCCAGCGACCTGCCCCCCGAGTTTCACTTGCAGGTGGCGGCCGTGAGGAACCAGTGCCGCCCCCTGTCCATACGTTCTGGGCGAATCAGGCGGCAGGGAAAGGGGAATCTCAAATGAAGCTGACCACGACCGCCGATGTCCTCGATCTGCTGGGAACCTGCCTGGTCTCCGCAGCCGTCGCTGCAGCCCTGGAATCGCAACTATTTTGGCGCCTGGCGGAGCAGCCCCAGACCGTGGGCAGCGTGTCCGAGGCACTGGGCATTCCCTTAAAGCGCTGCCATCACTGGCTGGAGCTTCTCGCCGGCCTCGGTCTCCTGCAACGGCGCGACGAAGCCTACGTGCCTTCTCCTACGGCGCGTGCTGCGATCCTGGATGCGTACAGCCCGGAGACCTGGGCGCTTCTGGCAGAGGAATCGCGCGAGCGTTACCCGGCTGGCCAGGACCTGGCGCACCACATCGGTCGTCCCGGCTCAGTTTGGGAAGCTCAAGGCCGCAGGCCGCCCGACTACGTTGCCCAGATGGCGCAGAGCCCTGAGCGTGCCCGGCGTTTCACCCGCATGCTTTATGAGATCCATCGACCCCTGGCGGCAGAGCTGGCCGAGACTCTCGACATGACCGGGGTGCGGCGGCTCATGGACCTGGGTGGCGGCTCAGGCGTGGTGTCGCTGGCCCTGTTGAATCGTCACCCCGATCTGACCGCTGTCGTGGTGGACATCGCCAATGTCTGTGTGGCCGGCCGGGAGATTTGTGCAACCAGCCCGGCGGCCGAGCGCCTCGCCTACCACGCCGCCGACTTTCTCCAGGACGAGCTGCCCTCCGGATTCGACATGGTGCTGGAATGCGACGTTGGCATATACGGCGAAGCGCTGTTCCGCAAGCTGCGAACCGTCTTGAACCCGGGCGGGCGCCTGGTGATCGTAGACGAACTGGCACACCCGGCGCGCGTTCCCTCGCTCTCGCGCCTGATCCACGCTTTCCGGGCTTCTCTGGCCGACCCCGATTCTACGACCCCCACGGCAGCTGAGGTGCAGTCCCTCCTGACGCAGGCGGGATTTCGGCTCGTTCCGGAACAGATCTTGTCCCGGGGTGAAGTTGTCATCCAGGCCCACAACTGACCCGGACTTAAGCGCAACACTTCCCCTCCAGGTGAGAACGGAGCAGTTCCCCCAGGATCCTCACGCCGGCGTCGATCTCCCTCGGCGTGGCACTGCACCAGACCAGGCGCAGGTTGCGCTCGCCGCCCCCGTGCACGAAGTAATCGACGCCCGGACAAATCCATACTCCCGCCCGGGCAGCTTCCTCATACAGGTGCACAGAGTCCACTCCCGGCGGCAGGGTAACCCACGCCGCCAGTCCTCCCTCGCCGGCGTACCACTCCACTGAAGGCGGGAAATACTCTTCCAGTGCACTCACCATCGCTTTTCTCCGGGCCCGGTAGATCCTGCGCGCTCGAGCGAGGTGCAGGCGGCAGTAACCCAACCGGCAAAACTCGTGCAGGGCGGCCTGGAGAATGGGGCTGCAGTTCAGATCTGCCGTCCGCTTTGCAGCAGCGAGCGCGGCAACCGCATGTCGAGGGGCAACCACCCAGCCGATGCGCAGACCGGGAAAGAGGAGCTTGGACATGCTGTTCACGTGGAGCACCCTGCCCGACCTGTCGTGGGCCTTGAGGGGCGGGATGAAGCTGCCGGGGTGGCAAAGCTCATCCGAGAAACCGTCTTCAACCACCACGAAATCGAACCGGTCCGCATACTCAAGCAACTTCAGCCGCGTCGCCAGGTCCATGGTAACGCCGGTGGGGTTCTGGAAGGTGGGCATCACATATACCATCTTGGGTCTCTCCTGCTGTGCCAGGGCAGCCAGAGACTCGAGATCCAGACCGGCGGACGTCACAGGTATTCCCCGTATCCGTACTCCCGCGGCCCGCAGGCAGGCAACGGCGCCTACATAGGTGGGGTCCTGCGTGAAGACGACGTCCCCCGGATTGAGCAGCGTCCGGCATATCACGTCCATCCCCTGCTGGAAGCCGCTCACGATCAGTACTTCGCCTGGCTCGGAAGACACACCCTTCCTGCCCATGTAGGTGGCAACCCACTCACGGAGCGGCTGATATCCTTCCGTGGGACCGTAGTCGAGCAGGACGGTATGATCTCTCTGCAGGACGTAGTTGATGCACATGCGCATTCGTTCCGCTGACCTCTGATCCCACCAGGGCACCAGGCGCGACAGGATCACCCCCGGGGTACCCGCCTGCGGCGCGCGGCTGCGGGGAGGCAGGTCCGCAATCATTCGGGCTGAGTCCGACAGCATGTGCCCCCAATCAACCGTGCTGTCTGCCCCGTCCGCCTGCCCGGTCGACCTCACCCGGTAAGCTCTCCCTCCCTGCGCGCTCGCCACGAAGGTTCCCGTTCGCCCCCTGGCTTCCAGCACACCGTCGGCCACCAGAGATTCGTAAACAGTGAGCACGGTATTCCTGCTCACACCGAGCAGGCCGGCCAGGACACGCGAGGACGGCAACCTGCTTCCTGCCGGAAGGCTTCCCGCCGAGATCAGCCCCTGGATCTGCTGCCGCAACTGCATATGCATGGGGCCGTTATCGGGCTTGCTACTGATGAACATGGCTCTGGTGCCTCCGCATCACTTTCCACCCCCCACAGGAAAAACCTGCCTGGCGTCTCCTACCGTGGCGACCCGATGGCCTACCGCGTAGTAGTGCACGGGGGCGTAAACAACCGGATCAAGAAGGCCCATGTCCACCTTCCCGTACGTCGGGTCAGGCACGCGGTGGTCGATCAGGATGTTCTTCACCTCGCCGAAGAACACCCGGCTACCGCTCTGGTGCACAGTGTTCACCAGCGCACACTCGAAAACCCAGGGGGAATCGTCGAGCACCGGGACGTCGAGAACACTCCCCCGCGACCAGGCGACTCCGGTGTCCGCACACTTGCTGGTCTGGTATCCCGAGGTGTTGCCGAAGTAGTCAGCCACCTGGACCATGCCTGTTGTCACCAGGTTGGCAGAGAAGGCACGGGTCTTCACGACCAGGGTCGGGGTCATCTTTTCCCCGCGCGAGGCGAACATGACCGTCGGAGGGCTAACCGAACAGAAGGTTATCCAGGTGATCAGCGTGAAGTTCGGTTCTCCGTCATCCCTGAAGGCTCCGATGACATACGCGGGTTGGGGGAAGAAT
Source organism: Bacillota bacterium (assembly GCA_030019365.1). Taxonomy (NCBI): domain Bacteria; kingdom Bacillati; phylum Bacillota; species Bacillota bacterium. The sequence continues at coordinate 22,645 of JASEFA010000013.1, forward strand.
CCTCGTTGCGGCGCAATGGAACGCCTGGCCACCTACGTCACCTCTCCTCTGGGTACTGGCGGCCCGGCAACACAGTCGGTTAACCCCCCGGCGCGGGGCCCCATCAAGCAGCAGGGCCCTCTCTCAGGACTTCGCCGGTCTGGTTCTCTCTCCTGCGGGCCCATCAACCCAGCCAACCGCCGCGCAGTCCATCACAGCCCGGAATGCCCCCGGCTCCTCACTCCAGGCCCGCACTCCTGCAGCCATCGCATCCAGTGTCTCCCGATCAGCCCATCCTTCCCCGACGGCCACATCCACGGTGGCCGGCGAGCACAACACCTCCACCAGGATGTCCGCAAAGGCGCGCACGGCCCCTGTGTCTCCCTGGCACTCGGCGAAGGCAAACCCGATGCTGCGCCCGAATCCGGCCTCAAGCAGCAGGCGGCGCTGGTGCCGCGCGTAATACGGGCTGCCGCCGTTACGCTCCCGCACCCGCAAAACCAGGCTGCTTGCCTCTGCCAGCAGCGGCGTCGACGGGACGCACAGCACGGTGCCGTAATCAGGGTCACGAATCGCCACCACACCGCCCGGCCTGAGCACCCGGCGCATCTCTCTGAGGGCCCTCAGGGGATCGCTCAGATGCTCAAGCACGTTGTGGGCGAAGGCGGCGTCAAACGAGGCGTCCGGGAACGCGAGCTCGTATATGTCCCCCACCCGAAACTCCACATTTGCCGCTCCCCGCTGAGCCGCCAGCGCCCGTGCCCGCTCGATCTGACGGGGCTCCAGATCGACCCCCACGACCGACCCGGACGCCAGGACTTCGGCAAACCCGAGCGTGATGGAGCCCGGGCCGCAGCCGCAGTCCAGCAGACGCATGCCGGGGCGGAGGAAGGGGAGGAAGAAGCCCGCCCGGTCACGCGCGGTACGTTGCGAGTGCCAGCGGTGGGCGCCGGGGCCATAGCCGATGCTGTATACCTCTCGCTCCACAGGCAACTCGCTCCCCTGGCCAACTCAGGGTCGCATGCCGGTAGCCCGGTCCACTAGACGCCTCTCCATGAGCGCTCTCACTCGCTCCGCGAAATGCACCGACTCGGCGCACGCCATGAGGAACTGGCGCTCCCTCTCCAGTTGCGTTTCCAGGCCCGGCCACAGGGACTGGTTCAGCAGCTCCTTGGCCCTGGCATATGAGGTGGCGGGCCCCGACGCCAGGCGCCCGGCCACGTCCAGGGCTTCCCCGAGCAACCTTTCCCCGGGAACCACCCGGTTGACCAGGCCCCAGGCCAGCGCCTGTTGAGCACTCACCGGTTCATCCAGGAAAACCAGCTCTGCCGCCCTACCGCCTCCGGCCAGCCCGGGAACGAACGATGACCACCCGCCGTCGGGACAGAGGCCTATGCTCGTATAGGCCTGCTTCATGAATGCGCCTTCGCTGATGAGCCTGAGGTCGCAGGCCAGGGCCAGGCTCATCCCCGCCCCCACGGCAGGACCGTTGATGGCTGCCACCACGGGCTTTGGTATCAGGCGAAGATCGGCCACCAACCTGTGCAACAGCTTCGTCAGGTCCCGGAAGTACCGCGCCGGTTGCTTCCCCAGAAGCTCATACGCGGGTTTCATGTCACCCCCGGCACAGAAAGCCCTTCCGGCACCGGTGATCACTACACTCCGCACCTCGGGGTCCTCTGCGCACCTCTCCACCGCCCGCACCAGCGCACCGCTCAACGCCTGATCCAGAGCGTTGAGCACCTGGGGCCGGTTCAGCGTAATCAATGCGACGCCCGACTCAACGTCCAGGGTGAGGTTCTCCGACTGAAAGCCGGTCCTGCTGCCCTCCAATGCTCTCCCTCCCTAGTCGTGTCGTTCTCGAAAACGGCTTTTCGCGAGCGGTGGCGACGGTGAACCGTCGCGAGGGACTCCCCCCACAAACGCCCGTGGCCACTGGGTTTCAACCCGCCCAGCGCCAGCCAGACGGTCCCGGCCGGGACGGGGCACTGCGTACGGAGGAAACGAATCCCGGTCACCGAAACACGGTAACCTCTGTCGAGTGTTCATGGTGCGCTCCCCGCTAGGCGGGCGCCCTGGGAACCAGGGTGATGGCTCGTTGCGGGCAGGTGTTCACACAGAGGCCGCATCCGTAGCACCTGGCCTCGTCATACGCCAGCACCCCATTCCCCAGCACCCTGGCTCCAAACACGCACCGGAGGACGCAGGTACCGCAACCGGTGCACACATCCATGTCGGTCCGGGCGACCCACGGTGCCTTGCGCACCCACCGCGTCCGCCCGAACCTGAGCAGAGCCTGCAGGTCATGACAGCAACAAGGGCAGCACGAACAGAGGGCGTAGGGGCGATCTCCCGGCTCAAACACGGCCAGGTGAACCAGGCCCTCGCGATCCGCTATTCTCAGGATCTCTTCACCTTCGTCCACCGTGATCGGCCTGCCCACGCCGCGGGCACGGTATTCCTCGGCCCGGCTTCCCAGGATCAGGCAGGTCTCCAGCGGCTTGTCGCACCTCTGGAAGGTCAGGCGGCATGCACAGGGGAGTAGCTGCAGAGCGGAGGTCGCAGCCATCAGACGGTGGGCGTCCACTCCGGGCATCACGGTAGTCTCACCCGAGTGCGGATGGCGATGCCCGGTGAAGGCCTCTTCCACCGGCAATACTTCTGAGCTCGCCTTGAGGGCTCCCTCTTCGATGAGGTCGTCGTACATCTCGAGCCGCCTGGTCAGGTAGAACTCCCGCAGTCTGACCAGAGACGCCCGGTCAAGCCCGTCCACCCGCCCCTCACCCAGATGAATCAGGAGCAACGAGTAGAAGCTACGGGCATGATACCAAAACTCGTCCCGGTCGAGATCCGCTGGCCTCCTGCGCGCCAGTATTCCCCTCCGGAAAAGGTCTTCCAGGAGCTCAGCGGCAGTCTCCAGATCCGTCCCGAAGGCCCCGGCGAGCCGGGAGGGATTCACCCAATCGTCGCCCGCGCACCAGAGAACGTAAGGTGCATCTGGGGATGGAACGATACGGCTCAGCTCAGGCAGGAACTCATCGGGACAACCGGTCCTGCGGGCAAGGGCCTGGTAGATTTCCAGCATGCCACTCTTCCCCTCTCGCCGGCCCCGGGCACACGTCAGGGCCGGGTACCTCACCAGGTCAGATTCTCCAAGACCGCCATGTGCCCCTACGTCCGGGCCGCTGCCACTCAGATCATACCACCCCCGGGTGACGGAAGTGAGGTGCCAGCCACCGCCCCTTTCCGCGCCACGGTGGCCCCCCCCGGCGGAGCCCGCCATCGCCCGCAGGGGACCACCAGCGGCCTCCTGTGTACACGACCTGGCTCTTGACCCGCGTGGCCAGGAACGGGATACTTCTTGCATGGGCGATGCTGGCGGCCGGGACGGCGGACCGGGAGCCCGCCGGAGGTGGTGGACCTGGCACTGACGTTGGAAGCACTGCGTCCTGCTGCGCGGGAGGCAGGCTTCCTGGCGCTGGCGGCCATACCCTGCACGGAGTTTTCTTCGTGGGGCGCCTCGGTGCGAAGCAGGACCGGATACGGGGAGTTTCCCTCCCTGCCCTCTCTCACGGACCCCACCACATCGCTTCCGGGCGCCCGCACCATCGTGGTGGCCCTTTGGGATTACTCGCGGGCCGTGGTGCCCCCATCCGCGCGCAGCAGGGTGGCCCGGCTCTACCTCTCGGAGAGCGACCCACCCGACCAGGGGACACACGGCGGCGGGCGGTGCCTGGTGGAGGCATTCGCCCGGCTGGGGTGGCGATGGAGCGGGAAGGTTCCCCGCCGAGAGGCTGCTGTGGCGGCGGGGCTGGTGGTTCAGAGGCGAAACTGCCTGGGATACCTCCCGCACGGACACTCCTTCGTGTCCCTGTTCGCATGGGCGGTGGACGCCGAAATTCAACCGGGACGCCTGGTCAACCGTGATCGTGCCCCGGCCGGCCTCGGGGAGCCGCTGGTTGGGTTCTCATACCCGCCCGCGCGCGTGGATCCCTGCGGTCGCTGCCGGCTATGCATCGACGCCTGCCCCACGGGTGCGCTGGCCAGCCCTTTTGTGCTGGACCCACGCCGGTGCATCGACCGGAACACGTGGCGGGCGGGCGAGTGGTTACCGCGGGAGCTGCGCTCGAAGATGGGCACCTGGATCTATGGGTGCGACGTCTGCCAGGAAGTCTGCCCGCGCAACCGGGCCGTGGCGGAGCCGGCTCCCGCCCCCGGTGACCAGGCACTGCTCAACTTCGCACTGGAGCACCTGGCGATGGTGGCGGACCAGGAGTACCGCGCGGTGTGGCACAGGTACTTCGTATACAACCCCAGCAAGAACGACATCCGCCGGAACGCCATCGTGGCTCTGGGAAACCTGGGCGACCCCGCGGCGGAACCGATCCTGCGAGAGGCGCTCGGTGATGGGGACCCGATGGTACGGGGACATGCGGCCTGGGCCCTCGCGAGAATGGCAACCCGCACGGCCCGGCGTACTCTCCAGGCTGCCCTGGCCCGGGAGACCGATCCTGCCGTGCGGGACGAGATCGAGCTTTCGTGCCAGGAAGCAGCCGTCTGATAAGATAGGGAAGGCCATGGAGAACCACTACCAGAACCATCTTCACCGGTACGCTGAGCCGGCTGCTCCCGGGAGCCAGCGCCCATTTGTCCGGGCTCTGACGGACTCCATTCCCGTCGCGGCAGGTATAGGCACGTACGGCGCGGTATTCGGCTCGCTTGCCCACCAGGCGGGGCTCACCTTCTCCGCCACCCTAGCCATGTCCGCCCTGGTCTTCTCCGGGACAGCCCAGTTCGCAGCCCTGCCGCTCCTGCAGGCCGCCGTCCCGCCGGGCCAGCTTTTCGTGACCGCTTTCCTGCTTAGCCTGCGCCACCTGGTCATGGGCCTCTCCTTGGCACCCCAGCTGGGGAGGGTGAAGCCGGCGCACCGGCTGCTCCTCGCGTACGGCATGAACGACGAGAGCTACTCTCTCACCACCAGCGACGCCGCCCGGCACGGTTTCCATCCTGGCTACATGCTCGGGACCGGACTGGCCACCTTCATCGCCTGGACGGCCAGCAGCGCTGCAGGCGCCCTGCTGGGTGGGGTGGTTACGGACCCCGCCCGGTGGGGCCTGGACTTCGCCTTCCCCGCGGTGTTCATCGCCTTGCTCGTACCCCTGGCCCGCGGGCGGGCCGGCGTGGCTGCAGCCCTTGCCGGAGCGCTGGTGGCTGTTGCCGCGGGCCCGCTCCTGCGCGGAGGCGGACACATACTGGCAGGTGCACTGGCCGCGGCGGTCGTGGGAGGTATCGTGGACCGTGGACAGTAACCTCTGGGCGGCCATTCTCGCTATGGCCGCTGCCACCTACCTGACTCGCTGCCTCGCGCTGGTGTACCCGTCACTGCCCCTTCCCGGGGTTCTGCGGCGCGGCCTTCGATACATCCCTGCGGGTGTGCTGGGAGCACTGGTCGCCCCGGCACTCATCACTCCGCGGGGCCACCTCGTCCCGCCCTGGCAAAACCCCGAGCTGCTGGCCGGGCTAGCGGCAGGAGTGGTCGCTGTCCGCACCCGCAGCATCCTCCTGACCATGGCAGCGGGAGTCGTCGCCGCGCTGGGTTTCCGGCGCGTCATTCCCTAGCCCTCTTCCAAGGGGCGGGGGAACAGGTAGCAATACCGCCTCTCACCACCGCCGCGCGGGGCCATGCACGCTGCCCCTTCCTGCCTCCACGGCGGCTGGCAGCGGCGGCTAGCGGCGGCAGCGGAAAGAGAGCAGGCGATCGGGGCCGGCGCAGTTCACGACGTGCTCCTTGCCCAGCCAGGCGCGCCGGGCCACCTGCACGCCCAAGTGCATGTCGTCCAGGCCGCCGGCACTGTGGGCATCGGTGTTGATGACGAGCGGGATTCCCCACTCCAGCGCGGCCTCCCGGGCCAGCTCGTCGGAGAGGTCCAGGCGGTCGGGGGAGGCATTGATCTCCAAAGCCTTGCCCTCGGCCCGGGCCACCTCGAAGATCCGCCTCATGTCCACGGCGTATTCGGGACGCCGCCCGATCAGGCGCCCGGTGGGATGCCCCAGGGCATCCACGTGGGGATGGCGCAGGGCCCGCTCGATGCGGGCGGTCATGGTCTCACGGTCCTGCCGGAAGCCGCTGTGCACGGAGGCAATCACGACGTCCAGCCCGGCCAGCACCTCGTCATCCAGGTCCAGGTGACCGTCGGCCAGGATGTCCACCTCGATGCCCCTGAGCAGTCGGAAGTCCTTCCCCTCTTTCTCCCACTTGCGGTTGAGGGCCTCGATCTCGGCTCCCTGGCGGGCCAGGCGCTCCGCATCCAGCCCGTTGGCCACCGTCAGGCTACGGGAGTGGTCGCAGATGCCCAGGTAGCGGTACCCGCGGGCCATGGCGGCGCGGGCCATCTCCTCCAGGGAGTTGCCCCCATCGGACCAGTCGGTGTGACAGTGGAGGTCCCCCCCGAGGTCGCTCTCCTCCAGCAGGGCGGGAAGGCTGCCCGCTTCCGCCGCCTCGATCTCGCCCCTGTCCTCGCGCAGTTCGGGAGGGATGAATTCGAGACCCAGGTGGCGGTAGATGTCGCCTTCTTCTGCCACCGGCAGACGGCGTCCGTCATCGGCGAAGAGGCCGTATTCGTTGAGCTTCAGCCCCCGCTCGCGGGCCCGCCCCCGCAGGCGCACGTTGTGTCCGGCCGAGCCGGTGAGGTACTGCCAGGCGCAGGGGAACTCCTCCTGCGAGACCACCCGCAGGTCGACGGCCAGCCCCAAACGGGTCCGCACCTGCGACCTGGTCTCCCCCTGCAGGACGACCTCGTCCACCACCGGCATGTGCAGGAAGAAATCCATCACCCGGGCGGGCTCCGCCGAGGAGGCCACCAGGTCTACGTCCTTAACCAGCTCCCTGCCCCGCCTCACGCTCCCCGCTATCTCCACCCGTTCCACCATGGGCAGGGAGGCCAGGTACCCGGCCAGCTCCCGCGCCACCGGATAGGCTAGGCCCAGGGGGCTGCGCTCCAGGCGCACTCGCAGCAACTCAATCCCGTGCAGGATGGCCTCTTCCTTCTTCGCCCCCAGCCCCCGGATGGTGCGCAGCCGGTGATCCCGGGCGGCCGCCTCCAGTTCGGCCAGGGTGGTGATCCCCAGCGCTCGCCAGATGGTGCCCACCGTGCGCCCGCCCACGCCGGGGATGTCCAGCATCCGGCGCAGCCCCGCCGGGACCTCCTGGTGCAGCCGCTCCAGGGCCCGGCAGGTGCCGGTGGCCAGGATCTCCTCGATCTTGGTCGCCAGGGCCTTGCCCACTCCCGGGATCTCGGTGAGGCGTTCCTCCGCCGCCACCTGCGCTACCTCTTCAGCCCACCCCCGCAGGACCTGGGCGGCCCGCCGGTACGCCCTCACCTTGAAGGCATCCTCGCCCTTGATCTCCAGCAGGTCGCCGATCTCTTCCAGAAGCCACGCCACCTGGTAGTTGGAAGGTTGCGGTGTCACCCATTTGCCCTCCTTGCCCGGGGAGGAAACCGGCTCCTCCCGTGAAAAGAGTCCCCGAGGAGGCCCATGCCTCCCGGGAGGCAGCCAACATGGGCCAGCTCTGGGAACGCGCCCTCGCCTGAGCCCGCCGCCGCCTGGGCGTTTCCGCCCGACGGCGCCACCGGAGGCGTGGAGGCTAGGGCGAACCGGGCCGCGCCGCCCGGCGATCCCAGATCCGATAGTCGCAATGGGTGCCCCCCTCCATGAGGGTGCTGCGCAGAGAGCGCCCGAATGCCGGGTTAAATCCCCGGGCGGAGAACTCCCCCATCCGGCAGGATAGCACATATCCCAGATCGGCGGCATCGAGCTCCCGGAACTTCTCCGCCCAGAAGCAGCGGGAGACGCGCAGCACCGCAGTGGCTCCTTCGTACCGTACCCCGCAGGTGACGAGCGGGTTGCTCAGGAAGCGGAGCCGCAGGTAAGTGTCCAGGTCCTCCCGGCCCAGCTCCTGGGCCCGCTGCCGCCAGCGCCGGCGGTGCAGCTGGGCCAGACCCCGGGACGCCACCTCCACCACCTCGGGGCCGAAATGGCGCTGCAGCTCCCGCAGCATGGCCACCATCTCGGCGACACTGGCCCCCCGCACGCGGTGGTACAGCCGCTCTTCGACCGACATTTCCTCCAGCCGGGTGCCGGGCGGGTACAGCTGCTTGCGCAGGAGAGCCCGCGGCATTTCGGCCGGGGACCCGCCCCCCTCGGCAACGACCCCCACGGCGCTTGCCGGGGAACGCGCCCGCTCTCCCCAGTCCACCGCCGCTCCCCCGGGGATCACCTCAAACCCCAGGCTGCGGTGAAAGGCGAGCGACTCGGGGCGGAGGGGCCCGGTGATGGCCGAGACCGTGTGGCATCCCCGCTCCTCCACGGCGGCAAAGAAAGTCTCGTAGAGTCGGCGCCCCACCCCGGATCCCCGCCTGGTCGGGTGAACTCCCGCCAGGTGGATGTAAGCCTCCCCCGGGCGGGACTGGGAGACGAACCCCAGCAGGAACCCGATCAGCCTGCCATCCTCTTCGGCCACAAAACCCGTATCCGCGAAGTGCAGGAAATGCCCCGGAGCGACCTGACCCGCCCAGGAAACGTCAAGCCAGCCTGCAATCGCTTCGGAAACGGCTGCATAGTCCCCCGGCTCAAGCTGGCGGATCTCGTACACGCCGGCCACCCCCTCGCTTTCCGTGAGGGAGAGTTCGCCACCTCCCCCGCCCCCACCTACCGCACACCCATCTTCCCCCGGCCCATCCCCGTCTGCCGGCAATGCGCCCGCACCCGGATGCCCCGGCCAATGCCCCCCATAGGAATGCCCCGGCCGATCAGCGGTACGGCAGGAACTGGCATCGGCGCGGGGAATAGCATGGACGAGGTAGCCACACAGAGGGGGGAGGCGAGGCATTGGACAAAGAGCTCCGCGAATACCTGGACGAGCGATTTTCCAGGGTCGACCGGAGGCTCGGGGACCTGGAGGAACAGGTGACCGGAGTCGATCAACGGCTCTGCCACCTGGAGGAACAGGTGACCGGAGTCGATCAACGACTAAACCAGGTTGAAGAGGGACTTGCAGCCGTAAGTGCACGGCTTGAACGCATGGACGAGCGCATGGCCGGTCTCGAGGTGATGGGCGAGACGGTCCAGGATCAGGTCCGCCTGGTGGCAGAAGGTCACTCCACCCTCTACGAGGCCATCGGTCGCCATTACGAGGAAGTGCGGAGCGAGCTCAGGTTCATGGGCGGGATGCTGAAGAACTGGAACGACCTGGTGAGCCGCCGGTTGACGGAACTGGAACGACGGGTGAGGGAGCTGGCAACATCGCGTTAGCTTTGCGTCAGGCCGTCAGACCCGTCCTCACCGCAGGGTGGCGCCCAGGTCCACCTCCAGGGCGTGCCTGACCTCGGCGTGGATTTCATCCACCTCGCGGTCGGTCAGGGTTTGCTCCGGCGAGCGGTACGTCAGCGAGTAGCCCAGGCTGCGGTGACCAGGCAGGATTCCTTCTCCCCGGTACACGTCGAAGAGCCGCACGCTCTCCAGCAAAGGTCCGCCCGCAAGCCTGATCACCTCTTCGGCCCGGGCGGCCGGGATGTGGTCCGCCAGCATGAACGCCACGTCGCGGGTAACGGCTGGGAAGCGAGGAAGGGGCCGGTAGAGGCGTTCCTCGCCGGCCAGGGCGAGGAGAGTGGTGAAATCCAGCTCGAACAGCGCCACCCGCCCCTCCAACTGGTGGACACGCGCCGCCCGCGGGTGGAGTTCCCCCACCACACCCAGGAGATGCCCTCCCGCCGTGAGCCGGGCCTGGCGACCGGGGTGCAGGTACGGCTCCCCCGTCGGCGTGTACTCGACCGGCCTGACCCCCAGAACATCCAGCAGGTACTCCACCACGCCCTTCATGTGGAAATAGTCCGTTTCCGGAGCCCCACCGCTCCAGTGGCTCTCCCACCAGGGCCCGTACGTGGCTCCGGCTACATACAGCCGTTCAGCCGGCAACTCCCTGGGGGGCAGCTCCCCCGGCAGGTATACGGCCGCGATTTCGAAGAGTCCGGCCCGCGTAACCCGGTGGGCCTGGTTGTGCGCAAGGCACCCGAGCAGTCCGGGCACCAGGCTGGTGCGCAGGACACTCCACTCCACGCTGAGGGGATTGCGCGTGGTGAGGGCCCGCCGACGGGGGTCATCCCCCTCCAGCCCCAGGCGGTCGAATGCATCCGGCGAAATCAGGGAGAAGGTGAGCGCCTCCGACAGCCCGGCCGCGGCAAGCACCTGGCGGGCGCGGCCAATGAGCCGCTGCTCCCGGGTGAGGTAGCCGGCGGAGGGCGATCCCGTGGGCAGGGTTGACGGAATGCGCTCGTAGCCGTGAATGCGCGCCACTTCCTCGATGAGGTCGATCTCGCCCACCACGTCGCCCCGCCAGGTGGGCACCGCCACCTCCCACCGCTCGTCCGCCCGCCCCGTCAAACCGCGATCCGGCGCGGGCGAGGCGGCGGTCGCGGGCGCGGTGGAGGCAGCGGGCGACGCCGCGGTGACGGAGAAACCCAGGCGGACCAAGGCTTCCCGGGTGGCGGCACGGGGGATGTCCAGGCCCAGGACGGCACCCACCCGGGCCGGCCGGAACTCTACCGGCCGCGGGCCGTATTCCCGGGCGCGCACGTCCACCGCCCCGGGTACTACCCGCGCCACCCCCAGCTCTTCCAGCAGATGGCACGCCCTCCGGGAAGCGGCCAGGACGCCGGCCGGATCGATCCCTTTCTCGAAGCGGGCGGCAGCGGCCGTCCGCAGGCCCAGCCTCCGGGACGTACGCCTGATGCTGATGGGATCGAACCAGGCTGCCTCCATGAGCACTTCTCGGGTGGAGCCCGTGACCTCGGTATCCTCTCCGCCCATGACTCCCGCCAGCCCCACCGGCCTGCCGGCATCGGCGATCACCAGCATCTCTTCGTCCAGCTCGCGCTCCTGCCCGTCCAGGGTGCGCATCCGCTCGCCGGCCCGGGCCCGTCTCACCACGATGCGGCCTTCCTCGAGGCGACGCAGGTCGAAGGCGTGCAGAGGTTGACCGAGCTCCAGCATGACGTAGTTGGTGACGTCCACCACCGCACCCAGGGGCCGCATCCCGGCGGCATGGAGCCGGAACTGCACGGGGACGGGAGAGAACTGTGGCAGGACATCGTGGAGCAGGATGGCCGTGTAACGGGGGCAGAGGCCGGGGTCTTCCACCCGCACGGAGGTAAGGCGGGCCGCCTCGCCCCCGGCGTCCGTACCCGCAGGGAGGGCCACCTGGTAATGGCGGGCAAACACAGGGGGCAACTGCACCTCTCCCCCGGTCAGGGCGGCCACCTCGCGCGCCACCCCCAGGATGCTCTGACAGTGGACGGCATAGTTCACCGTCAGCTCCAGGTCGAGCACCACATCGCGCAGCCCGAAGTAACCCACCAGGTCGGTGCCGGGAGCCACCTCGAGAGGAAGTATGACTATCCCCTCCCCTTCCCGGTGCTCCTCCCCCAGCACCAACTCGGTGGCGGAAAGGAGCATGCCCTCGGACAGCTGGCCCGCGAAGTGCTGGCTGCCTATCTGGCGGCCTCCCGGCAGCACAGCCCCCGGCCGGGCGTAGGCCACCACCTGTGCCGCCGCCAGTCCCGGGGCCCCGGTCACCACCTGGCGGATGGCCCGTCCGTCATCCACGCGGCACACCCACAGGCTGCGCGACGCCGGATGAGGCAGGATCTCCATGATCCGGGCCGCCACCAGGTCCGCCAGATCCTCGCCCAGCCGGTCCACGCCCTCCACCTTGAGCCCGCTCCAGGTGAGCCGCTCCGCCAGCTCCTCCGCGTCCCAGGCTACACTTACATAGTCGCGCAACCATCCCAGGGGTACCCTCACAGCCTTCACCTCTCATTCCAGCTCTGCAGGCCGCCGCACTGCCCCTGGACCTGCCATGCCGTCCGTGCAGGCGACGGGCCTGCCGCGTGCCCTCGCTTCGATCTCTCGGCACGCCCAGAGGCGACATTCATGCGAACTGCTCCAGGAAGCGCATGTTGTTCTGAAACAGCAACCGCATGTCGGTGATGCGGTACTTGAGCATGGTCAACCGGTCCAGACCCATGCCAAAGGCGAACCCGGTCACTTCCTCCGGGTCGTATCCGCCCACCTCCAGCACCCGGGGGTGCACCATCCCGCATCCTGCCATCTCCAGCCAGCCGCTACCGCAGGTGGAGCACCCCCGCCCCCCGCACAGAAAGCAGGTGGCGTCCAGCTCGGCGCTGGGCTCGGTGAACGGGAAGTAGCTGGGCCGCAGGCGCACCCGGGTCTGGGGACCGTACAGCTGACGGGCGAACTCCTCCAGCACGCCCCTGAGATCCGCCATGGTCACACCCCGGTCGACGAGCAGACCTTCCACCTGGTGGAACATGAAGGAGTGGGTGGGATCCACGGTGTCGCGCCGGTACACCTTGCCAGGCGCGATCACCTTCACCGGCAGCCGGGGAGCCATGGTCTGCATGACCCGGATCTGGACGGGGGAAGTCTGGGTGCGCAGGAGGATGTCATCGGTGATGTACAGGGACTCCTGGGCATCGCGGGAAGGGTGGTCGCGGGGGATGTTCAGGGCCTCGAAGTTGTACCAGTCGTACTCCACCTCGGGACCCTCCGCCACCGCGAAGCCCAGCCCCAGGAAGATGCGTTTGACCTCGTCCGCCACCTGGTACAGGGGGTGGAAATAGCCCCGCCGCACCGGCACCCCGGGGAGGGTGACGTCCACCTTCTCTTCCCCCAGGCGGCGGCTCTCCTCTTCCTGCTCGATCTCCTCCCGGCGGCGGGAAAGGGCTTCCTCCAGGGCCTGCCGCAGCATGTTGGCCTGGCGACCGAACTCGGGCCTCTCTTCCGGCGGCAGCCGGCCCAGTTCGGCCAGCGCCCTGGTGACCACTCCCTTCTTACCCAGGTAGCGGATGCGGATCTCCTCCAGATCGGCCGGGCTGCGCGCCCGGGCGAGGTCCTCTTCGGCCTCTCTTCTCAGCGTGACCCAATCTCGCTCCATGCTCTCGCGCACCTCCCGCCCGGTCAGCCCTCCGGCCGCCCGCCCCGGATTCCGCCGGTGCGGCGGCGCAGCGTCATGCCCGGTGCCACACTCCCGCTGATACGAAAAAACCCCGTCCTCTCAAGGACGGGATTCCCCGCGGTACCACCTGGATTGAACCGGCCCGACCGGGCCGACCCCCCTCTTTCCCCCTATCGCAGGGTCGCGGCCGCTCCTACTTGCCCCAGGGGGTTTCAGGCGGCGGCTCGGGAGGGAACTTCCTCCGGTCACGCCCGGGCGGGCTCTCAGTCCGCGGCCCACCCTCCCTGCAGGGCAGTATCCGGAGTACTTTCCTCCGTCAAGGCCTGGCAGGATTCGGTTGCAGAATTCTGAAGCGGCGGTACATGAGGTAGGCGGTGACGGAACCGGTCAGCTCGAAGATCCTCCACCAGAGGTCGGCAGCTGACATACCCTCGCACGCCCCTTCCCGTCGCTGTCGCACCGCATTATATCACAGCCCAGCGAGCCGTACAACGGCCCGCTGGCGCACACTTTCGTATAGAAGGATTGTTCCGGCCATGGCCACGTTCAGCGATTCCGCCCCGCCGGGCATGGGAATTGAAACCGCCACGTCGGCGAGGGTCTCCAGCGCCGGGGCCAGCCCGCGGGCCTCGTTCCCCAGCAGGATCACGGTCCGCCCGGTGAGGTCCGTGGCAAAGGGGGGGGCTCCGCCGCGGGCCCGGGTGGCCACCACCCTCCATCCCTGCTCCCGGAGGCGGCTGAGCACCTCCCATGACGATACCCGCCACGCCCTCACCCGGAAGGCCGCGCCCGCGCTGGCCCGCAGCGTCTTGGGAGATGAAAGCTCCGCCGTCCCGGGACCGAGCAGCAGGGCCCAGACCCCCGCTGCCAGGCCGGCGCGTACGATGGTCCCCACGTTGCCCGGATCCTGCAACCCGTCCAGGGCCACCACCAGAGCCGGCTCGCCGGGGGGAGAGACCGGTTGCCCGGACGGAGGCCCATGCGCGCCCGGCAGCGAAGCAAGCTCCCCCGCAGGCAGCACCCTCTCACCGAACTCCACCACCGCCACCACGCCCTGGGGGGTAACAGTCTGGGCGCATGCCTCCAGAGCCTCCGGTGCGACGCACGTCAGGCGGCCCCCCGCCCCGGCCGCCCGTTCCAGCAGGGCGGTCCCCCCGGGATGGGCAGTCAGCTCCGGCGTATACAACACGAGAGGCAGAGCCACCCGGGCTTCCAGGGCCTCGGCCACCAGCCGCCGGCCCTCGATCACCGTGAGACCCTGCCGCTGTCGCTCCTGCCTGTCACCCAGGCTCCGCACCCACCGGATCAGCCGGTTCTGGCGGCTGCGGATTTGGGGCTCCTGGTCATGCATCTCGGGTTCGCGCGCTCAACACGCCCTCCGGTACGGCGGGGCGCCTTTGCGCCCGCTAGGCCGACAGGGCCTGCCGGGCCTTTTCCACCAGATTCGTGAAGGCGGCCGCGTCGCGGACGGCCAGGTCGGCCAGCATCTTGCGATTGATGGCGATGCCGGCCCGCCGCAACCCGCCCATGAGGCGGCTGTACGACATGCCGTTCTGCCGCGCCGCCGCGTTGATGCGGGCGATCCACAGGCGGCGGAAATCCCGCTTCTTTTCCCTGCGGTGACGCCGGGCGTAAGCAAGAGCCTTCATCACCGCCTCGTTGGCCGCCCTAAAAATCCTGGACCGCCGCCCCCAGTACCCTTTGGCCAGCTTCAGCACCTTGCGGTGACGCTTTCTCTTCGGTACTCCGGTCTTGACCCTGGGCATTCCCGACTCCTCCGTGACTCTACCGGGTTGACATCCGGGCGCTCCCCTGCCCGCCCTCAAAAGGCGTAAGGCATCAGGCGGCGCACGCGACGCGACTCAGCCTTCTCCAGGATGGTCCCCTGGTTGAGACGGCGCTTACGTTTGGCGCTCTTCTTCTCGAACTTATGGCTGGTGAAGGCATGCTGCGCGCGCACCTTACCCCGGCCCGTCACCCGGAAACGCTTCTTGGCACCGCTGTGGGTCTTCATCTTCGGCATACGCAGGCCTCCATCACTAGACTGACCCATACTCCTGCGCCCTGGCCCGTACTCCTGGGGCCTGACCCGTGCTCTGGGGGCTTAGCCCGTACTCTTGGGGCTTAAGATCATCACCATGTTGCGTCCTTCCAGGCGGGGCGGCCTCTCCACCACCGCCAGGTCGGAAACCTCCTGCACCAGGCGCTCCAGAACCTCCCTGCCCAAATCCACGTAGGCGAGTTCCCGGCCCCGGAACATGAGGGTAACCTTCACCTTGTCGCCGTCTTCCAGGAAACGCCTGGTGTTACGTGCCTTCACTGCGAAATCGTGCTGCTCGATGCGCGGCCGCAGCTTGGTTTCCTTCATGTCCCCCGCCCGCTGCTTCTTGCGAGCTTCCCGATCCCGCTTCGCCATCTCGTACTTGTGCCGCCCGTAGTCCATGATGCGGCACACAACAGGCCGGGCCTGGGGAGCCACCTCTACCAGGTCCAGACTCTGATCGTACGCCATTTCCAGGGCTTCACGCAAGGAAAAGATGCCAAGCTGCTGGCCGTCCACCCCGATCAGGCGCACCTCGCGCGCCCTGATCTCTTCGTTGACCCGCAGGTCCTTGTCTATACGCTTTCCCCTCCCTCCCGCGGCCTTAGCCAGTATAACACAGGCTGGCGCAGGCAGGCAATCAGCCCTGAAATACGGTCCGCTGGCATCAGTCCTGAATGTCGATGCCCTTCTCCCGGTACATACGCGTGTCCGCCACTCCCAGCAGGTCCTCGGGGGTCTCGCCGTCCTCCGGGTACGCCGCCACCCCCCAGCTTATGCCGGGCACGGGCACCTCCTTTTCCCTTACGTACACCTGCGCGGGGATCCCTTCCAGGACCCGCCGCAGGGCCTGCCCGGCCTCGTTCAGCCCGGTGTCAGGCATGATGATGACGAACTCGTCACCTCCGTAGCGGGCCACCACGTCGGCCGCCCGCACCCTGGCCTTGAGAGACTCGGCCACCGCGCGCACCACCGCATTCCCGGCCAGATGGCCGTAGCGATCATTCACCCGCTTCAACTGGTCGAAGTCCAGAAAGGCCACGCTCAGCCGGGTACCCAGCCGGCGACAGCGCGCGATCTCATCCTGCAGGCGGGCATAGAAGTAGGCATAGTTGTAAACGGCGGTGAGACCGTCGGTGATAGCGGCCCGCGTGGCGTAACGGTGCTGCAGGGCCACGAAGATGTAGTCGGCCACGTGGCCGGCGACCGCCACCAGCAGCTGCAGGTCGTCCTCGCCGAAGGCGGCCACCGTGTCACTGCCCACGTCCAGCACGCCTATCACCTGCTCCTGAGCCACCAGGGGGATGGCCACTTCAGAGGCGTTGGCTCCGGTGGGGACGCTGATGTACCGCGGATCCTGGCTGCAGTCGTCCACCACCTGCATCTGCCCGGTGCGAAAAGCCCAACCGGTGACTCCCCTTCCCCGCGGCACCCGGAACCCCACCACCTCCTCGGGATACCCCGCCACCGCCCGAACCACCAGGTCCCCCGTGGCCTCGTCGGGCAGGAGCACGATATACTGGTGGCCAGGGCCCAGGGACTCATGCAGGATGTCCAGGATGCGCTGCAGGAGGACGTCCAGGTCGAGCAATGCCCGGGTCTCCTGAGCCACCCGGTACACCACGGCCAGCTCCCGCCCGTGCACGGGCAGGATGCGGCCGGGGGCGAGCTGCCCCGGTCGCCTCCCCCTGGCAGAGCGGGACTGCCGGGTCTGGATCTCCTGCCAGAGGGGCAGGTTCTCCCTCTCGATTCGCTCCACGACGGCCATCCAGGCATCCACCACCTGCGGACAGAACTGGATGCCCCGGGCGGCCACCAACCTCTCCCTGACCTCGTCGAGATGGTACGACCCCCGGTAGGGACGGGCTGAGGTCATGGCATCGAAGGCATCCGCCACCGCCAGGATGCGTGCCAGCAGGGGGATTTCCTCGCCGCTCAGGGAATCCGGATACCCTCCCCCCGCGTACCACTCGTGGTGGTGGCGGACGGCGGGAGCCAGGTGGCGGAAGATGGGAATCCCCTCGAGCAGTTGGGCTCCATAGGCGGCATGGGCCATCATCGCTCCCCTCTCGCCCGAGTCCAGGGGCCCCCGCTTGCGCAGGATGCGCACGTCCACCTCCGTACGCCCGATGTCGTGGAGGAGGGCGGCGTAGCGAAGATCCTCCAGCTCCTGGGGACTCAGGCGCATCTCCTCACCGATGGCCAGGGCATATTCGGCTACCCGGGTGGAGTGGCCCCGGAACTGGGGAGCGCGGGAATCGGCCGCCGCCACCAGGGCTCGCACCGCCCCCACGGTAATCTCCTTGAGCTGCTTCCTCTGGTCGCCCAGCCGCCGGGCGGTCTGCCGCAACCGGGAGATGAGCCGTACATTGTCCAGGGCCAGCCCCGCCTGCTCGGCCAGGAGGAGGCAGATCTCCAGCTCGGCCAGCGAGAAAGTGGACCCGGCTCCCCGACCCAGGATGGCGGCGGCGCGCGTGCCCGTCCGCCCCCTGACCGGCAGGGCCAGCACCTGCCCCACCCCTTCCGGAAGGGGCCAGCAATCCAGCCCCTGGGCCGGGCCCATATACGGGCGCTTGCTCCTTAACACCTGCCTGACCAGGCTGCCGGGACGCGCGGAGGACCGATCGGCAGTCCCCTCACCGCTGTCGAGAAGGGCAGCCGGCCACATCTCCCCGTCCGCCTCCACCAGGCAAACGGCCAGGCCCCGGTCACAGGCAGCGGCCTGGGCCAGGCCAGCAGCCAGGATCCGGCATACCGCCTCCTCATCCCGGGCGGTAGCCAGAGCCGCCAGTACCCTGAAGAGCAACTTATTCCCCGGCCCGGCCGAGTTAAGACCCTCCCCCGAATTGCCAGGAGTTTTGCTACGGCCCTGTCTTGCTGGCAGATACATTCTACCTGCGCACCCGTTTTTCCTATCCGCCACCCCCTGGCGGACCTCGGCCAAGTTGCGCGGTCTCCGGGTCGCGGATATGATTTCAGGGGGCCTCCGCGTCGCCAGCCGAACCCGGCGCATGGGAAGCGACCGCCCGACTTGGGCGCATGGGCAGCGCCACCCGAACCGGGCGCGTGGGCAGGGGGGATGGTACATGCAGGCATACCTGGATAACGCCGCCACCACCCGGGTGCTCCCGGAAGTGGCGGAGATGATGCGGGAGATCATGGTGGATCACTACGGCAACCCGTCGTCTTTGCACCGCCTCGGCCTCGAAGCCGAAAAGCTCGTGAATCAAGCCCGGGAGCGGCTGGCGGCGGTGCTCGGGTGCACACCCGCGGAGGTGATCTTCACCGCCGGGGGAACAGAGGCCAATGCTCTCGCCATCAGGGGCACCGCCTGGATGCGCCACGCTGAGGGGCGTCACCTCGTCACCACCAGGATCGAGCACCCCTCCGTCCTGCAGACCTGCCGCATGCTGGAGCAGGAGGGATGGGAGGCCACTTACCTGGACGTGGACGCCAGCGGGACCGTGGACCTCGCCCAACTGGAACGGGCCCTGCGGCCCACCACCGTCCTGGTCACCGTGCATTACGTCAATAATGAAGTGGGAACGGTGCAGCCCATCTCCGCCATCGCGGGCATCCTGGGCACGGGGAAGCGCCGCCCCTGGTTGCACGTGGACGCCGTCCAGGCCCTGGGCAAGCTGCCCGTTGCCGTCCCCGACCTGGGTGCCGACCTCATGTCCCTGAGCGCGCACAAGGTCCACGGCCCCAAGGGAACAGGGGCTCTGTACGCGCGCCGGGGAATCAGGCTGCGTCCTCTCCTGGCGGGGGGAGAACAGGAGTTCGGGTTGCGGGCGGGTACCGAGAACGTGGCCGGCATCGCGGGATTCGGCCTGGCCGCACAGCTGGCGGAACAAAGCCGGCCCGCCGCCGCCGCGCACATGCGCTGCCTCAAGGCGGAGATGGGCACCCGCCTCACCAGCGAAGTGGCCGGGTGCCGTGTGAACGGTCCCCCGCCCGAGCAGGGAGCCCCCCACATACTGAACCTGAGGTTGCCCGGCATGCGGGGGGAAACCATGGTACACTACCTGGAGGAGCGAGGTGTCTACGTTTCCACCACCTCGGCCTGCGCCTCCCGGCGTCACCCCGTGAGCCACGTCCTGGTGGCCCTCGGGCTCTCCGAAGAGGAGGCAGCGTGCTCCCTCCGCATCAGTCTGTCCCGGCTGAACAGCCTGGAGGAGGTTACCTATGCCATCGGGCTGATCCGGCAGGGCGTGTCGGAGCTCGGTCGTTTCAGAGGGAGGTGAGTGCCCGTCCCGTGGACAGGCTCTTGTTGATACACTACGGGGAAATAGGTCTCAAGGGAGAGAACCGCGAGTTCTTCGAACGCAAGCTGCAGGCCGGCCTGCAGCGGGCCCTGGCCCCCTGGCCCGGGGTCTCCGTGGAAAGGCGCCACGGTCGTCTCTACATACTCAATCCCCCCGATCCCGGAGCAGCCCTGAAGCGCCTGGAGCGGGTATTCGGCGTCGTGGCCATCAGCCCGGCCGTGCGCGTCCCCCTTGACCTGGAGGCGATCGCAGAAGCGGCCCGCCACCTCATGCAAGATGCCGCGGCCAGCGCCTCCGCCCTCCCTCTCACGTTCAAGGTGAAGGCGCGCCGCGCCAACAAGGGGTTCCGTCCGGACTCCATGGAACTCCAGCGTCTCCTGGGCGCAGACCTGCTGCGCACCGTCCCCGGCCTGAAGGTGGACGTGCACGAACCCGAAGTCATACTCGAGGTCGAGATCAGGGAGAACGCCTATCTGTACGGGCGGTCGATCGCGGGACCTGGGGGCCTCCCCCTGGGCGCGAGCGGAAAGGCCCTGCTCCTCCTGTCGGGGGGCATCGACAGCCCGGTGGCAGGGTGGATGGGCATGCGCCGGGGCCTGGAGATGGAGTGCGTGCACTTCTACACCCCACCCTTCACCGGTCCCCGCTCCGTGGAAAAGGTGGAGGACCTGTGCCGCCAGTTGGCCACCTGGTGCGGACGCATCCGGCTGCACATGGCGAAGCTCACCGACGTGCAGAAGGCCATCTGGGAAGGGGCCCCCGAGGACCTGCGGGTCCTCTTGATGCGCCGCTTCATGATGAGAGTGGCGTCGGAAGTGGCCCGGCAGCAGGGCGCGAGCGCCCTGGTCACCGGTGAGAACCTGGGGCAGGTTGCCAGCCAGACCGTGGAGAGCCTCACCGTGATCGAGGCTGCGGCCTCGCTGATCGTGTTGCGCCCCCTGCTGGCGTGGGACAAGACCGAGATCATCCGCCGGGCCCAGGAAATCGAGACTTACGAGATATCCATCCGGCCCTACGAGGACTGCTGCACCCTGTTCGTGCCCCGTCACCCCCGCACCCGGCCCGGTCTCGCGGAAGTGGAGGAAGCGGAGGCGAAGCTGCCCGTGGAGACTCTGGTGCGGGGTTGCCTGGAACAGACCGAGAGCACCATACTCAAGGCTCCGGAATGGATATGACATCTCTCGCCGTCCCCCCGCGTCCGGCCAGGGAAGATCCCGGCTACCTGGCGCTGGGCCGGGACCTGTGGCTCCTGTTCCTGTCCACGCTGCTGTGGAGCGTGGGAGCCGGCCTGTACATGTACACCTGGCCGGCATATGTGCGGGAGCTTGGGGCAGACGCCCCGGAGCTGGGGCTCCTCTACGCCATCTCCTTCGGGGCCATGGCGCTCTCCTACCTCCCGGGGGGTTACCTGGCGGACAGGTTCGACCGCAAGTGGGTGATAGTGGCGGGTTGGGCGGTGGCCACCCCGGGTCCCTTCCTGTATATCCTGGCGCAACACTGGACACACCTGATACCCGCGGTGATACTGTACAACATCTCCATGTTCTCCGGTCCCGCCCTGCGGGCCTACATGGCCCACCTCAGCCCGGCCCACCGCATGTCCACCGTGTTCGCCGTCGTGGACGCCGCCTGGCCCCTGGGCATGGTCATCTCCCCCGTCATGGGCGGCATCTGGGCCGACCGGGCCGGCATGCGCCCCGTGTTCCGGACTGCCTTTGCCCTGTGCGCGCTCTCCACCGCCGTCCTCCTTCCCATGCGGTCGCAGAAGCCCCGCCCCCAGGGCGGGGAGACCGCCGCGGGCCTCGGCGAGGTCGTCTCCCTCCCCGGGGTGCCGCGATTGCTGGCGCTGTCGGCAGGGGTGTACCTCTTGCAGCACATTTTCCTCCCCTTTGTCACCCCCTTCCTGCAGGACGTAGCCGGCCTGGACCTGGCCGGGGTGGGATTGGTGGGGTCGGCGGTGGCCCTGGGCGGCTCTCTCCTCAGCCCCCCGCTGGGATGGCTTGCCGACCGCCTGGGCAGGGCCCGTGGCGTCGCCATATCGCTCTTTCTGATGGTGCTTTCCCTGGCCGTCCTCATGGCATCCGGCAACATGTGGTGGCTCGCGCTGTTCGGGTTCCTGCGCGGGGCGGGCACCATCTCCTGGAGCCTGCTGGCGGCCATGATTGCGACTCTGCTGCCACCGCGTGCTCGCGGCCGCGGCTTCGCGCTCTTCAGCCTGGCGAACGGGCTGGGCATGGCAGCCGGTCCCTATCCCGGCGGCTGGATGTACCGCGCCAGTCCCTACCTGCCCTTCGCCGTTTCGGCAGGCCTCCTGCTTACAACCGCAGCGGTTTTGACGGTCACCCAGAAATTTCACATGACAAAAAGCGCCTCTCTCCGTTAGAATGGACGGGCAGGAAGGAGGCGGGAACCGAGATGAAGCGTCATCGCACGCACGTAACCCTGGGCCTGGCGGTGCTGCTGGTGCTGGTAATGCCGGCCCAGGCTCTCGCGGCGTACTACACCGTGCAACCGGGCGATACCCTGTGGGAGATCGCCCGGTGGTTCGGCACCGACGTGTACACGCTGGAGTCGTGGAACCCGGGGGCCGGATGGTGGATATACCCGGGACAGACCCTGGCGGTACCCGACCGCCCCCAGGCATCCCGCGGGGTGTTCTGGGGCGCCGTCCCCTATTCCCGCGACGACCTCCTTCTCCTGGCCCGCCTGATCGAAGCGGAAGCGGGAGGCGAACCCTACCTCGGGAAAGTGGCCGTGGGGGCGGTGGTGGTGAATCGTGCCCGTAGCGGCTTTTTCCCGTCCAGCATCCGGGGGGTCATCTTCGACCCCGGCCAGTTCGAACCCGTACTGAACGGCTACATCTGGGATGTGTACCCGAGCGAGGAAAGCCTGCGGGCGGCGCAGGAGGCCCTGGCGGGGTACGATCCCACCGGTGGCGCTGTTTACTTTTACGCGTACAACAAGGTCTGGGATCCCTACATGTCTTCCCGGCCCTGGGCCGCCACCATCGGCGGTCACCGCTTCACCTACTGACATCCCGGCACCGGGCCGCCCGGGCTCGTGCCGGCGCGGGCTAGCCGAAGCGGTAGACGATGCCGAAGCCGCCGCGCGGATAGTGCCAGTCGATGTTCCCGTGCGGGCAGACGATGCGGCACGCCCCGCACTCCACGCAGCGCTCGTACTCCACCACGATGCGCTTCTCCCCCTGCTCTTCTTCCCACCGATAGACGTGGGCCGGGCACACCACCGTGCAGGGGCGACCCTTGCTGCCGCATTTCTCCAGGCAGGGCTGCCGGTCGCTGACGAACAGGTGGGGGCGGTCGTCCACCCGGTACCTGATGAGATAGAGCTTGTCGTCGACACTGCTCGCCATCGCGGTCACCGTCTCCGCCATCACCACACCGCCCTCCCGCCCCGGTACAGGTCGAAGAGAATCTGGCCCGCAGACCGCCGGGAAAGCACGGCCCGGAGGGCTCTGTGCAGCTTGGCGGCCTTGGGAACGCCGTCCACGGTCATGATCTCGCCCAGGGCCTCGGCGATGGCCTGCGGGTAGGTGGTGAACAGGGCTGGAGTCCGCTCCAGGAAGCGCGGTATGCGTCGGTAGTGTTTGAGGTCCCGCAGCACGAAACTCTCTTCCAGCTTCCGCCGGTACAGGCTCAGGCTCTCCCGGGAGTAATCCTTTTTCTCCCGGACCGCCAGCACCGCCTCGGCCGCCAGCCGGCCCGAGGTCATGGCCAGGTTCGACCCTTCCCGGTGCAGCGAGTTCACCAGCATGGCGGCGTCCCCGCACACCAGCAACCCGTGATCGTAGACCCGCGGCACAGCGTTGTATCCCCCCTCCGGAATGAGGTGGGCCAGGTACTCCTTCGTCTCTCCTCCCTCGATCAGGGGACGAACCATGGGGTGGCTCTTCAGGTGCTCCAGCAGGTCGTAGGGACGGACGCCGGCTTTGGCCATGTCCGAAAGCATGGCCCCCACCCCGATGGACACCGAATCCCTGTTGGTGTAGATGAAGGCCGTTCCGGTGAGGCCCTTGCAGGCGTCTCCGATCAGCTCGATGGCCACCCCCTGCCCGCGGGGCAAGCCGAAGCGGTCTTCGATCTTCTCGGCCGGAAGGGCGATCACCTCCTTGGCCGCCAGGGCGACCTGGTCAGTCTCGATACCCTCGCGCCCCGCTGCCGCGCCCGAGTACAGAGAGTTCAGGGTGTTGACGCCGGCGGCCACGATCACCACGTCGGCGTAGACCTCGCCATCCCCGCGCCCGGTCCTTACCCCCGCCACCCTGCCATCCTGCCAGATCAGGTCTTCCACCAGGGTCTCGTTGACCAGCAGCGCCCCCGCCTCAACGGCCTTACCCGCGAACCAGGGATCGAATTTCGCTCGCAGCACGCTGAAGGCGCTGGGGGACTCCCGGAACCTCTCGCTCCGGTAGCCGACCTTGAAGGCGGCGGTCTCGGTGAGCATCCAGAACTGCTGCTCCACGATGGGGCGCTCGAGGGGAGCTTCGCGGGTGGCGCCCGGGACGATTTCCTCCAGCATGCGCGGGTAAAGGATGCCTCCCATGACGTTCTTGGCCCCCGGGGACTCCCCCCGCTCCAGGACGAGGACCTTCACGCCCGCTCTGGCCAGAACATACGCCGCCGCGCTGCCCGCCGGTCCCGCCCCCACCACGATCACTTCAAACTGCTCGTCCATCAGCGCATCGCCCCCCGGCCGGACTCTCCGTCGCCTTCCGCCCGCGCCGCCGAACGGACGACACGGGCGAGGGCCGGCACCACTTCGAACAGGTCGCCCACGATACCGTAGTCCGCGATCTGAAAGATGGGGGCGTGGGGATCCTTGTTGATGGCCACCACCACCTCCGAGCCCTGCATCCCGGCCAGGTGCTGGATGGCCCCGGAGATTCCGCAGGCGATGTACAGCCGGGGACGCACGGTCTGGCCGGTCTGGCCCACCTGGTGTTCCTGGGAAATCCAGCCGGCCGCCACCGCCCCCCGGGAGGCACCCACCGCACCCCCCAGGGCGTCCGCCAGCTCCTTGAGCACGGTGAAGCCCTGCGGGCCCCCCACCCCGCGGCCGCCGGATACGATGACTTCCGCTTCCGCCAGGGAGCGCGTGTCGCCCGCCCGGGGCACGAACTGCATAACCCTGGCGGCGATGCTCTCCTCGTCCAGGTCGATCCGCTCCTCCACCAGGCGGCCGCGCCGGGACGCATCCCGGGGAGGCATGGGCATGACGCGGGGGCGCACCGTGGCCATCTGGGGACGGCGGGTCCGGCACAGGATGGTGGCCATGACGTTGCCCCCGAAGGCCGGGCGGGTTTGCCGCAGGAGTTTGGTGTCGGGATCGATCTCCAGGCCCGTGCAGTCAGCAGTGAGTCCCGTCTCCAGGCTGGTGGCCACGGTCGACGCCAGGTCTCTCCCCTGGGCGGTCGCCCCCAGGAGGAAGATCTGGGGCCGGTGCTTCCTCACCAGTTCCACGGCGGCGCGGGCGTAAGGGGCAGTCCGGTACTCCTTCAGGACGGGATGGTCCACCAGGTATGTCACGTCGGCCCCGTAGGTGAAGCTCTCCTCCGCCAGGGCCCTGACGCCCTGGCCCAGAACGACGGCCCCCACCTCAGCGCCCAGCTCGCGGGCCAGCCGCACGGCCTCCCCCACCAGTTCCCAGGAGACGGGGGCAGCTCGTCCTTCCCGCTGCTCGACGAAGACGAAAATGCCGCCGCCCACTGCCACCTCATCCCCGGCCGCCCGCTCACCCTCACCCGGCGCCGGAGCGCCCGTCTCCGGGGGCGATTCACCTTCTGCCGCCGCCCGCCCGGGCTGAGCCGACACCTCTTCCGGCCGGGAGCCCCCCGTCGGGCCGGAATGATTCCGGCCGGCCAGCAGGCCCCGGCCTGCCAGCCGGGCCACCAGGGCCTCAGCCTGCGCCTCTGCCCCACCATCGGAGGAGATATACTCGGTGTTGCGCTTCAGCCGCACCTCCGGGGTAAAGGTCCTTACCACGCTGGTGGGGGAACCCTTGAGGCCGCAACGGCCGTCTTCCACGTCCAGGTCCGCCCTGGTCCAGATCACCGGCCCATGGCGCACAGCCCTGGTCATGTCGGGCAGGGTGGCATAGCGGACGTCGTTGATCTCGTCGGAGACGGTGAGCAGGGCCGGCAGCCTCGTCCGCACCAGCTCCCGACCCCCTTCCACGGCCCGCCACACCCCTACGGTCCCTTCCTGGAAATCGATGGAGTCGATCCTGATCACATATGTCAACTGCTTGAAACCCAGCCGGGTGGCGACGCCCGGCCCCACCTGTCCGGTGTCCCCGTCGATGGCCATCTTGCCGCACAGGACGATGTCCACGGGCTCGCCGGTGGCCACCTTGCGGATGGCCGCCGCCAGCACGTAACTGGTGGCCAGGGTATCCGACCCGGCAAAGGCCCGGTCCGTGAGGAGGATGGCTTCATCCGCCCCGTAGGAGATGGCCTTCTTCAGGGCCGCCGCCGCCTGGGGAGGACCCATGCTGATGACAGTCACCCTGCCTCCGAAGCGCTCCTTCAGGCGTAGGGCCTCCTCCAGGGCGTGCACGTCATAGGGATTGGCAATAGAGGGCACACCCGCCCGCACCAGCGTGCCGGTGGCGGGGTCGATCTTCACTTCCGTCGTGTCCGGAACCTGCTTCAGGCAGACTACCGCGTGCAACGCCACCACCTCGCCGAACCGGGTGTGGCCCGGGGGACCGGTCCCCGGGCCACGCGCCTGCATGCAGGCAGTGAATGGTGAGCAGGAGCGGTCGATGAGCTTCACCGGCTCCTCCTCCGCCTTCTCGTACCTCTACGCCGGCGCCCCGCACTTGGGGCAGGTGGCCAGTGCCTCCGCGCCCCACCGCCGGCGGCTCTCCCCGCCGGCCCCGGCGCTGCGGTGCCGGTGAGCAGCCGCCACGGCGGCGGTACGGCCCCGGCGCCGGTGAGGCGGCCGGCGCTAGAACCGGACGTACCGGTTGCCCTGGGTGCCGCAGATGGGGCAGCGGTCGGGCGGCTCCCCCATCACGGTGTGACCGCATACCGGGCACACCACCACGGGGGCGGTACCGATGCACTGTCCCGCCTGCACCTTCTCGCGGGCCTCTGCGTACAGGGCGGCGTGGATCTTCTCCGCCGCCACCGCCCAGTTCATGCTGCGCTCGGCCTCCCTCACACCCTGCAGCTGGGCCACCGCCAGGAACGCCGGGTACATCTCCTCCACCTCATAGGTCTCCCCGCCGATGGCCTTGCCCAGGTTCTCGCTCGTGGACCCCAGCTCGGCCAGGGCCTTGAAGTGGTTGGTGGCATGTACCTGCTCCGCGTAAGCGATGGCGCGGAACAGACGGGCCACGTTGGGGTGCCCTTCCTTCTCCGCCTTCTCGGCGAAGATAAGGTAGCGCATGTGGGCCTGACTTTCCCCCGCAAATGCCGCCCTGAGGTTATCCTCAGTCATTCTCCCCACCGTCTATCCCCCCTGTGCGATTTGCCTCTCCAGGTCACGGAACCCGGAGATTCGCTGGGTCCCATCTTAGCAGGAATCGTTACTTCTTGCAAGCAGGCAAGCCCTGCCACTCCGCCGTACCCGCCCGGCACCGCCTGTGATCTGAACGGTCCTGAACATGTCGCTCGGGATCTCGAGTTCGGTGGTACCTTCATCCACATCGAGGGACCCGGTGAGCGACCTTTCCGCCTTCACGGTCGGGAACCACCCCGTGTCCCACACCCAGGAGAACCCCACCTGGTCCAGCGCCACCGCCACCGCATGTCCGCCGGCCAGGGCCAGGCAGAGCAGGATCACCAGCACCACCGACACCCGATCCTACACCACGGCGGCGGGGCCGCCCCGGGCCCGCGCCCACGAATGCCTCACCAGCTATTGTTGAGTCTCGAGGAACGGCAACCTTGCCACGTGATATAATCCCTCGAGGAGACGAGGATGAGCGCGAAAGCTGAAGCCAAACCCCCGGTCGTACCGGGCGAAAGGATCAACGTCCTCCCCGAGGGCATGGGCGAGCACGGGGAGGGTGTAGCCCGCTACCGGGGGTTCAGTGTATTTGTGGAGGGAGCAATCCCGGGGGATGAGGTCCGGGCGGAGATCGTCCAGGTCAAGCAGAACTACGCCCGTGCCCGGACGCTCGAGATCATCCGACCGGCACCCCACCGGGTCCCACCGCCGTGCTCCGTGTTCGGACGCTGCGGCGGCTGCCGGCTTCAGCACATGGAGTACGCCGAGCAACTGCGCCGGAAAACCTGGCTGGTGGGTGATGCCCTGGCCAGGATAGGGCGGCTGAACGACGTGCTCGTCCACGATACGCTGGGGGCCGCTCAGCCCTGGCGCTACCGCACCAAGGCTCTCTTCCCGGTCGGCCGTGCGCCCCGGGGGGAGGGCGTGGTCGTGGGGCTGTACGCGCGGGGCACCCACCGCATCGTCGAGGTCTCGAACTGCCCCGTGCAGCACCCGGTGAACAACGAGATCCTGGTCGCCGCCAGGGAACTGATCGTGCGATACCGGTATGCCCCCTACGACGAGACCACGGGAACCGGCCTCGTGCGTCACCTGCTGGCCCGCACGGGGGCGGCCACCGGGCAGGCGGTGGCGGGAGTCGTGATCAACGGCCGCACCCTGCCGCGGGGCAGGGAGTTCGCCCGCGACCTCATGCGGCGCGTTCCCGCCCTCAGGAGCGTGGTGCTCAACATCAATACCCGGCGGAGTAACGTGATCCTGGGCGAGGAGACCAGGGTGCTGGGCGGGCAGGCGGCCATCGAGGACCGCCTGGGCGACTTCGTCTTCCGGGTCTCGGCCCGCTCCTTCTTCCAGGTCAACCCGGCCCAGGCCCTTGTCCTCTACCGGCAGGCCGTGGCCTACGCCGCCCTCACGGGAGAAGAAACCGTGCTGGACGCCTACAGCGGCACGGGTACGATCGCCCTCTTCCTGGCGCGCGGGGCGGCAAAGGTGACGGGCATGGAGGAAGTCCCCGAGGCGGTCGCCGACGCCCGCCAAAACGCCGCCCGCAATGGCATTGCCAACGTGGAGCTCCTGCCCGGCCGGGTCGAGGAACTGCTCGAAGGTCCCGGCGCCCGGTCCCTCCGCCCGGACGTGGTGGTCCTCGACCCGCCGCGGGCAGGGGTTCCTGCGGCCACCCTGGAGGCGATCGCCCGTCTGGGCCCCCGGCGGCTGGTTTACGTGAGCTGCAACCCGGCCACCCTGGCGCGGGACCTCGCCATCCTCCACGGCCACGGGTACCGCACTCTCGAGGTGCAGCCTGTGGACATGTTCCCCCAGACCGCCCACGTGGAGGCGGTGGCCCGGGTGGTGCGGGCGGCTGGTGATAGCTCACGGCAATTATGCCAGTAACCACCTGCGGGGTACAGGCCCGGGCCGCCATCTCACATGCGCAGGGGAGTCCGCCACCATCGCGAAGTAGCCTGTGAGGGGGGACTCCGTGAGCAGGCCCGTGGTGGCGCTGACCGGGTGGGATGACGCCGGTGACGCCCTGAGGAAAGCGATCGCACTGTGCGACGGGCTGGCCGGCTTCCGCACTACCGATCGCATCCTCATCAAGCCCAACCTGGTGTTCTGGGACTTCGACCTGCCCTTTCCCCCCTACGGGGTGGTGACCACCACGGCCGTCGTCTCCGCCCTGGTCCGCCTACTGCACGAAGAAGGCTTCCACCACATCACCATTGGCGAAGCCCCCCTGCCCGTCCCTGCCAGCCGGGGCAGGGAGATCTTCAGGGCGCTGGGCTACGAGCGCCTGCGCGAACGGTACGGGGTGGAGTTGGTCGACTTCAACGAGGAACCCTTCGTGCCCGTCCCTTTGGGCGAGTTCAGCCTCCGCCTGGCCCGCCGGGCCCTGGAGGCCGACCGCATCATCAACGTGCCCGTGCTCAAGACCCACAACCAGTCCGTGGTCTCGCTGGGACTCAAGAACCTCAAGGGTTGCCTCAGCAAGGGCTCCAAGATGTTCTGCCACCATCCCCGCCTGCCCCTCGACCATCTGTTTCCGCGCATCGTGGAACATCTGCCGGTGGCACTGACCATCATCGACGGTGTATTCGCCCTGGAGAGGGGACCCGGCCCCACGGGCAGGGCCTACCGCAAGGACCTTCTGGTCGCCTCCCGGGACGCCTTCGCCTGCGACGTGGTGGGGGCGGCCCTCATGGGGTACAGCACCGAGGACGTGCCGCACCTGCACTTCTTCGCCCGCCGCAACGGCCGCAGCCCCCATCTGGACGCAATCGAGATGAGGGGGGACGACCTCGCCACCCATCGCTTCCGCGTTGAGTACGACTGGGAGTGGACCGAGGACGGCACCGGGCCGGCAGGCTTCCGCGAGCGCGGCATCACCGGGATCGCCGTGCGCAAGTACGACGACACCCTGTGTACCGGGTGCTCGACCCTGTTCAACCCCATGCTCATCATGCTCATGGCCGCATACCGGGGCCACCCCTTTCCCAACGTGGAGGTGGTGAGCGGAAAGCGCCAGCTCGCTCAGCCCGGGTTCGACCGCACCGTACTATTCGGCCGGTGTTCGTGCCGCCTCAACCACGGTAATCCCCACATCCGGAAGGCCATCCCCTTTCCCGGCTGTCCTCCCGACCTCAGCCAGTTCGTGGCCCTCATGGGGGACGAAGGCATCGCCTGCGACCCCCGGGACTACGCCCGGTACCGCCACTATCTCTTCTGCCGTTACCAGGCCCAGGACGGCTTCAACCTCCGCCTGTATGACTTCCCCAGCTGACGCCCGCGTACGACACCTATCCCGACGCCTGGTCAGCCGACCCGGGGAGGCAAACATCTGGCTTTATGGCCTTGGCCGGCAGGAAATCAGGTCCGGGCTGTCGAAAGCAACCAGCAGAACGGTGTTCCCCGTACTAGAACAGCACGCTCGCACAGTGCTCATCATGGAACGGCGTCTGGGAGGGCGTGCCAGGACCTGACACGCCTGAACGGAGGAGGCGAAGGTGCCGGTGGGCAGACCCGGGCGATCGCAGCCAGAAGTCACTCGCGCGGTGGACAGGGCGCTGCAGATCCTGCTTCTCCTCGGCGCACAGGGAGAGATGGGGGTGACCGAGATCGCCTCCCAGCTGGGCACCTGGAAGTCAACGGTTCACCGCACCCTGGCCACCCTGGCCGCCCGCGGTTTTGTGGTGAAGCAACCGGGCACCGACCGCTACTTCCTGGGCGTCAAGCTGTTCTCCCTGGGGATGCGCTGGCGCGAGAAGGTGGGACTGGTGCCCATCGTGCGCCCGGTGATGGAGCAGCTGGCTGCATCCGCGGGCGAAACCGTGCATCTGGTAGTACTGGATGCCGACCCCGCCGCACCCCACACGGTGGTGGTGGTCGACCGTGTGGAATCAGACCACGTCCTGGGCATAACCCCCCGCGTGGGCTTCGGTTCGGCGGCCCACTGCTCCGCCGTGGGCAAGGTGCTGCTCGCCCATTCCCCCGCCGAAGTGGTGAAACAGATCATCCGCACCCGGGGCCTCCCCCGCCTCACCCCCTATACCATCACCACGGAGGAGGCCTTGCGCGCGGAACTGGCCGCGGTCAGGGACCGGGGGTACGCCGTGGACAACGAGGAGATGGAGATAGGACTGTATTGCGTGGCCGCCCCCATCCGCGATGTCTCGGGCAGCGTGGTGGCGGCCATGAGCGTATCGGGTCCGGTGGGCCGCCTCGCCCCCCGCCAGGAAGAGTCGGCCCGGGCGGTGGTGGCGGCCGCCCGGGCGGCATCCGCCCGCCTCGGCTAGCGCGAGGTAACGGGGGGCAACGCGGGATGGGAGCAGAGGGAGGTGATCCTGTGGTCCAGGTGACCGAACAGCCCCCGGGTGCGGGCACCAGGGTACTCCTGTCGGGGAATGAGGCCATAGCCCGGGGGGCTTACGAAGCTGGGGTCAGGGTGGCGGCCGGTTACCCCGGCACCCCCGCCACGGAGGTAATTGAGGCACTGGCGCGATACCCGGAGGTCTGGGTGCAGTGGTCTACCAACGAGAAAGTGGCCGTGGAGGTGGTGATCGGCGCCTCCTTTGCAGGCGCCCGCGCCCTGGCAGCCATGAAGCACGTGGGGCTGAACGTGGCCGCCGACCCTCTCCTGACTTTCTGCTACATGCCCACCAACGGTGGCACCGTCATCGTGTCGGCCGACGACCCCGGTATGCACTCTTCCCAGAACGAACAGGACAACCGCCAGTACGGCCGCATGGCCCGTACCCCGGTACTCATGCCCTCCGACTCGGCCGAGGCCAGGGACTTCACCCGGGCCGCCTTCGACCTCTCCGAGAGGTTCGCCACCCCGGTGATCCTGCGCAGCACCACCCGCCTCTCCCACGGGCGCAGCCCGGTGACCCTCGGCCCCCGCCAGGAGGGGCCAAAACCCCTCCGCTTCGAACGCAGGCCCCCGGACTTCGTAATGTTACCCGCCCATGCCCGCCGCCGCCACCCCGTGGTGGAGGAGCGGCTCGACGCCCTGCGCGCGTACGCGGAGGATTGCCCCCTCAACCGGGTGGAATGGCGCAGCACCGACCTGGGCTTCATCACGGGCGGGGTGGCATACCAGTACGTGAAAGAGGCGTTCCCCGATGCCTCCGTGCTCAAGCTGGGCCTGGCTTACCCCATCCCGCGCGAACTCATCCGCCGCTTCGCCGCCGGGGTGCGCCAGCTCTTCGTAGTGGAAGAGGGAGATCCCTTCTGGGAGGAACTGATCCTGGCGCAGGGCACGGGTGTCCTCGGCCAGGGGGTGGCCGGCCCGCAGGTGTTCCCCCGGATAGGCGAGTTGTCCGTAGGAACGGTGCGCCACGCCGCAGCCCACTTCCTCCACCGCACCGTCACTACTTCCACCGTGGCCGCCATCCCGGCGGGGTCGCCGCCGCCGCCGCCCACCACACCGGAGCCCACGTCGGGCGCGGCGCCATCGCCGGCACCGGAGCCCGTGGGGAGCGCGGCGGAATTGCCGGGTCGGCCGCCCGTGCTGTGCGCCGGCTGCCCCCACCGCGGCGTCTTCTACGTGCTGGCCAAGTACCACCTCATCACCACCGGCGACATCGGCTGCTACACCCTGGGGGCAGCACCGCCCTTCCACAGCATCGACACCTGCACCTGCATGGGGTCATCCATCGGGCACGCCCTGGGCCTGGAGAAAGCGCTGGGACCCGACTTCTCCCGCCGGGCGGTGGCGGTCATAGGAGACTCCACCTTCGTCCACTCGGGCATCACCCCCCTCATCGACATGGTTTACAACCGGGGCACGGGCACGGTGATCATCCTGGACAACGGCACCACCGCCATGACCGGGCACCAGGGCCACCCGGCCTCCGGCTGGGACGCCCGGCACCAGCCCGCTCCCCGCCTCGACCTGGAGGCCCTGTGCCGGGCCTGCGGGGTGAATGACGTCGGGGTAGTGGACGCGTACGATCTCAAGGCGGTGGAGAAGGCGGTAAAGGCTGCGCTGGCGCGCCCGGAGCCCTCGGTGATCATCGCCCGGCGGGCGTGCGTGCTGCTCCCGGGCGCCGCGGCACCCCCCATCCGCTTCCTTCCCGAGAAGTGCATCGACTGCACCGCCTGCTTCCGCATTGGATGTCCCGCCCTGGAGAAGGACACCGGGCGGGGGGGCAAGCGCCCGCGCCTGAACGAAGGGCTGTGCACGGGCTGCCTCATGTGCGTGCAACTGTGCAAGCCGGGAGCCCTGGTACCTCCCGAGGAGGCCTAGTCCGATGATCGAAGTTATCATCCGCCCGGGGGCGGAGCGCACCGAGTCCCCGGCAACCGCAACGGGTACGGGGCAGATCGAGGACATCGTGATCGCCAGTGTGGGGGGACAGGGCGCTATCCTGGCCACCCGTATCCTGGCGTCCCTCTTTCTCGGCCAGGGGTGGGAGGTTAAGACCTCCGAAGTGCATGGCATGGCCCAGCGGGGCGGGAGCGTGGAGAGCCACGTGCGCCGGGGTCGGACCGTTCACTCACCGCTGGTACCGCGCGGGGAGGCCAACCTCTTGCTCGCCCTGGAGCAACTGGAGGCGTTGCGGTTCCTGCCCTGGTTGCGGTCGGGGGGTACCTGCGTGTGCAGCACGGAACGCATCGCCCCCGTCACCGTCACCCAGGGGAACCAGGCCTACCCGGAAGGGGTGCGGGAGATCCTGGCGGAGAAGGCGGGTACCCTGTTGTGGGTAGACGCCCCCGCCCTGGCCCGCGGGGCGGGCAACCTGCGGGCAGCCAACGTGGCCCTGCTGGGTGCCCTCTCCCCCCTCCTGGAGGCAACCGAGCAGGAGTGGCAGCAGGCCATCACCGCACACCTGCCCGAGCGGGTGCGGGCGGTGAACCTGGCCGCCTTCCGCCTGGCCCGCGAACTCAGCCTGGCCCGCCTCCACGCCGGAACTCGCCCCGCATAGTCACGAGGAGGTACACCTCATGAGCGACGCCGACACCCGAGGAAACCTGGATGCCTTCTTCGCGCCCCGCACGGTGGCGGTGGTGGGGGCCTCACGCGACCCCGCCAAAATCGGGCATCTGGTGCTGAAGTACCTCCTGGAGAGCGACGCCCGCGTCTACCCGGTCAACCCGTCCGCCGGGGAGATCCTGGGCCGGCCCTGTTACCCGGACCTGGCCTCCATCCCGGAGGACGTCGACCTGGCGGTGCTGGCCGTACCCGCACCGGCCACCGTGGAGATGGTCCGGCAGTGCGTGGAGAAGGGCGTGCGCGCCATCATCGGCCAGGCCTCCGGCTTCGGAGAAACCGGGGAAGAGGGCAGACGCCTCGAAGAACAGATCAAGGGGATTCTAAGCGCCGTGCCCGCGGAGAGGCGGCCCCGCTTCCTGGGACCGAACACCCTGGGGGTATATGTGCCCAGGCGACGCCTTGACACCACCTTTACCCTGCGGGAGCGCAGCCCCCGGCCCGGACCGGGCGACATCGCCTTCATCTCCCAGAGCGGCGCCACCGCCGTATGCATCATGGAGGCGGCCGCTTCCCTGGGGGTAGGGCTCTCCGCGTTCGCCGGCATCGGCAACAAGCTGGATGTGGACGAAAACGAGTTGCTCGACTACTTCGCCGAAGACCCTCATACCCGCGCCATCGCCTTCTACCTGGAGAGCTTCCGGGACGGGCGCGGCTTCCTGGAGAGGTGCCGCCGCATCACCCCCCACACGCCGGTGGTGGTGCTCAAGACGGGCCGCTCGGCGGCGGGGGCGCGGGCCGCCGCCCTGCACACGGGATCCCTAGTGGGCTCCGACCGGGTGGTGGAGGGGGCGCTGCGCCAGGTGGGTGCCTTCCGGGCGTACGACGAGGAGGAACTCGTGGACATGGCCCGGGCCCTGGGCCACGGCCGTCCCCTCCCCGGCAAGAGGGTGGCGGTGCTCACCACCGCCGGCGGCCTGGGCGTGATCGCCACCGACCTCTTGGAATCCCGCGAGCGGGGGGCAGGCCTGGAACTGGCCACCCTGTCCGAGCAGGGCCGGGGACGCCTGCGCTCGGCGCTGGTCCCGTTCGCTGCCGTGGAGAACCCCGTCGACCTCACCGCAAACAGCAGCAACGAGCATTACGCCGCCAGCCTGGAGGTCCTCGAAGCGGAAGCCGGCGTAGACGCCGTCCTGTGCGTGATGCAGTTCCAGAGTCCCTTTGTCGACGACCGCCTGGCAGGGCTCATCATGGACCGCTTCCACCACGGACCCAAACCCATGGTGGTGGTGACCATCGGGGGCGAGCTCTCCCAGCGCGGCCTGCGCCAGGTGGTGGGGGCGGGCGTCCCCGCCTACCCCTCCCTGCGGCGGGCCGTGCGGGCCCTGGCCGCCCTCTATGAGCGTGGCCTTTACCTCTCCCGTCAGCGCCCCGGCCCCGAAGCGCCCGCCGCCACCGCCGCCGGGCATCCGTCCCCCCTGGCATGCGCGGGGCAGGCGGCGGACGACCCACGGAAGATGGTGCGGCCCGGGGTCCCCCTGGCCGAGCACCAGGTCAAAGACCTTCTCGCCACCTACGGCATCCCGGTGCCGCCACGGCTTGTGCTGCAGCCAGGGGATGCATCGCGGCCCGGGAATGGATCGGGGCGTGGGGGCGCGTTGCCACCTGGGAACCTCCCCTTCCCCTATCCCGTGGTGGTGAAGACTTCCGCCCCCGACATCCTCCACAAGACCGAGCTGGGGGGCGTGCGTCTGGGCATCCGCGACCGGGACGAGTTGGACGAGGCCCTCGCCGCCATGGGCGCACGGTTCCCGGGCAAGACCCTCGTGGTGGAAGCCCAGGAGCCCCCCGGCGTGGAGGCCATCGTGGGCTTCATCCACGATGCCACTTTCGGCCCCTCCCTCATGGTAGGGTTGGGCGGCATCTTCACCGAGTTGTACCAGGACGTGGCCTTCCGGGTGGCCCCCATCACCGCAGCTGACGCCCGCGACATGATCCAGCAACTGCGCGGGGGTCACCTCTTCGACGGCTTCCGCGGCATCAGGGCCGGCCGGGAAGCGCTGGTCTCCGTGCTGATGGGGATGTCGCGCCTGGCCGAAGACCTGGGCGACCACATCGAGCAGATGGACCTCAACCCCGTGATCATCTACCCGGACCGGGCCGTGGTCGTGGACGCCAAGCTCCGCGTTCGCTGAGTCGGCCCAACCTCAGTGAGGTTGGTGGCACTGCACGCAGTTCATACGGCCCTGCACATTGTCCAGGGCGCTGTCCTTGCCCACGTGGCAGCTCATGCATCCGGCGAACTCCGCCGACGGCTTGTAGGCGGGTGCGAACACCCCATCAGCCTGCTTGTTGAGCAATTCCACCGCAAAGGCGGCCACGTCGCCGGTCAACTTGGCGCAGCGCTCTTTTCGCTCCGGATCGGTAACCTTGTGCCCGGAGGCCTTGCACCACTCGCCCACTGACACGTGGCACAGAGGTGAGCCGGAGACGTTCTGGACCTGTCCGGGGAACTTGCTGTATGTGTCGTGCTCCTTGCTGGGGAACGGTTCCTGGGTGTACCATCCCACCAAGTCGTTGACCAGCACGTTGTACACGCCCTTACCGCACACCAGGTTTATGGCCGCGCAGGACCCGTTCAGGGCTCCGCACACGGTTCCCCAGCCCACCACTCCCCCTTCGCCATAACGGAACATGTCCGCCGGGATCGCGGTGAACGGAAAACCCACCTCTTCAGCCAGCGTAAGGACAATGGCGGAGAAGGCACCGTAGCAGCAAGCTCCCTTGTAATAGCCCTCGTATCCCCTCTTGCGCACGACCTCGGGATCCAGCTTCTTGTAAGTCCACGGCCACTGCGGTACTGCTGCGGCCGTCTGAGCGGTCTTGATATCGACGGTGCGGCTGCTCCCTTCCCAGAGCACTGTGGCCCCCATGGACTCCGCCACTGCGCGCACGGGCGCCAGGGTAACATCGTT
Organism: Bacillota bacterium; assembly: GCA_030019365.1. Classification (NCBI taxonomy): domain Bacteria; kingdom Bacillati; phylum Bacillota; species Bacillota bacterium. Next base: position 59,341 of record JASEFA010000013.1, read on the forward strand.
CTCGAGACGGGCCGCGATGGGACCCACCACTTCCTTGCCATTGACCACTATGCGGACGCTTTCACCAGCCTGCGCCCGGCCCGGTAGTACCAGGCCCGTCACTCCCCCTGTCACGGCCGCTCCTGCAGCCAGGGCCCCCGCGCCCAGCAGGAATTTCCTCCTCGAAATCACCTTCTGCTCTGCTATCACGGTTTCACCCCCACCTTTCGCCGGCCTCCCTCCCCGGCCCGACCGCACAGGCCCAAACCCGGGGAGGCTAACCCGGCGCTGCCTGGACTTTGTGAACACATTCTCTTGCCTGGGGATTCGCTCCCTCCCCTGCCAATCCTTCGCCTCACCCATCCAGCTTTGCTGTCACCCATAAACCGGCCTTATGGCCGCGCCGATGGGGATGTCGCGCCCGGCCGAGGGACTGGGCGACCACATCGAGCAGATGGACCTCAACCCCATGTGCGTGTTCCCAGACCGCGCCATGGTGGTGGACGCCAAGCTCCGCCTCAACGCGGTTAGTGGTGGTGGACGCCTATCTCCACCTCAGTCGGGTTAGTGGCGCTGTGCGGAGTTCGTCCGGCCCTGCCGGCCCAGGAAATCCCGTATGGCAACGACAAAGCCACGAATGTCGTCCAGGTCGGATTGAATGATCTCGTACAACTCCTCGTCGGTCACCAGGTGGTAAAGGTGAACAAGCCGGTTTCGATAACCCGCCATCTTGACCAGTTGCTCGCCCAGGTGCCGGTCCACGACACCTCTCGCCGCCAGCCCCTGGGCAATCGATTTGTATTCCAGGGTCAGGTCCGCACCGCCGGTCTTGGCCAGGATATGCCGCCCGACGTCGAACACGGCCTCCAGCGATCGCCGCAGGTAGCTCTCGGTCGCTCCGATGACCTTCTTATCTGCCAGAAACGCTTCCCGCTCAAACCGTCTCAGCTCTTCCAGCTCTGTAAGGTATGACTTTATCAGCGACAGTCGTTCCTGAACCAGAGAGACATTGATCATAGTCACACCTCTTCCAGGACCTCCTGGTAGAACCGATCCAGGAAAGGCTTGAAATCGGCCGCCCGCCGCAAGACAGACATCTCGTACCGATCCCGAAAGGCAGAACTGGCTTCGAAAACGCAAACCCCCGCGAGTGCCTCGGCCTGGAAGACAGAGTGGTGTTCCTCCAGCAACACCAGATCAACCGCATAGGGAGCGAAGAAATCGGCCAAACCACAGTACAAGGATGTATACATGTCCAAACGTCCGCGGGCATCAGAGGGCAACGGTCGCGCGGTGACGACACCGATGTCTATGTCCGCAAGCGGATCCCGCAGTTCCACGTCTTCCCCGTGCAGCATGCGCAAAGCATTGGCCACCTGCGAACCGAAAAGGTAGACCAGGGCCAACCCGTGCTCGCGGCAGACGCGCTGGAATGCCCCAAGCTTCCCCTCTTCTCCTGCATGTCTCGCTACGCCCTGCTCGGTCAAGTGCGTTACTCACCTTCCTCAGAGCACACCCTGATGTTACCAGAGGGAATCCCGAGGGGCAAGCACGGCCTGAGGAGCGGCCGCCGTAGACACCGGCGAGCGGCCTGGCAACAAGCCCGGCGACAAGGGGATCAGGGGGTGCGGGGCGCTCCCCTGCGCGGGGTGGGGGCCAGGGTCCTCCGGGGCGGGGCAAACATGTCCCGCAGGGAACGAAGCTGGACGTCGTGATCGGCCACCTTGCCCAGCAGGCACTCGTGGCGCATCTCCAGTTGCAACTGTCTTTGCTCCAGCTTTTGCTGTCCCTCCTCAAGTCGAACCTGTCGCTCCTGTAGCACCAGCTGTTGCCTCTGCAGTTGTTCATTGAGCGCCTGCAATCCCTGGAGCGCAGCCACGATCTGGTCCAGGGTTTCCATGGCGAGAACCTCCTCACTCATCGCGCTAGCCTCTGTGGCGCCCGCCGCCTCGTCGAGCGGGCTGACCCCTGCCGCGGCGGCCCCTCAGCGGGAAAGCCTCTGGAGCACGAAGCCGCGGGGGTCGCGGATGGTCACCTCCATGGGCATCTGTCCCGGCAGGGTGTGGGTGGCGCA
>JASEFA010000014.1 GCA_030019365.1 Bacillota bacterium
CCGGGGTGGGTGAATTATTTGAAGCACCCCCGGGTGAATTTCTTGACCTCTGACAAAGGTATCTCGTGAGATCGAGGGTCTTGCTGGGCCTGACAGTTGTCACCTCCTTGGTGATGTTTGCGGATTCCGCCGCTCTCGGCTGACCCTGAGCTAGTTGGCGAGCAGTCTGAGCAGGAATCCAGAGGTCGGGCGCGAATACGTAGGGTAACCAGCCAGCAGCTTGTCGGACATCTGCTTCTCGTCTAACCAGCTCTCTGCCCATCCGCTGGCTAGCCTGGCGCCGGCTTTGAGGAAGCGGTTTCTGACCGGCAGGAAGGTGGTGGAAGCGTGGACTGGCAGGGGCTCCCCGGTCTGGAGCCCATCCACTCGATCCGCCTGTACAAGCAGGTGGAGGAGAGGCTGCTGCAACTCATCAATGCCGGGGTGGTGAAGCCCGGGGACAGATTGCCTTCCGAGAAGGTTCTCCAGGAGCAGTTGGGTATCAGCCGTGCCGTGCTGCGGGAAGCGCTGCGCATCCTGGAGGCGAAGGGCCTGCTGGTGTCCCACCAGGGGAGGGGCCGGTACCTGCGGGGTCCGGAACCCGACCACTACGTGGCCATCCAGAGGACAACGCTGGAAGAGATATACGAGACCAGGCTGGTCATGGAGCCGGCCGTGGCTGCCTGGGCGGCGGAGCGGGCAGGGCCGGAACACATTGCCCGCATGGAAGAAGTGCTGGATCGGATGGGGCGGGCACCGCGCGGCGAGGCGGACGATTTCCCGTTTCACCTCGCCCTTGCGCAGGCGTGCGGAAACGAGTTCGCGTGCAAACAGCTCAGCGAGCAGATCAAGCTCTTGAGCCGCGTCCATGATGAGGCATTTCCCAGGGCCCTGCTCGAGATGCCGCTTGAACCCTGGCTTGAGGAGCACCGGGCGGTGCTGGAAGCGGTGAAGCGCAGAGACCCCGAGGGTGCACGTCGGCTCATGTACGAGCACCTGCTTTCGAGCTACCGGCAGATCAAAGCCGAAGGCTGAGGCTGAGGTTTTCGAGAGGGCTGGAGCCCGCCGGTGCCGGCGAGGGCGGCAACCCGGCGCGAGCGTGTTGGACGCGGGGAAAGGCATCCCCGTCCCGGAGAGGGAGGGAGAAGCCACGGGCAAGGGCAGCGGGGAGCGGGGATCATTGGCCTCGTATCTGCTCGAGGGGATCGACCTCGGACGCGTGCAGCGCCATGTCGCCTGGTTCACCGGGCACGCTTCGGGCCGCATATCTGGCACGGCCGATATGGAGCGGGCCGCAGCTTACGTGTGTGGCGAACTGCGGGAATACGGGCTGGAGCCTCTCCGGCGGCGTTTCCGCGCGTACACCTCCATACCTGGACCGGCGGCCCTGGAGGTGGGCGGAAAGGCTCCGTCGCGGATCAAGGCAGTAAGCGTGGCCTTCACCCGCGAACTGGGGGAGGGCGAGGCAACCTGGGTCGATCTGGTCGATGGCGGGGCGGGGGAGGATGGCGACTACCGGGGGCGGGACGTGCGAGGTAAGGCCCTGCTGGTGGAAGCCCACGGTTCCGCAACACCGGAACGAGCCCGGCTGGCGGCGGCCCGCGGTGCTGCCGCGCTCGTCCTGGCGACCTGGCCTGCCCCGGTCCCGGACGTGGTGACGTTCCGGGCCATGAAGGGCGTGTGGGGATTGCCCGGGCCCGAGACGCTGCGGGAAATCCCGGACATTGTCGCGCTGTGCGTGTCCCACGACGATGCCCGTCGCCTGCGTGTGATGATCAGCGAGAACGGCGGCGCCCTGCCGGTGAGGGTGAGCGCCACCGCCACCACCGGCTGGATGCCCCTGGAGGAGGTGACCGTACGCATCGTGGCCCCGGGGCCGGAAGGGGATGACTTCGTACTTGTTCATGGCCACCTGGACGCCTGGTGTCCCGGGGTCACCGACAATGCCTCCGGAAATGCTCTCATGCTGGAACTGGCGAGGTTGCTGGGGCGGTGTGGAGGGAACATGCGCCGATCGGTGGTGTTGGCGTTCTGGGACGGCCACGAGATTGCAGAGGCCACGGGTTCCAGTTACTTCGTGGCGCGCAACTGGGACCTGCTGCGAGACCATTGCGTCGCCCAGGTCAACGTCGATTCCCCGGGAGTGCGCGGGACGCGGCGCTTCCTGGCGGCGAGCAGCCCCGAGTTGGAGGCCTTCCAGCGCCTTGTTCATGCCACCATCGGTGCGCCGGCCCGCTACCTGTCCCCGGGGCGCACGGCGGACCAGTCCTTCCTCATGGCCGGGGTGCCGGGGCTGCTGTGCTTCCCCGACGGCGAACCCGAGGGCGAGGTCCCCTTCTTCTGGTGGAGTCACACCGGAGAGGACACCCTGGACAAGTTTTCGCCCGAAGCGTTTCTGGCCCAGGCCCGGGTGATCGTCCATTACCTTGACGGGCTGCTCCGGTCGACCGCGTGGCCGATGGATTTCGCGCCGATGCTGAGATCTGCAGCCCGGGTGATCGACCGCATTGTGGTTCAGTCGGCACGTGTCCCAATGCGCGGGCTGCCGGGGGAGGAAGCCGTGGCGGTTCTGGCGGAGGCGCTGGCGGATGCCAGGCGGGTGCTCGGCGAGGTGGCGGTGCTCTACCGCAGGGCGCGCAGGGTGGCCCGGGAGGCTTCCCGCGGCCGGGAGTGGCTCTACCGGGAACACAACCGCCTGGCGCGGGACCTGAGCCGCATCCTCCTGCCGGTCCTCGGTACGGTGGGGGGCAGATACCACCAGGACCGTTACGCAGACCCGCGCTACACGCAGCGCCTTCCGGGCCTCTCCCACCTGCGGGCGGTGGGGGATGCGGCGGGGGAGGAAGCACTCCTCTCGCTGGGTCCTGCCCTTATGGAGAGGAACCGCCTGACCGACGCGCTACTGGCAGCCCGGGAGAGACTGCGGGTGCACTTGCAGTCGTGAGAACACAGCGAAGGGAGGTAAGAGGGGCGAGATCGAGGCGTAATGAGTCATGCCGGTGGTGGCAGGAGCAGCGGGAAGACCGTCGAATAGGCCTGACAACCCAATGGGTCGTACTGACTAGGAGGTGAACCCATGTTGCGGCGAGGCTGGGTGTTGATATCGGTGCTGGTGGTGGCGTTACTGCTTTCCTCTTGTGCCAGAAAAGGTCCCGAGCCCGCGAGCCCGCAAACGGGTGGCCCCCGCTCAGGCGGGGAGTATGTAATTGGGCTGGAAGATGCCTGGTCGCTGGACCCAGCGACCTGGGGCAACCAGGGGCCGATGAGGAACATTTTCAACGGACTACTCCGTTATACGGCAGACGGCAAGCAGTTGGAGGGCGACCTGGCAGAGGACTGGTCGGTTAGTCCGGACGGCAAGACGTACACGTTCAAACTGCGCCAGGGGGTCAAATTCCATAACGGGCGCGAACTCGTTGCGGATGATGTGAAGTACAGCATAGAGCGGGTGCTGAACCCCAAGACCAAGTCGGACGGCGCCTTTGCGTTTGCGGACGTCGTGGGGGCGCAGGAGTTCAACCAGGGGAAGGCTAAGGAAGTCTCAGGGATTCAAGTCGGTGATCCCCACACTGTGCAGATCACTCTCAAGGAGCCCTTGGCCATCTTCCCGTATTTTCTAGCCATGAACTTCGGGTACGTGGTGCCACGCGAGGCAGCGGAGCAATATGGGGATAACTTCGCTCGTCACCCCGTTGGCACCGGTCCCTTCAAGTTCGAGGAGTGGAAAGAGGGAGAGTACATCAAGCTGGTCAAGAATCCTGATTACTTTGAGAAGGGTCTTCCGTACCTGGACAGCTTGGTGTACCGTATCATCCCCGATTCCGCCACTCTGGCCATGCAGTTTGAAGCCGGGCAGATCCACGAGATGTACCCTATTCCAGATTCGGTCTTCCAGCGTGTGGTCTCAAGTGGGAAGTACCAGATCCTCGAGCAGAGTCGCCCTGACGTGTTCGGGCTGGCCATGAATGTCAGGAAAAAGCCCTTTGACGATGTGCGGGTGCGCAGGGCCATCGCGTATGCGATTAACCGTGAAAAAGTGGTACAGGTCCTGTTCTCCGGGGGGCGCGCCCGACCTGCCCTGGGACCTATACCGCCAGGGCTGCTGGGGTACGATCCTCAGATCAAGGCCATAGGGTACGATCCGGAGCGTGCAAAGCAGCTTCTGGCAGACGCAGGCTACAGTAAGGGACTTGAGTGCGAGCTTTGGACCCTCTCCCGCGACTCCGAGAAACGCTTTGCCGAGTTCATCGCGAGCCAGCTTGCGGAGGTGGGCATCAAGGTCCAAATACGGCTCATGCAGACAGGTGCATTCTTCGATGCCGTGTCCAGGGGAGACGCTGGCCTGTTCTGGTGGGGCTGGACTGCCGACTACGCCGACCCCGACACGTTCATGTACAGCTTGTTTAACTCAGCCAACTGGGGGATCAACAACCCTTGCTTTTACAAGAACCCCCGGGTGGACGAGTTGACCAGCCAGGCGAGGCACATCATGGATCAGGCCCGTCGAGAAGCCATGTACAAGGAGGCGGCGCAGATAGTGGTCGACGAGGCCCCCTGGGCCTTCATCTACCACACGACCGCTTTCTGGGCTGTCAACCCAGGGGTTCGGGGTGCTGATGCTCAGCTGCACGTGTACGGCTACCTTTCCCGCGCCAGGACGTGGCTGGAGAAGTAACTCAGAGGGGGTGAGAGCTCCGCCCCGGATGGGGCTCTCACCCTCAAGAAAATCGCTGGAGGTATTGGATTGTCTACCTACGTGGCACGACGCCTTCTTTGGGTTCCCGTGACCGTGTGGGGCGTCATCACGATCACCTTTTTTCTCATGTACATCATCCCGGGGGACCCGGCACGGATATTGATCGGAGGGCATGTGGCGACAGCGGAAGGCCTGGCGCAACTGCGCCACCAGATGGGGCTCGACCGGCCTGTCCTGGTCCAGTATGTGGACTATCTCACCAAAGCATTGCGCGGAGACTTAGGCAGGTCCTTCCGGCTCCGCGTACCCATTTCTACCCTGATACTTCAGCGCGTGCCCAACACCGCTCTCCTGGCAGCCGCATCAGTTCTCATAGCGCTGCTGGTCGCGGTCCCGCTGGGGGTGCTTGCCGCGACCTCTCGGAGCAGGGCTTTCGACCGCCTGGTAATTGCCCTTTCCACCGCGGGTGTCTCTGCGCCGGCCTTCTGGGTGGGGGTAGTTTCGTTATACTATTTGGCCTTTCGTGCGCGGTGGCTTCCCATCGGGGGTACCGGTACCGTTGCCCACCTGGTCCTGCCTGTCCTGGTGCTGGGCCTGCGGCCTACCGCCGTGCTGGCCCGGCTGACGCGTTCCAGCATGCTCGACGTGGTTCGTGCTGACTATGTACGTACCGCGAGGGCAAAGGGACTAGGCGAGCGCACGGTCATTTACCGCCATGCGCTCAGAAACGCCATCAACCCAGTTCTCACGTACTCCGGACTCCTCCTTGCCTACCTGCTAGGAGGGGCGGTGGTCATCGAGAACGTGTTCGCCTGGCCCGGCCTGGGCAAGTTGCTGGTAGACGCCATGGGATCGTACGACTTCCCGCTTGTGCAGGGGGTCGTGTTGTTCAGTGCTTCCGTGATTGTCCTGTTCAATTTGCTTGTCGACGTGTTGTATGCAGTGTTGGATCCCCGCGTGTCGTACCGATAGCTGTGTTGGAGGACTTGACGTCGTGCGCAAGGTGTGGAAGCTTGTGGACCCGGTCACCGTTGCTGCCGCCGCCGGTATCGTCTTGCTGGCCGCGCTCGCCATCTTCGCCGGCCAGGTTGCCCCGTACGACCCGACACTGATAATGGAGGCGGGTCTGACGGAAACCGGGATGCCGCGTCCACCCTCAATGCAGTTCCCTCTGGGTACCGACCTCCTGGGGCGAGATGTATTGAGTCGCATCATCTATGGTACCCGCGTCTCGCTAACTGTGGGAATGTTTGCGGTGGCCACTAGCGCCAGTATCGGAACGGCGATCGGCCTGGTGTGCGGGTACGTGGGCGGAACGCTGGACAACCTGGTTATGCGCTTCACGGATATCATTATGTCGTTCCCCAGTTTACTGCTGATCATGGCTATCGTGGCCACGCGTGGGCCGAGCCTGACCATTATCTTCCTGGCGATAGGGCTGGTGGACTGGCCTACGACCGCCCGGGTGGTTAGGGGCGAGGTCCTCTCGCTGCGCCAGGCGAATTTCGTGGAGGCGGCCAGTGCTGCAGGTGCCTCTCACTGGCGTGTGGCCAGACGCCATCTCCTCCCCAACGTCCTTGGTTCTGTGATCGTGCTGGCCACTACCGGGATAGCAGAGGCCATTCTGGTGGAAGCCTCTCTCAGCTTCCTTGGTTTCGGGGTCCGCCCGCCCCTTCCCACCTGGGGTGGCATGGTAAGTGAAGGTTTCAGGTACATCATAACGGCTCCGTGGCTGAGCCTTTTTCCCGGCCTTGCAATTATGGTGACCGTCGTGTGCTTTAACATTGTGGGCGAGTGGCTCCGCGACCGGTTTGACCCGCAGAGAAAGTTACTGGCAGGAGGATGATGGGTGATGGTCGCCGATTTCGACGGGCGCGTGACCAGGGTTCGGGAGAAGATGCAGGTGCTAGGTGGGCAGGGCTGGTTACTGACAGACCCCGGGGATGTCAGATATGTTTGCGGATTCACCGGCTCTTCACCTGCCCTGGTTGACGGGGCCGGGGTTACTGTCTTCCCGCATGGAGTCGATCTCGCCCAGGCGCTTGATGACGTGCCGTGGTGCACGTGTATTCGCAGGAAAGGCCTGCAACCGTGGCCCGAGGTGGTGCAGGTGCTGCAGGAGAGAGGGATCAGGCAGCTGGTTGCAGCGCGGCAAAGCCTGACGGTGCTTGCTTTCGAGAGTGTCACCCAGGCGGGCGTGGAGATCGTCGACGCAGGCCAGGGGATGAACGACCTGCGCGGGGTGAAAGACCCGGGCGAGATCGAATCTCTCAGGCGAGCGGCTGAGATTGCCTCGGAAGCCTTCGGGGATCTGCTCGAGGCTATTCGCCCGGGCATGTCTGAAAAGGAGATTGCGGCCCACCTTGAACACGCGATGCTCAGCAAAGGTGCAGACGGTTTCTGGTTCCGCACCATAGTGGTGTCAGGACCGCGTTCGGCATACTGCCACGGTGCACCGACTGAGCGAAGGGTCCGGGAAGGTGACCTGGTGACCATAGATTTCGGGCCGGTGTGGCAGGGATACCCCGCCGACTGCACCCGGACCATCGTCGTGGGAAATCCGTCTTCGGAGCAACGGCGGGTGTACGCTGCGGTGCTGGCCGCGCAGGAAGCCGCCCTGGGGCTGGTTTCTGCGGGTCGTTCTGCTCGGGACGTGCACCTGGAGGCTGCGCGGGCAATAGAGCAGGCGGGGTACGGGCCCTATTTCGTGCACGCGCTGGGTCACGGCCTGGCAGGCGGGCCTCTCCTGGACGAGGACAGCACGGATGAATTGGTGGTGGGTAACGTGTTCACGGTGGAACCGGGGATCTATATTCGGGGCTGGGGCGGGGTGCGAATCGAGGACGACGTCCTGGTGGCCCCCTCGGGCAAGGAGATCCTGACCACGTGTACACGCGAGTTGATAGCCATCACGTGAGTTGCGTTGCGGTGTCTGGCACAGCTTGGGCCCATCCCGGCTATCCGGGAAGCACCCGACAGATCAATACTTCACCGTAAAATGCTTTCACTACGGTTTTTCGATTCCGGCGGGAAGGAATGGCGCCATTGCTAAGTTTTCGGCCTGTCGAGGGGCCGAAAACGGCCTTCCGCTGTTCAAGTTGGGCTCCAGGCAATCCGCTGTCTCGCACAGATGTGGGGTCTCGGGCCCGGCGGTGTCCTGGACAGGCGTTTGGCTGCGGCGCCCCCGTTCTGCGGGGGGCGCCGCCGTTGTGCGCCCGGCACGGCGGCAGGACGAGCCCGCTAGCCAAAGGCGAGGGCTGCTGCCGGGAGGCGGGGTCTGAAAGCGCGGAAGGGTCCGTGGTGAAAAATGTCCCCCGCGGACCCGCTTCATTTCAAGGTCGGTGTTCAACTCGGGCTTCACTACTCGTCGGTCGAGGGCCATGTGGGACAACTGCTATTCGTCGGCAGCGGAGCCCGGGAGGCCGCGGGGAAGTGGGTTTGGGCGTCATGGTGGTAGCCGCAGCGCAGGGCTGGTGTACCGGTGGCGCCGGCGCCGCGGCGCTCATCCTTCGTAAAACTCCATGCGGAACCAGAAGCCCTCGTGGGTTCGAGCTTCTCGCCGTCAATCAGGATGCAGATCTCGCCTTCCTCGCAATCAAACTCGATCCTGCCCACGCCGCAATCCCCGCCCCAAAGCGGGCGCCCGCGCCCCGATGCCGGGCCGGATCGGGGCGCCCACGGCGCAGTTCCTGCCCCAACCCGGGCGCCCACGCCACGATGGCCCCAGGGACTGCGGCGCCCACGCCAGGGTGCCGCGGTATGCCTGCCTGATTCGTTTCCTGATGGATGAGGACGTGCCTCGTGCTCTGGTATAATCGAGAGCGGAACCGCATGGTTACAACAGTTGCCAGGACTCCGGGCGAGGGAGGACATGACTCTCAGCAACGAGGACATAACTCACCGCGAGGAGGGCATAACTGTCCACGACGAAGCGGGGCGGACGGGCGAGCGCGTGGTTGTTGATGTGTTCACTCAGGCCACACCCGAGCAGTTGGACCGGGTGATGGCCGACGCCGCCGACCTGGCCAATTTCATCTTCAGCGTGAGCGGTGACGGGAAAGAGCCCCTGAAACTGGCCGACGCCATCCGCATGTTGCTCATCGTGCAGGAAGAAGAATTCGCCACCGGGCGGGGGGTTTCCAGTCCCCAGGGATTGGGCCGGCGGTTCGCCGAGGCCTATGGGCGGGAGCCGGCGGCGGACGGAGGAGTGGTGATGACGGGGGTCCGCCTGAGCCTCCTCACCCGGGACTGGTCCATCCAGCTGACGAGCAAAGGGCTGCGCCTGTTGGGATCGCTGCACAAGGTCTTGCAGGATTGGTTCTCGTACCACCGGGCCAGCGAGCTGGAGCGCACCATGTACCTCAGCCAGCGAGAACTGGAGCTGGAAGAGGCCTACGATCGCCTGGGATACCGAACCAACGCCGTGCAGCGGGCTCTCGCCTACCTGGTCAGAGGCTACGAAGAACTCAAGCGCCACCGGGACGAGTTCATCGTGCAGGGGATCGCCACCGAGAAGGTGCGCTCGATCCTGGACAGGTACGACCTGCTGGCGGATGCCATCCGCCAGCGCCAGGCAGAGGGGGCAGAGCTGGGCCTGCAGGCCATGGAACGCATCGAGATGGCGCGGGCGGAAGCGTTCACGGTGCTGTACGATTCCCTGGCCGGCGTGGTTTCCAGCGTGGCGGGCAAGGCACGGGCGGAGAGCAGCCCCATCAGCAAGGCCCGCTTCTATCGGTGGTTGGTGGAGGCTTTTTCCAACGGCGAACTGCTGGCGGTGGCGCGGGAAGCAGGGGATCTCTTGCTGCCCGTACACCTGCCCGCGCCTCCCGACTGGCCCGGGTTACTGGACTCCATCCTGGAAGTGACCGGGCGCGCGCCTTTCTCCGAGGGAGATGTGGTCGCCGAGAGCGGGCCTACGGCTACCGAGGAGGGAGCGCTGGACGAGCTGGAGGAGGCCTTTGATCCCGGGCTGCAGCCCTTTGTGGACAGGGTGCTGGAGTGGATCCCGGAAGAGGGACGGGACCTGGAGTCGAACCTGATGCACCGCCATACCCGCTGGGAGGACAAGCTGTTGCTGGCGGCGGCGCTGGCCGAGGTGTACACCCGTCACTGGGCCGACTTCTCTCCTACGGGTGAAGCGTACGAGCGGCATCGGGTGAAGGTATCTACCGATGCCTGGGCCTACCGGGATCACGCGGGGGCAGAGGGGCGGCGGGAAGTGGCTGCCGCCCATGATCGTGCGGTAGCCGGGGAGGACAGGGCGAGGTGACTGCTCCCAGCGAGCGCATAGACAGAGGAGTGCGGGCAGTGCTGGCGGGAAACTCCTCTGGACGTCCCCTCAGCCGGGGGGCGCTGCTGCGCCTGCTGGGGGAGGAGGACCTGGACCTGTTCCTGCCCTACGTCGAGCGTGGTGCCCTGGGCCGGCTCGGGCGCATCCTCACTGACGGCCGGCATGTGGTTTTTGCCGTGCAGACGAGGGAGATCGACCCCGACGAACCCCAGGTGAGCAGCCACGCCCTGGCCGTTTTCCTGTACATATGGAAGTGGACGGGCGAGTACAGGGTCCCCATCCCCCATCAAAAGCTGGTGGAGGAGTTTGCCACGGGCCACCGCTCGGCCTCCCGTCTGGTGAGAAGGGCACTGGAAGAACTGATGCGGCTGTGCTGGGTGGAAGAGGCGGCGGGCGCGGCGGGATCCGCCTATTGGCCCACCCGCGTGGGGGTCGGTTCCCTGGGGCCCCGGTTCCTCAAAGGAGTGGTGGCGCGCAGCCAGGGGCGTGAGTATCGACCGGCAGAGGTGCGTGCCTTCTTCGGCCTGCCTGAGGAGCAGGATAGTCCGCCTCCACCGGTGAGCCTGTTCGACTTCGCCGCGCCCCATCCCCGTTATGACCGGGCCCTGCGCCTGATACTGCGGGGCACGGGCGCAGGGAGCCCTCCCACCGTGAACCGCGTGTTGCGGGTGGTGCAGGAGGAATCCCTCGAGGGGCTCGAGCGGTACATGGTTACCACCGGCATGGACCGGTTCTTTCACCTGGCGCGCGACGGCAAGCACGTGGTGGCCGTGGTACCGGCCGCCTCCCTGTATGCCTCCGGTTGGGCTCCCATGATGGCGGTTCTGGTGGTCCTGGCAGTACTCACCTGGTGGTGGGAGCTGGAGTACGCCGAGCCCATCCCGTTCCCGGTGCTCACCAGCGTGGTGGGGGCGAGTTTCCGGGATCCCGGACGCACGGTGCGCCGCTATCTGACCGTGCTGGAGAGGAAGGGGTGGATAGAACGCGCCCGCGGGGGCTCCCGCGGAAGCGCCGTCCGGGGAGGGTCTTACCGTACGACCGCCCTGGGGCGGGCTGCCCTCAGGTATGTGGTGGGATCTCGCGGGGAGGAAGGCTTGCGGGGCCTGGGGGAATTCTTCCGCCCAACGGAGGAGCCTGCCCAGGGACTTGCTGAGGAGCCTGGCGGGGGTCTTCTCGAGGAGCCTGCCGAGGTTTTTGCTGAGGAGCCTGCCGGGGGTCTTGTCGAGGGGGATGGCCTGTGATTCCGCGCTGGTTGCGCCTGGTGAACGTGCGCAGCTTCCGTGACCACCTCATCGACCTGGGTGAGCCCGACGAAAAGGAGGTCCTCATCTTCGGTCCCAACGGTTCCGGGAAATCGACCATCGCCCGAGTGCTGCAAGCGCATTGCGGAGACCTGGGGGACGACTTCCACGAGCAGTTTTTGCCCGAGCACCTGCCGGTCCTGAACCGGCGAGCCCGTTCGGAGCTGACGGTCCTCAATCCCCGCGACAACTTCCACTTCCCGGAGTGGCCGGCAGAGGTCGTTTTGGGACTGGAATTCGGATACCGGAACAACAGGCCTTTCACCCAGTTCTACCTGGTCAGCGACGGGCAGCGGACCAACTTCGCCTCTGGTGAACAGTATCTGGCCCACCTGAGCCATTTCGCCTTCAAACGCCACGATCAGCTCATGTTCGTGGAACAGGGGCGGGCCACGGGGCTTCTGAAGCTGAAGCCGCGCCAGCGCTATCTTGAGATCAAGGACTTGCTGGGAGTCAACCAGCTGGAAGACCAGTGGGAAGAGGCTATCCGCAACCGGGAGCAAGTAGAACGGGAGCTCCGCCAGGCGGCCATCGAGCAGGAGCGGGCCAAAGAGGCACTGGCCCTGAAGGAAGTGCTGGTGCAGCGATTGCGCCGGGTGCGGGCCCTGGAGGCAGAGATCGGGGAACTGAGGATGCGCCACCGCGATGAGGTGGTGCGGCGGGTAGCTTTCCTGGAGGAGGAAACCCGGGGGCGCCTGCGCGAGCTGGAGGGCAGGATGGCGGCCTGGCGTGAGGAAGACGCCCAGCTGGCAGAGCGGCAGGCGGCCCTGGAGGAAGGAAAGGCATGGGCGGCCGAGGAACGCCGTCGTTACCCGCAGTTGGTGCGGGAGCAGGAGGAAGCACGCCGGCTGGCCAACGAGGAGCGCGGCCTGGCCGAGGCAGAGGCGGAGCGGTTGGCGGGAGAGATCCGTCGTATCCGTGCCGCCCTGGGGGAAGGCCTGACCCCGGAGGAGTTGCAGCGGCGCCTGGAGGCGGCTCGGGCCAGGGCTCAAGAGCTGGGGCAGGAGCGCGAACGGCTGCACACGGAAAGGGAACGCCTCCAGGGAGAGGCGGGCGAGGCGGAGCGGCAACTGGGGGCTGTGCAGGAGCGGTGCCGGCGAGCTCGAGAAGAGGGGGAGTCGGCAGGGCGGGAACTCCAGGGCCTCCCCGCCCTGGAGGAATTCGAGCGGCGGCAGGCGGCACTGCGCCCGCGCCTCCAGGCGGAAGAAGAGGCCTGCGCTGCTCTACGCGCGGACCTGCAGCGCGCGGAGTCGGCCCTGACCGCACTGCGGGAACGGCAGGTGGCTACTCCGGAAGAGGCAATACGGGTACGAGACCACTATCGTGCCCAGGGCCTGGCCGCCTGCGTACTGGGTGAGGTTCTGCGGTTCCCCGAGCCGGGTACCGGCCCTGGCCTTCCGCTCTACCTCGATCCCGCGGAGCGGGAGGCTGTAGAAGGGGCTCTCGGCCCCTTGCGCCAGGCGGTGGTCGTGGAAGATGGGCGGGTTCTGGTGGAGTACCGCCATCTCCTCGTGGATAGCTTTCCCGATCCCGGGGATCTGGCGCTGCCTTCCGTGCTGTCCGGGGTGCAGATCACCCAGGACTGTCCGCCCTGCCTGGTGCCGTTGATAGAGCGAATGTTGCGGGCGGTGGTATTTGCCCCCGATCACGCCACGGCCAGGGCTGCTGTCGCCCGGACCGGCCATAGCGGCCGTACCGGTCGGGCAGCCGTAGCTTACACCCCGGATGGTTTCCGCTACGACATGTTCGGTCGCACTTACGCCCGACCCGAGGACTTCTTCATCGGGCCGGAGGCATACCGCGAACGGCTGGCGTCCCTGGAGGAGACGTGCCGGCGGCTGCGGGAGGAGCTGCAGGTGACCGAAGAGAGGTGCCGGGCCCTGGCCTCCGAGTTGGATGGCGTGAACCGGAGCATGTCCAGGCGGCGGCAACTGGAGGCGGATCTGCGGCGGTCCCGGGAAGAGGAGGACTCTGCCCGGGCTCTGGTAGGGGCTCTCGAGCGGCGGGTTTCTTCCTTGCGGGAAGCGATCGGCATGCTCGCCGACCGCACGGAGAACCTGATTCGGGAAGAGGAGGAGGTCCACCGAGAGATCGAGCGCCTGACCGCTCTCTGGCAGGAGGTGGCGCGGGCGCGGGAACTGCCCGACCTGGAAAGGGCTCTGCAGGAAGCACACTGGCGGGTGAACCGGGCGCGGGACAAAGCTCAAACGGCGCTGGAGCTCAGCAGGCGGTATCAGGCGGAGCAGGCCTGGTGGGAACGGACGGGGCGGTGTCTGGAATCGGAGGCGAGGGACGTGTCCCACCGCCGGGAGATCCTGCGCCGCGACCTGTGTGAAGCGCAGCAGGAGCGCGACAACGTGGCACGGGCCTGGGAACTGGCGTTGGCCGAAGCGCGGGAGGCTCTGGCCGCTTTCGCTGCCGCCATCCTGCCCGAGGCGCCCCGGCCGCCGGGGGCGCCACAGCTACCCGAGCGGTTCGAGGCGGGGATCGACGTGACGGCCGTGTGCCAGGAGGCCCGCCGCGTTCTTGGGGAACTGACCCCCTTGAGCGAGCCGGAGATAGGCCTCCTCCTGGCGGAGATAGAGAGGAAAGAAACGGAGTGCCGGCGGCTGGCGGAAGATGTGGTTCCTACCGCAGAAGAAGACTACGCTGCGGCTCTGGATCAGTTCGAGGCCGCCGACCGTACCCTGTCGGAGGTACAGAGCGCTTTCCTGGAAGCCACCATGCGGGAAGAAGAGGCCCGCCGGGCCTTTCAAGGCGTGCTGGACAGTGCTTTTGGCCGTTTCAACACTCGCTTCAGCCGTTACCTTGAGAAATTCGGTTTCACCGGCTATCTGAATCTGCAGCACGTGGGGGGTACTGTGTTCGACCTCAACGTGTATGTGTCGGTTAACCCGGCGGTCGAACCCAAGCCGGTGAAGGGCCGCTCAGGGGGCGAGATGGCCATCATCGGGGCTCTGCTGCTACTTTCCATCGTGGCAGAGTATCAGCGCCCTTTCTATGTGTTCGACGAGATCGACGAATCCCTTGACGCGGGGAATGTGATCCGCCTCTCTAACCTTCTCCGCCAGGAGCTGGGAGGCAAGTATTTCCTCATATCGCACCGTTTGACCAGGAGCCACCTGGAAGCCGCCCACTATGCTCTTGCCGTGCAGAAGTCCCAGGAGCAGGGTTCTTACACAAAAGCATTTCGGCGGCTGACACATCGGCCCTTGGGTTGAGCAGCCGCGGCTTGACCACAAGGCCTGCCTGAGCAGGGGGGGTTGCCATTGGGCACGGGCTTCACCGCCGAAGAGATACGGGATGGCGTGTGCGCACGTACCGAGTACGTTCCGGCGCGCCGGGGAGTACGGCCCCACCGCCGGTGTCTGGTCGCCGCCCCCACCACCGATGCCGCCGGTGCCACGGCAACCTTCACCGCCAGTGTTGCCGGCCCGGGTGCGACCCGGGCGGCCGACGAGGTGGTGACTCGGGCCATGCGCGTGCTGTGGGTTCTGGCCCGGCAAGGGCAGGACTACACTTCGGAAAAGACGCTGCGCGGTCGCCTCCGCGGACACCTTGACTCCGGCCAGGGATCCGAGGTGCTGCTGGACCTGGTACGGCTGGGGTGGGTGACGATCGAGCAAACCCTTACCCCCGTGGGAGACGTGAAGAGGTCAATCATACGCCTCACTCCGGCCGGTCGCCAGGCAGTGGAGTCACGGTTTGGATCCCTGGAGCCGGATGCGAGGGGCCTGTTGCTTCGGCAGATAGAGTCGTGGTTGTCCTCCTGCCGTCGTCCCCAGGTGGGGATGGTGTTGCGTCGGCAGGCGGAAGCGCTGGCTCGAGGCGATATCCCCGTCCTGCGGACCGGTCCCGGGCCGGAGGAGGGCCTCGCCTGGCACCCGGCCGAGCGGGCCAGGCGGTATGAGAAAGTCCTGGCCTTTCTTGCTCTTCTGGGCAGCCTGCCGGAATGGGAAACCCTGGATTTCAGAGAGGCAGCTTCGCGTCTCTTCCCCGGCCAGGTCGACTCGGTGAAGGCTCTGGAAGATGTGCGGCCGCTGATCGCGGCAGCGGTACGATACGAGTTGGGGTGTGAACTCGAGGAGGCAGGAGTAACCGCCGACACTCTGTACTCCCTCATGTTCTGCGGGGTGCTGGTTCCCGACGGGAGCGATCCGCTGTGGGGGGAAGTGGCCTGCCTTTCCACGTACGATCTCAAGCGCATCCCCCACCTGCACACCCCCGCCCACACCCTGCTTATGGTAGAGAATGCGGCTCCGCTGGCCGCCGCCGCGCGGGACGGCCTCGGCCGCGAGGGCTACCTCGTGGCTTATCTGGGAGGCATGCCCCAATCGGCGTTCTTCCAGTTCCTGACCAAGCTAAAGGCTCCGGCTCTGCAGGCGGCCTTGCTGTGGGTGGACTGGGACATGGGAGGCCTGCGCATCCTGCGCTACCTGCGACAGCACTGGCCTTCTCATTTGCCGGACCTCCAGGTGGTTCCCCACCCCCACGCTTGCCCCTATGCTGCCGTTGACGATTACTCCCGGGCGAGAGAGGCGAGGCTGCGGTTTCCCTCACCGGGGAAGCCACAGGTCACGGCGGTCGGGGGGTGTCCCTCACCGGGGAAGCCACAGGTCACGGCTGTGCGGAGAGAGGAGGTGCCGGAATCCTACCTGGAGAGCGCCGACCCCCTGGTGGCCGGTTTTGCGGCTGGCTTGCGAGAGTACGGTTGCCTTTACCAGGAGGAGGTTCTCTCGATCTATCGGGACCTGTTGCCGCCACGAAGTTAGTTGACACAAAGGGGCGCCACGCGCGGGCACGCACGCCGCGCGCGTGTGCGTGTACAGCGTGCGTTCATCGCACACCGGCAAGTCGCCGGACAGCCTGAGGCACCATACGAAATTCCAGGGGCCCCGGGACGCAGTGCCCCGGGGCCCCTGCTCGGAGCGGGCACAAGCTCAGTTGATCGCCACCACCTGGCCGGTCCCGAACCAGTCCACCAGCGCTCCCAGGCTCTCGGAGACGAACCGCAGCGGGATCAGGGTCCGGTTCCCCACAATCATCGCCGGTACGTCCAGAGCCACCTGCGTGCCGTCAACGCGGGCCTTGAGGGAGCCAATCGGAATCAGCACCACCTTGCCAGCCTTCAGCACGATGACCGTCCGGGTCTCGCCGTCCCACTTGACCTCGGCACCCAGCGCCTCCGCTATGGCCCGCACGGGCACCATGGTGCGGTTCTGGACGATCATCGGCTGCACGTCAAAGGCAACCTTCTTCCCCTTGAGGAACACCTTCACGTCCTCACCCTTGCCGGCTTTCTCGTACAGCTCGCCCAGCTTCTCGTACAGCTCCTTTTCGGCCGGGCTGCCCGAGACGGCGCCCTCCATCTCCTCGGCGGCCTTGTCCAGATCGCCCAGCTCCTCTCTCAGGATAGCCCGGTAGGCATACACGGTGCCCGGCACGGTCGCACCCAGCTCCTCCAGCTCCGTTAGGGCAGCTTCGGAGTCACCCTTGGCCCGCAGGCACAGGGCCAGCATGACCGCCACCTTCGCGCCCTGCGGGGAGAGCTTCTCCAGCTCCTTCAGCACGCCGATGGCCTTGTCGTACTCCCCGGCTGCGCGGTAAGCCACCGCCAGCTTCCAGAGAAGGTTGGTGTCGCCAGGGCTCTTCGCCAGCTCGGCCTCCAGTTTCGCTATCCGATTGGCCAGGCCCTCGTGCCCTTCCTCAACCTCTTTCTCCTCTTCCTCCTCCACTTCCGCACGCAGGCGCTCCTCCAGCCGCAGGCGGAACTCATTCCCTTTGTTGCGTTCGTGCTCCTGGGCCTGGTGCTTGGTCGGAGCTGCCGCACCCTGACCAGGTGACGCGTCACCGCCTGCCGGGGCAGGCGCAGACTGGTCGGGGGTAGCCGAAGGCGTTGTCTCTTCGCCCGCCGCCAGGGCAGCACCCACCACCCCTACCAGGAAAAGTAGGGCCAGGCCCAGCACCGCAACTGCCTTAAGTGATTTCTTCATACTGAACTCCTCCTTATCGAGTCATGGTGTTACCGCTACCGGAAGCACACAACACGAATCCCGGCTCGCCACACCTCCTTCCGGGCAGCCGGCAAGCCGGGAACTCTGCTTCCCCAGCAGCCGGGCTACCATAGCATTGTGCCTTAGGCCCCATAGCTTTGCGCCCCCGGCTTTCGCCGGATTTGCCCTTGATGGGGGGTCCTGATATAAGTATTCGCCAGAACCTCCGCGTTTGTGGGGAGGCAGGCGGTCAAGGCCGTCTGCGAGCGGGTCTTTCGACCGCTCCCCGGCTCCTGCTCCGGCCCGTGTGACGTACGTATATAGCACTGGGCCCGTCGGAAGTGATCCCTCGCATAAGTATGGAGCCTACCGTAAGAACATGCAGGAGGCAGGGGGCGTCGCGGCGAACCTCATCTCAGGGGTGAGAGCGTGCAAACCTCGCACGATCTGATTGCCAAGCAGTGGTGGGAGGTATACCGTGAAGTGCTGGGCCAGCCGTACGATTGGGACACGCTGCCTCCCCGACATCGGGAAGCGGTGGCGCTAGCTTGCAGGGCCATAGTGGAATCGGTGCAGGCGGGGGGGAAGGAACCGGGCGAATGGACGAAGGCGGCCGAGCGCGACACCCAGCACTCGGCCCTCTAGCATCCCGAGCTTATCGGGCCCGATCTGACACGCCCGGCCCGGCGCGCCTGGATGATGTCATGGTGGACCCCGAACTGGTTAAGCAAGTAGCAGCCTCCGGCCAGTACCTCGAGTTTGAGGACTTCAAGCGCAGGCTTTTCGGCCACGAGGCACCATTCGGTATCCTTGGGACGTGCGCGGGGTGAAAGAGCCGGGCGAGATCGAATCTCTCAGGCGAGCGGCTGAGATTGCCTAGAGCAGGCGGGGTACGGGCCCTATTTCGTGCACGCGGTGGGTCATGTCTGGCACAGCCTGGACCCATCCCGGGTGCACCGGAGAGCCGCACCACTACCCAGACGACCCCGCTGGAGCAGGTCCGGGGCGTACTTCCATCAGCGGTCGCCCCCGGGGGTCCCCGGACGCATGGGAGACTTGGTGGTGAGCCCCTCCCACCGCAACACCACCTCCACGCGCACGTCGACCGGGAGGTGGCTGTAGACCTCGTGCCAGCTCTCGCGTACCGCGAACCACTCCCGGGGCCGCTCGCGGTACAGCCACCAGCCAAACCCGAATACGTCTGCCCCCACCTCCTGGGTGTGCCGGAGCACACTCCGCAGGTCGGCAGCCAGGCTTTCAGCCAGAGCAGTCTCAAGCTGCCTGGCCCGGGACGGCTCCAGGAAGTAGGTAGGAGTGAGTTCCTCCCTCAACTCGCAGGCAACGCGCAGGCGCACCAGACCCGTCCAGCCCGCAGGCCCCGGGACCAGTTTCACCTCCGGGCGGTAAGACAGCACCCGCGCTGTCACCGGCGCACCCGAATCTGGCGCAACCGCCCGGATGAGGGGCCGCCGGGCCCGGCGGAGCACGAACGAGAGGGCACGGGATTCACGCTCGCTGAGGGTGGTTACCATGCGGTCTCCCCGGAAAACGGCCAGCCCTGCGGCGCGCAAGTCCGGGGTCGCGGGTACAGCGCCGCGGGCCGTGTCGCCCCCCTGGCCTGTGGTCCGTTCCGGGCCCGAAGGCTCGCCTCCGGGCGCGAGCTTGCTTTCCGGGGGAGCCAGTTCCACCATGGCGGCAACACCCTGGATACCCTCGGTGTGCACAGCGATCCCGAACCGGCCGACCGGGGTGGATATGGTACTGCCGGTGTCGGCGGCGTGCTCGAGCAGGGCGACCAGGCCGGTCGCCGGGATGTCGGCCAGCCTGGGCTGAAACCGGAGGACCTCCTCTGCGCTACCGCGGCACACCACGAGCTGCGCCGCCCGGCGCGCCTGCACGTCCCGGGTCAGGAAGTCCCACAGGGGTCCCATGGACTTCTGCCGCGCAACGCGCTCCGAAATCACGACCACCTGAAGGTGGGACAGGGCCGGCGCGCGGGGCAACCGGTCGCCCAGCGACCGCAGCGCATCGCTGACGGTGCCCGCCTCTACCGTCTCCACCCACACCCGCGGCACCTGTCCCGCTGCCCCGCCTCCGCCACCCCCCGCGCCCCCTGCGGCGCCTCCACCGCCGGCCAGGGCAGCGGGGACCGGCACCTGGAAGGTGAAGCGCAGCATCCCGCCGGCACCCGCATCCATGCCGATGGCTACCACGTGAGCGGTGCGCTCGGGGTCCTCGGCATCCCAGCAGCCCGCAAGGAAGAGGCAGGCGGCCAGGCACTGTAGGAGGAGCACGAGCCGGGGGTGGCGCCTCAACTCTTTCACCTCCGTGGACGCGCGCGGCGACGGTTCGCCAGGTGGCGCCGGCCCAGGGCCAGGACCAGCACCGCGGGCACCAGTAACGCCAGGAAGCCTGCAGCAGCGGCACCCCAGACCAGCACGCGGCTGTATACCACCTGCCGCGACGGGAAGTTGAGGGCGACCACGGTGGCCGCTACCGCCAGGACGGGCACCAGCGGCCGGTAGTCCGAGAGCCCGAGCACCCGCGCGGTCGCCAGGGCCTGGGCGATGAACAGGACAGCTACCTTGCAGAACGACACCAGTACCCACGTGCTGGCCACCGCCACCTCGATCCGCTCCAGCAGCGGAGGTGCCCGCACCACCCGCAGGGATTCCAGGAGAGAAAGGGGCTGCCGGGAGATCCCGTACCAGCCCAGGATGCCCTGGGTCACGGCCATCAATCCTCCCGTGACGACCCAGGCCGCACCCAGGCCGGCGAGCAGGGGCGCCGAGCATCGCTTGCCCCGTAGGGCAGGGAGCAGCATACCCAGGACCACCAGCTCGCCCAGAAAGGAGGCCGACTGGGAGGCTCCGCGGAGGACGGGAGCAAACCCCCGGGCCAGGACGGGGAAGAGCAGGCGGGGGTCGAACTGGGAGAACATGAGCACCGCGCTGGGCCCGAGCGCCCCAAACAGCAAGACAAGCGTGATACCCGCTGACCTCGACACCGCCTCCAGGCCGTACAGGGCACCGAGTATCCCCTGCGTTGCCACCAGTGCTCCAATCGACCACTGGGGCGTCACCGGCAGGAAGACCTCCTTGATGAAGACCGTGCTGGAACGCAGCGTGGTGTAGGTTGCAAATGAGATTACCAGGAGGATGGAGCACCCTGCGACCTTACCCCCAACCCTCCCCAGCGCTTCCTCCGCGGCCTGGACCAGATCCTTTCCGGGGGCGAGCCCGACCAGCCCCAGGAGGAGCAGGAGCACCGCCAGCCCCTCCATGCCCCCTAACAGGTTGGCCAGCCAGGCGTCCTGCTCCGCCGCCTCGGCCACCAGGCTGGGTCCCATCAGCAGGTAAGTCGGCCACACCAGTACGAACAGCAATGAGGCAGCCTGGCCCGGCGAGATCCGTCCGCTACCGCCCACGTCGCGGCCTTCCTCTCCCGGGCGGCGGCTTCCGAAACCGCCTCCTGGCTCCAGGCTCGCTGGGGCGGCGCGCCATCCCCCTCCAGGAAACCCTGGTGAGAAAGTCCTTCAGGTCACTGGCGATGACGGGACCGATGGGAGCCAGGTAGGGAGTGTCCAGGGGGCGCAAGGGGCTCAGGTAGTACAGGCCTACCATCATACCCCAGCCTATGCCGATCAGCCCGAACATCCCGGCCAGCAGGGTGAAGGCAAACCGCGGTACCCACAGCGAGGCTCCGCCGGTGTAAAACGGCACCAGAAACGAGGTGATGGCGGTAACGGAAAGCACGATGAGCATCAGGGGGCTGATGATGGACGCCCGGATGGCCGCTTCACCCACGACAATGGCACCCACCACGCTCACCGCCTGCCCCACCTGCCTGGGCAGCCTGGATCCAGCTTCCCGCAGAAGCTCAAACGCCACCCCCATGAGCAGCGCTTCTCCCAGCGTGCTGACCGGGATCCCCTCCCGCCCCGCCGCCACCCGGAAGAAAAACGTGGTGGGGATGAGCTCGTGGTGGAAGGCGGTCAGGGCAACGTACAGCGCGGGCAGCAGAACGGTCATCAGCAGTCCCGTGAATCTCAGGATCCGCGCCAGCGATGCCACGGGTGGGGGCAGGTAGTAGTCGTCGGCGCTCTGCAGCATGATGCTGACCGTAACCGGCAGGACCAGAGCTGCGGGCGTACCGTCGGCCAGGACCGCCAGCCGCCCCTCCAGGAGGTTCCCCACCACCCGGTCGGGCCGCTCCGTTACCAGTGCCAGCGGGAACACGGCCAGCCTGGTCCCTACCATGTGCTCCTCCAGGTACGCGGTGTCGACGACGCCGTCCAGCGTGATCTTACCGAGCCGCGTCATGACCTCGCCCACGATGTCCGGTCTAGCCAACCCGTCCAGGTAAGTCACGGCCACCCTGGTCCGCGACAGGTCGCCGACCCGCAGGAGCGCAATCCTGAGGCTCGGGTGGGCCAGCCGGCGGCGGATTTGAGCCAGATTGTTGTCGAGGTTCTCGGTAAAACCGTCGTGTGGGCCCCTCAGCGTTCCTTCCAGCGTCGGCTCTTCCACTGCCCGGCCGCGCGGGCCGCTGGTGTCGGCCAGGAGGGCCGTGCCTGCGCCCTCGGCAAATACCGCCGTGCGCCCGCGGCAGATCTCTTCCAGGACCTCCGCCCCGTCGGACGCCTCGCGTACGTCCCCGGTCCCCACGGGCAGGAGGGGTAGCTTGCCACCCCGCCCCACGAGGCCGCGCGGCCTGGCGTCCTCACCCGTCCCGCCGGCCAGCAAGGGCTTGACCACCGCCGTCGCCACCAGCTCCTTGGGGACCAGTGAAGCAAGATAGGTAATCAGCACGGCCCCACCCCCGCCCGAGCCACCCGGCAGAGTCCGGATAACCAGGTCCGGCGGCGAGCCCAGGTTTTCGCGCAGCCACCGCTCGACATCGGCAAGAGACGCGGGAATTCTATCCGGTCGCGTACTCATCTTTCCGGCGTGCACCCGGGGCGCAGGCTGGCCCCGTCTGACCCTTTCCCCGGTGGCCTGCCCGCCCCTGGCCCGCGGCAGGGCCCGGCGCGATCTGCAGCCGGCAAGCCTCCGCATCATGCGCACCACACAGGCTAGCATGGGTTCCAGGGTCAGCCTCCCCTGCGTAGTATTCCCGGCAGGTAAGTCTAGCTCGCCTCGCGCTTGCGGCCTGTCCGAAAGCTGCAGGCAGGACTCCACGTTCATCGGTCGTCACATGGGCCGGGACCTTGCTGAATGTGTGGTAGAATTATTGCGGCGAACCGCACGGGGTTGACTTTGCGTTTTCGTGTGGAGCCGGGCATGCCGCCTGCGCACCCCGGATGCGCGGTTCGGTTAGGGCGAAGGGGGATGTTGAGCGTGCCGGTCACGGTGCGCGACGCCTTGATGATGGAGTCCCTGCGCCGCGCTCGCCTGGTGGCAGGATCGGATGGCCTGGACAGGGAGATCACGTCGGTAAACGTGATGGAGGTGCCGGACATAATCAACTGGGTGAGGCCGGGTGCGCTTCTCCTCACCACGGCCTACCCCATCAAGGATGACCCGGAAGCGCAGGCCAGGCTGGTGCCCCAGCTTGCCGAAAAGGGGCTGGCGGGGTTGGGCCTGAAACCGGCCCGGTACCTGTCCAGTATCCCCGACGTAATGATCGCGGCTGCGGACGCGGCCGCTTTCCCGCTCATCGAACTCCCTCCAGACGCTTCCTTCAATGACATCCTTCACCCCCTGCTGAGCGAGATCCTGAATCGGCAGGCATACCTGCTCAAGCGGTCCGAAGAAACTCACTCCCGATTCACAGCGGTGGCCCTTGCCGGTGGGGGCTTCCAGGAGGTCGCCGTGACCCTGGCGGAAATCGTTCGGGCCCCGGTAACCGTAGAGGACCAGGACTTCGGAGTTCTGGCCTGCGCCATCCCCGAAGGCGTTACGGGTATGACGGAGGCCGATTTCCGGGGCGCTTTGGAAGGGTTCAGGCATGAGCACGTACCCGGCCTTCCCCATTCCCATTTTCGCAAGGAGACGCTGCTGGGGGGCCTGGTGGTTAACCAGCTCCTTCAGCCAATCCGTAGTTCGGGACAGGTGTACGGTTATCTGTCGGTTTGGGAGATCGAACGCTCCCTTCAGGAGGTAGACATCGTGGCAGTTCAGCACGCTGCCACCGTCACCGCTTTGGCCATGATGAAGGAACAGGCCGTGGCCGAGATCGAAAAGCGGTTCCGTGACGAGTTCTTGAACCGTGTGCTCATGGGTGATTACGAATCGGTAGAGACCATGGTGGCCCGGGGTCGGGTGTTCGGATGGGATTTGGCCCGCAGCTACGCCGTCCTCCTGGTGATGGTAGACGGCCTTGAAGAGCAGTATGTCAGCGGGCAGGAGAACGGAGAGTTGCGCCTGCGAAGGCTGGAACGGCTAGCCCTGCAGGTCGTGGAGTCAGTACTCCGCTCGGGGGCGGATGACGCGATAGTGGTTGGCAAGGGTGGGGGTGTCCTGCTGCTCCATCACTCAGACTCGCCGGCCGCCTCGGTTGAGGCGACCAAGAGGCTGGCGGAATCTATCCTGCGGGTGGCGAGGGCGGTGCTGCCGGATGCGACGCTTTCGGTCGGGATCGGACGGCTGTACCCCAACCCCGGGCACCTGAAGCACAGCTACCGGGAGGCGAAGCGCGCCATCGAGGTGGCCCGGCGAGTTTGGGGGGGCAACTGCGCGCTGCACTTCAACGAACTGGGGGCTTATCGTCTCCTGGCCCGCTTCTCTGATCGAGGGGAGCTGACCGCCTTCTATCAGGACACGGTGGGGAAGCTTGTGAAATATGACGAGGAGAACGGGAGTGATCTCGTTGCCACCCTGGAGGCGTTTCTCGCGTGCAACGGCAACCTGCAGCAGACGACGGAGAAGCTGTATGTCCACTACAACACGCTGCGTTACCGGCTCAAGCGGGCTGAACAGATTCTGGGCACCGATCTGGGCAACGCCGACGTACGGTTGAATCTGCAGCTTGGACTGAAGATCAGGAGGCTGCTTTCGCCTTGAACTGCAAATAGCGCGGCTGACCTGGCAGGCGTGGGGGGCGGCCTGAGCCAGCCCCCTTTGTGTTCCCTTGCCATCTGAGGGGCGTTTGATTCGTCAAGATTATACGAAGGTCTCCCGCTCGTGCAGAAGAATTCTCTGAAGTAGAACAGAGGCACGAGTGTGGTTGCCGTCGTTCTGGAGGG
This sequence comes from Bacillota bacterium, assembly GCA_030019365.1. Classification (NCBI taxonomy): domain Bacteria; kingdom Bacillati; phylum Bacillota; species Bacillota bacterium. The sequence continues at coordinate 24,446 of JASEFA010000014.1, forward strand.
CGCGAACGCGTGGAAACTGTGGTTATCGCTCTGGGCGGGAATGCCGTGTTGCAGCGAGGGCAGAAGGGGACCATCGAAGAGCAGTTGGCGAATGTGGACGTGACCGCCCAGGCCATCCGCTCGGTTCTCGAGGATGGGTATCGGGTGGTGGTAACTCATGGGAACGGGCCTCAGGTGGGCAATATCCTGCTGCAAAACGAGGAGGGCGCAGGTGTAGTGCCGCCGCTACCGCTGGATGCATGTGGTGCGGAGAGTCAGGGACTGCTTGGCTACATGCTTGCCAGGTCGCTGCGCAACGAGCTGCGTGCCCACGGGATTGGCCAGGAGGTGGTGGCCCTGGTTTCCATGACCATCGTGAGCGCCACGGATCCTGCTTTCCGGAATCCCACCAAGCCGATCGGGCCGTTTTACGGGCAGATCAGGGCCCTGGAGTTGATGGCGTCCAAGGGTTATGGAATGCGAGAGGACAGCGGAAGGGGATGGCGACGTGTTGTACCCTCCCCGGACCCGCTGGAAATAGTAGAAGCCCGGACCATCCGGCAGTTGGTCGACGCAGGCGTGGTGGTGATTGCATCCGGGGGGGGCGGTATCCCGGTCGCCTGTGAAGCAGACGGGCAGCTGGCGGGCGTGGAAGCCGTCATCGACAAGGATCTGGCGGCCCAGCGGCTGGCCGAGGTTGTCGGGGCTGATGCCCTCCTCATTCTGACCGACGTGGAGGCGGTGGCGCTGAACTATGGTGCCCCTGACCAGAGGAACCTGGTGGGCCAGGTAGCGGTGTCGGACATGCTCAGGTATCAGCGCGAGGGCCATTTCCGGGCCGGGAGCATGGGTCCCAAGGTAGAGGCAGCGATTCGCTTTGTTGCCTCCGGGCGGGGCTGCAACCGGCGGGCCGTGATCGCGTCGCTGCACAGGGCTCGAGAGGCTCTCCGCGGGCAGGCAGGGACCTGCGTGGTCCCCCGTGGGGCGGGCTGCCCATGACCGGGTCGTACCTCAGGGGCACTTCCGTATCTGCTTACGCCGACAACCTGGTGAGCGGGCCGCGCCAGGAGGGCCGGGTATTGGCCGTGTTCGAAAAGACCAGCTATATGGAGTTCCCCGGAAACCGGCTTCTGTGTGCGGCCGTTCCTTCCGTGGGCAATGGACCCTTCACCATCCTGGTCGAGTTGCACCCCAGGAAGCCACTCTCCTCTTTGCTCAGGCCCGGGGACCGGTGTGCGGTGGGAGACGGAAGTCTTGAGGTAGGGGGCCTGTATGCGGACCTTACGGGCGCGCCGCGGTGGGTTTCCTCGTGGCAGGCGTGTTCCGGAAGGCCGGAGGGGTGCGTGGGGGCGGTGCGGACCCGGCTGAGCGCGGCGGCAGAGCTCTTTCGCCGGGAAGGCCGCAGAGACAAGCCGGGCTGGTTGCTCACCTTCGCCGGTGATGGGGTGCCTGGGGAGATGGAGGGGGAATCATTTACGGGTTTGATGCTGGGAGCGGCCAGGAAGGGTCTGGCGTTGCTCAGGCAGGGGGTTCTGCAGGGGAGCCCGGCGTTACTGACGGCAGGGGCGTCCTCCCTGGTGGGGCTGGGGCCGGGGCTCACCCCCTCGGGAGATGACCTGCTGGCAGGGTTTATGCTGGGTGTCCAACTGGCCTCCCGGGCGGCAGGCCGGGATGCGGCCGGCTCGCAGGACGTCTGGGAGCCGGTGGTGATGAGCCTGGGGCGGTCCACGACTGTAGTGGCGGCGGCCTTCTTGCGGTTTGCCGCCCGAGGAATGGTTTCAGAACCAATCGAGCGCCTGTTGCGAGCTCTCCTGGGATGGGGAGAGGTGGACGAAGCTAGCCGGGGGGTGTTGCGTTTGGGCGGCTCTTCCGGAAACGATTTCATGGCCGGGTTGCTGGCGGGAGCCCAGGCAGGAATGGCCGCCTGCGACGGGTGTCGGTCGGATGCGGAACGGCGGAGGTGATCCACGGTTGGTAGTGCGATCCGTGGTGGTGAGCCAGACCTACTTCGACTCTGTGACGCTCATGAAGATTTCCTCTGTGCTCACGGGCTTGACCGGAGTCAGGCAGGCAGTGGCCATCATGGCGACGGAGGCCAATAAGCAGACGGTGAGGGAAGCCGGGCTGCTCGTGGAAGGGCTCGACGGGCTGGGCGCCACCGACCTGCTGATCGCGGTCGAGGCTGACGAGGAGGCGTCTGCGGAGGCGGCCATTACGCGGGCCCGAGAGCTGCTCAAGGGTGAAGCGCCGGGCTCTACACCCGCGAGGCGCGCCGCCCCCAGGACCCTGGACTCGGCTCTGGGAATCCTGCCCGGGGCGAATCTGGCCCTGATTTCAGTGCCGGGGGTTTATGCGGCTGCCGAGGCTGCCAGGGCCCTGCGCAGGGGCCTCCACGCCATGGTCTTCAGCGACAATGTGACCGTGGAAGATGAGTTGCGGCTGAAGATCCTGGCCCGGGAGAAGGGGCTTCTCCTCATGGGACCCGACTGCGGAACGGCGATCCTGAACGGTGTGCCCCTGGCGTTTGCCAATGCCGTGAGGCGAGGTTCCATCGGGATCGTGGGGGCGGCGGGGACCGGGATTCAGCAGGTTTCCGTGCTAGTTGAAAGGCTCGGATCGGGGGTGTCGCAGGCCATTGGTACCGGGGGGCGCGACCTATCCGCCCGTGTGGGCGGCATCACCATGCTCCAGGGTCTGGCGGCACTGGAAGCCGATGAGGAAACCCGTGTGATCGTCCTGGTCTCCAAGCCACCCGCAGGCGAAACGGCGAGGGCCGTGCTGGCCGCGGTCCGCGGATGCTCGAAGCCCGTCGTGGTGGTATTCCTCGGCGGTGATCGCCGCCCGATCGAAGAGGCGGGCGCGTACGCAGCCACGACGCTGGCGGAAGCTGCACGCCTGGCCGTGGTGCTGGATCGAGGGGAAACGGTGGTGCGGGGCGACGAGGGCTGGGATGAGGAAGGCGAGGCTGTTGCGCGGCGCGAGGCCGAGCGTATGGCCGGGGTCCAGCGTTACCTGCGCGGCCTTTACTCCGGAGGCACCCTGTGCGACGAGGCGATGCTCATACTTCGCGAGTTGATAGGTACGGTGTACTCCAATGTCCCGCTCGACCCTCGGCTGCGCCTGCCCGACGCCTGGACAGGCGTTGCCGATACGGTGGTAGATCTCGGCGACGATCAGTTCACGCGGGGCAGACCCCATCCTATGATCGATCCCGCCCTCCGGGTAGCCCGGTTGGAGCGGGAGGCAGCCGATCCGGAGGTGGCCGTCGTCCTGCTGGACGTGGTGCTGGGCTACGGAGCGCACCCTGATCCTGCGGGCGCGCTGGCCGCGGCCATAACCAGGGCCAAGGAACGGGCCGCGGCGGAGGGACGTTACCTCAGTGTGGTGGCCTCCGTGTGCGGTACCCCTGCTGATCCCCAGGGCCTGGATGAACAGGAGGCGACGCTGCGTAGCGCAGGGGTCATCCTGCAACCCAGTAATGCCCTTGCTGCGCGCATGGCGGGGCTGATATGCCGGATAGCGCGTGGCCGGCGGTAGAGGAGGGTACGGTTGTTGTCGCGAGTAGCGGGTCTCTTTCGGCAGGAGCTGAGAGTGGTGAACATTGGCCTCGAGGGGTTCGCCGAGACCCTGGAGGCCTTGCGCGTACCGCACGTACACCTTGACTGGCGTCCTCCGGCGGGAGGGAAAACGGAACTGGGTGCCGCTCTGGCCGTCCTGGACGGGCACTTTGATGCCGTCGAGGAGGCCAACCAGGAGGCCTTCGGGCGGATCTGCTCTGCCCAACCCGTCTGGACGGAGGTGACGCAGGCCGACGCGGTCATCCCCGCGTTAAGAGAAGACGTGGTTCTGCATGCCGGCCCGCCTCTCGACTGGGAGCGGGCATGCGGCCCCGTCAGGGGGGCAGTTATAGGGGCGTTGCTGTTCGAGGGCATGGCCCGTTCCGCGAAGGAAGCCGAACGTCTGGTGGCGACCGGACGGGTGCGGCTGGAGCCCTGCCACCATCACGGTGCGGTGGGGCCCATGGCCGGCGTCGTGTCCAGGTCCATGCCGGTTGTGGTGGTGGAGAATCGGACCCACGGCAACCGGGCATTTGCCACTCTCAACGAAGGTCTGGGCAAGGTGCTGCGTTTCGGAGCTTACTCGGAAGAGGTCCTGGTGCGGCTCCGTTGGATGGGGGACGTGCTCGCGCCGGCGCTGCGGGCGGCCGTGAGGGCGAGCGGGGGTATTGACCTGAAACAGATCATGGCCAGGGCGCTTCACATGGGAGATGAATGCCACAACCGGAACGTGGCGGCCACTTCGCTCCTGGTGCGGGAGTTGCTACCGCATCTGGGCCGCGCGGGGCTTGGCGGTGCGGCGGTTGCCGAGGTGGGGGAATTCCTCAGGCGGAACGATCACTTTTTCTTGAACCTGTCGATGGCTGCGTGCAAGGCCACCATGGATGCCGCCCATGGCATACCACACTGTACGCTGGTAACGGCGATGGCCCGGAACGGCACTGACTTCGGGATACGGGTCAGCGGGACCCGCGACCGGTGGTTTACGGTTCCTGCCCCGCGGGTGGAGGGGTTGTACTTCGTTGGCTTCACCGCCGAGGACGCCAGTCCCGATCTGGGGGACAGCAGCATCACGGAAACGGCGGGCCTGGGGGGCTTTGCCATGGCGGCCGCCCCCGCCATCGTCCAGTTCGTGGGTGGCACCCCCGAGGATGCCCTGGGCTTCACGCGGGAAATGGCGGAGATCACGTTCGGCCGCAACCAGACCCTGACCATCCCTGCCCTGGGCTTTGGGGGAACCCCCACGGGAATCGATGTGAGGAAGGTGGTGGAAACTGGGATTGCTCCTGTCATCAACACCGGCATCGCTCACAAGGAGCCGGGAGTGGGGCAGGTAGGTGCGGGGCTTACACGAGCACCCGTGGAGTGCCATGCTCAAGCGCTGCTTGCCCTGGTTGAGGAGGAGCGGGCCGGGTAAGGGCTTTCCGCGTACCTGGCGAGAGGAGGTTGTCACGGTGCAGAAGATCGAGGTGTTCAGGATCGCGACCGGCTCGCCGGATGATGTCTCCGGGCTGGCGCGGCTCCTGGACGAAGGGACGCTGAAGGCAGAGGATATCATCTGTGTTCTGGGCAAGACCGAGGGAAACGGCTGCGTGAACGACTTCACCCGCGGTTTTGCCACCCTGGCGTGCGCGTTGCTCCTGGCGGAGAGAATGGGTGTTTCGCCCGAGGAGGTGACTCGCAGGGTAGCGTTCATCATGTCGGGTGGGACGGAAGGTGTGATGAGTCCTCACCTCACCGTGTTCGCGCGCCGCGAGGTGCCGGCCGCGCCCGCGAAGGGAAAGCGTCTGGCGGCGGGGACTGCGTTCACGCGGGATTTTGTGCCCGAGGAAATCGGTACCATGGTCCAGGTGCGGGAAGTGGCGCGCGCGGTCAGGACCGCCATGGGGGACGCCGAAATCCACGATCCGGCCGATGTCCACTTCGTGCAAATCAAGTGCCCGCTGCTGACGGCAGACCGCATCCAGGAGGCGGAGCGCAGGGGCAAAGAGGTGGTGGTGCATGACACCTACAAGTCGATGGGGTATTCCCGGGGAGCCTCCGCGCTGGGTGTTGCCCTAGCACTCGGCGAGGTGGACGGGGCACGTCTTGGCGACGAAGCTATCTGCAGGGACTTCAGCCTGTACTCGGGTGTGGCCTCGACTTCGGCGGGCGTGGAGCTCAAGAAGTGCGAGATCATCCTGCTGGGCAACTCGGCGGACTCGGCCAGCGACCTGTTGATCGGACACGCGGTGATGAGAGATGCCATTGATGCCGATGCTGTGAAGGAAGCGTTGCGGAGCGCGGGCCTGAAGTTCGACTGTTGCCCGTCCCGGGGCGACCTGGCGAGGGTGGTTAACGTCTTCGCGAAGGCTGAGGCCAGTACCAGTGGGACGGTGCGCGGCCGCAGGCATGTCATGCTGGACGACTCGGACATCAACCACACCCGCCACGCCCGGGCCGTGGTTAACGCCGTGATCGCGTCCATCGTGGGAGATCCCATGGTCTACGTGTCCGGCGGCGCTGAACACCAGGGTCCCGACGGCGGCGGACCGGTGGCGGCGATCGTCCGCGCCGGATAGAGTCATAGGTAAGGGAGGAGTGACGGGAATGCACGCGTTGCTCACAGTGCTACCCTTGCTGCTGATCCTCGTACTGCTGCTTCCCCCCTTCAGGTTCCACATCCTGGTGGCGGGGTTGGCGGGCGGGGTGCTGGCGGCCATTGTCGGAGGCCTTGACCTGGGGAAGATAACCCATCTCTACCTGGGCGGGCTCTCGCAAATGCTGAGCATAGTCTCGGTGGCTATCTTCGCTGCCACGGCGATGGTCTTGGCGAAGCTCGGCGCCACCCAGGCCTGTATGAAGCTGATCCAGCGTACGTTCAAGGGACGGCTCGGTCTGGTGGCTGCGGCCATGGTCCTGGTGCAGGCGGCAGCGGTGTACGTGGCTGGCTGCGGGGCTGCCAACACCCTGGTTACCGCTCCGCTGATATACAGCGTGGTCGGGTTTGTGCCCCATGTGGTGGCCGGCCTCTCCATCGTGTCGGGGGCGTCCTGGGCGACCTCACCTGCTTCGGCGGAGAGTGCCTATATCTCCAAGGCTATGAACATCCAGCCGGGCGAGTACGCCGAGTTCATGCGTCCCTTCACCATTGCTTTCTGGGTGATCGGTGCTCTCCTGGCGTGGTATGGTGTTAGCCGCTATGCGGCGGCCCGCAAAATCAAGCCGGGCGGGAACGGGGAATCCGCGGGACAGGCTGGTGCGACAACGGACGGCGATGGGGAAGCTCTGGGCGCCGTTGCGCGTCGGGCGCTGCCGTTCCTGCTGTTGCTGCTCCTTATCTTGATCGGTCCGCCTCTCAACAGAGCGCTGGGAGTAAACCTGTTCACCACCGTTACCACCCCGCTGTTTGTGCTCATTACCGCCGCGATCACTGCCCGCGTGAATCCGAACAGGATGTGCGAGATGCTGGTGGACGGCTCGGTCACCATTCTCCGATACCTGTTCCTGGTGGGGCTCTTCCTGGGCTTCATCAACCTCCTGGGTGAGATCGGGACGTTCAAGACGCTGGCCTCCCTTGCCGGAGCTGCTCCCGCCGGTCTGCTGGTAGTAGCGGCCCTGATCATCGCCTTTCTCATCGCGGTGCCCTCTGCAGCCTATACCGTGGCCATCGATGCCCTGATCATACCGGTGCTGGCCCAGGCGGGTGTTCCCGTATGGGCGTTCGGTTTCGTGGGCATCGCCGTCGCCCAGGGCGCGATGATAAGTCCGGCACAGATCAACGTGGCGGCGACCGCGCATGGGTTCCAGACCGACATCATGCGCATCATCAGGAACAACCTGCCTTACATGCCGGTCGCCCTGGTCATCACCATGTTGATGGCCGTCCTGTTCCTGAGGTAGGATGCCAAGGGGGGGCAGCAGCGATGCTTGCTGCCCCCCCTTGGACGCGGATACAGGGGCGCCGGGGGGTATCGGTGTGGCAGAGTACGGAAGATGGGGTTTGGCCTTGTGGAACGTGGTCGCTTTCGCCCTCTTCCTCCTCCTGCTGCCTTTTCGTAAGAGAGCGAACGCGACTCAGGTCAAGGGGATCTACATGGGCTTCATCGTTTCCCTCTTCCTGGAAATGTACGGGTTTCCCCTGAGCGCGTATATCCTTAGCTGGGGCCTGGGAAGGGCGCCGGAACCGGGAGTGCTGCCGCCCATCTACCGCTATGGACTGACGCGACTCTACCCGATGCTCGGTAACCTCGGCCTCACGCTACTGCTGGCGGGCATGTTGTTGGTCGTCTGGGGGTGGACGGCCATCTATCGGGCTCAGGGCGAGCTGGTGACCCGGGGAATCTACGGGTGGGTGAGGCATCCTCAGTACCTGGGGTTGATCGTGATGACCTTCGGGATGCTGCTGCAGTGGCCCACTCTGCCCATTCTGGTGATGTGGCCGATACTGACCTGGGCGTACTGCCGCCTGTGTCTGATAGAGGAACGAGAGCTGGCGGCTACCTTCGGCGAGCAGTATCGCGTTTATAGACAAAAGGTACCCATGTTGTTTCCCTTTCGTACCGGAAGTGTGTTAAAATTCTAGAGGCACTGGCCGGTTCGTAGGCCAGTGCGCTGCGGGCAGGTGAGTACCGGGGTATCAGCATGAGCAGTTCAAGCAAGCTGGTTGCAGTGGGGTTACAGCTGTTGGCCCTGGTGCTGGCGGTGGTGGGCGCCCTCGCCGTGGGGGCCTTGTTGTTGCTCATGGTGGGTGCCGATCCGGTGAAAGCCTACCGGGCCATGTTCTTGGGTCCGCTGGGCGGGCGATACGGGGCCACTGAGTTGCTGGTGCGAGCTACGCCCCTGCTTCTGGTCAGCCTGGGTATCGTGGTGTCGTTTCGTGCCAGCGTATTGAACATCGGCGCAGAAGGACAGATCATAGCCGGGGCAGTGGCCGGGACTGCGGTGGCGCTGGCCATTCCCCAGTGGCCCGGGTGGATGCTGTCGCCCCTTGTGTTTCTGGTTGGTGCTGCCGCCGGAGCTGGGTGGGGTGCCCTGGCCGGGTGGTTGAAGGCCCGGCTGGCTGTCAACGAAATCCTCAGCACGATCATGCTCAACCAGATCGCCCTGCACCTGTCAACGTTCTTGATCCGCGGGCCCCTGATGGATCCCGCGCAGACCGCATACGGTGCGGGATATCCTCAGACGGCCCTCTTGCCGCGGCAGGTATGGCTTCCTCGCCTGATTTCCGGCAGCAGGGCGCACGTGGGCTTCTTGCTGGCGATCGTCGCTGCGGTCCTGGTCTTCGTTCTTCTGTGGCGGACCGTGGTCGGCTACCGGTTGAGAGCGGTGGGAGCCGGGCCTGAGGCGGCCCGCTATGCGGGCATAAACGTGGGGCACTACCTGGTTCTGGCCATGGCTCTGGCGGGTGCGTTTGGGGGATTCGCCGGCGTCGTGGAGGTCGTGGGCGTTCACCATCGCCTGCTCGACGGGATCTCCGCCGGGTACGGGTTCAGTGGTATCGTGGTGGCGCTTCTTGGCCGCCTGCACCCCTTGGGCTGCCTTCCCGCCGCTCTGTTCTTCGGTATGCTCGTCCTGGGAGCCGACATGATGCAGCGGGCAGTCGCCATTCCTGCAGCCATCGTGATGGCCATCGAGGGCCTCGTGATCCTGTCCGTGGTGAGCACGGACTTCCTCGTCAGCCACCCTGAGCGGCTGCTCGCTCTGGCCGCTCGCCTTGCGCGCATACGTCCGTCCCGCCGCTTGAAGGAGGCTGCCAGGTAGGGCATGGAAGAGCTGCTGCGTCAAGGTGTCGTTGTGGGCATTGTGGCTACCGGGGTCCGACTGGCCGCCCCCTTTCTTTTCGCCGCCCTCGGGGAGATGTTCAGCCAGCGCTCGGGTGTGTACAACCTGGGCGTGGAAGGCATCATGATGCTGGGAGCCTTCAGCGGTTTCCTGGTTACGTGGACCACGGGTTCCGCGTTACTGGGGACGATATTCAGCGTGGCCATAGGTGTGCTGATGGGATTGCTGATGGCCCTGGTCAGCGTGACCTTGCGTGCGGAGCAGGGCATAAGCGGGATCGGAATGTACCTGCTCGGCTGGGGGTTGTCGGGGCTCCTGTTCCGGCGGTATGTCGGTTTCATCACCGGCGTGAAGGGCTTCGCTTCCTGGCACGTCCCGGTAGTGAGTGACGTGCCTGTACTGGGACCGGTACTGTTTCAGCACAACTGGATGGTTTACGCGGCGCTGTTACTGGTGCCGGTCTCTGCCTTCGTTTTGTATCAGACGACCTGGGGCTTGAAGGTCAAAGCGGTGGGGATGACGCCGGAGGCTGCCGATTCACTGGGTGTGAATGTTAACGTGATCAGATACCAGTGCGTGGTCCTGGGCAGCGCACTTGCCGGCCTCGCCGGCGCGGCCCTGACCCTGGGCCAGGCCAACATGTATGCCGACAACATCACGGCAGGACGGGGCTTTATCGCGGTTGCACTCGTTTACTTTGCGCGCTGGAACCCGTGGGGAGTGCTGGCAGGTTCCCTCTTGTTCAGTACGGTGAGCGCTTTCCAGCTCTGGGTTCAGGTCCTCGGGATCAGATTCCCCTATGAATTCGTCGTAATACTGCCCTATGTTATGACCATTGCCGCGCTGGCCATGGTCAGTCGACGGGTCTGGGCCCCGGCGGCGCTGGGCAAGCCGTTCCGGAGGGGGGCCTACTGAATCGATGATCCGTCATGTGGTGTGCTGAGGAGGCAAGGTACGATGGCAGCGAACCGAAAACTCCATAATGCCCTGGCCCTGTTGCTGATCGTCGCGCTCGGGTTGGTTGGCTGCCGGGGAGCAGGAGGAGGGGCAGAGCCTTCGTCCAAGATCAGGATTGCTCTGGTGCTCCCCAGCACGGTGGACGATATGGCCTGGAGCCAGTCCATGTACGAGGCCCTCAAGGCAGTGCAGAAGGAGATGGGGGAAAACCACCTGGAGATTGCCATCAGCGAGCGCCTGGGGACCCCGGTTGAGGGTGGGGCAGCCATCCGCCAGTATGCCGAGCAGGGATATGACATCGTGATTGCCCACGGGGCGCAGTTCCAGCAAGTAGTGCTGGAGATTGCCCCTGACTTCCCGAAGACCACGTTCGCCTACGGAGCCGGATTTGAGGCGGGTGACAACGTCTTCGCCTACGACGTAGAAGCTCAGGAAGGGGGCTATCTCCTGGGCATGCTGGCCGGCCTGCTGAGCAAGGCCGGTGTCGTGGGGATCGTGGGACCCGTGGAGGCCGGTCACACCGTGAAGTATAACTGGGGTTTCCGTCAGGGTGTGGCCAGCGTGCGGCCGGGAATCAAGGTGAATGTGGCTTACACGGGCTCTTTCAACGATGTGGTGGGCGCCGGCGATCTGGCCAAGGTGCAGATGGATGCGGGAGCTGATGTACTGACAGGCTCTTCCCAGCAGGCGGTGGGAGCAATCCGGGCTGCGGCCGAGCGACCGGGGGTACTGTGGTTGTCTACCGAGATGGATCAGAGCCGCCTGGCCCCCAAGACGGTGGTGGCTTCCCAGGTGTACCGGTGGGAGAAAATCGTGAAGAGGATGATAGACCTGAGAAAGCAGGGCGTGGTGGGAGGAGAACACATGACCGCCTCCTTTGCGGATGGGACCCTCGAGCTCAGGTACAATCCTGAATTGGTGGGTAAGGTGCCCCAGCAGGTAAAGGATCTGGTCGAGGAAACGCGCCGCAAGATTGCCGACGGTACCCTCAAGATCGAACTCCCCCGGGAGCAGGGGAGGTGAGCGTGCTTGGGCAGGGATGGGCGCTCCGGGACGGTGACAGAGGCCGTAAAGAGCCTGGAAATGCGGGGCATAGTAAAGCGCTTCCCGGGTGTGGTGGCCAACGACGGGGTCGGCATCGAAGTGCGGGCCGGTGAGGTCCTGGCCATACTGGGTGAAAACGGTGCCGGGAAGAGCACGCTGATGAAGATACTGTACGGCCTCTACCGCCCGGACGCGGGTCAGATTCTGGTCAACGGGCGGCCGGTTCGGATATCCTGTCCTCGTGATGCCATTGCTCTTGGCATCGGTATGGTTCACCAGCACTTCACGCTGGTGCCCAGCCTGACGGTGGCCGAGAACGTGGTGTTGGGGTTGCCTTCGGGCCGTGGCCCTCTGCTGGATCTGCGTGCGGCTGCGCAGCAATTGCGGCAGTTGTCACAGGCATACCACCTGCCGGTCGACCCCCGGGCGTTGGTGTGGCAGCTTAGCGTAGGAGAGCAGCAGCGGGTGGAAATTCTGAAGCTGCTCTACCGGGGTACAAGCGTGCTGGTGCTGGATGAACCGACAGCGGTGCTGAGCCCGCAGGAGTCGACGGAGCTGATGACGGTGTTGAGGGGCATGGCGGACTCGGGCCGCGCCATCATACTCATTACCCACAAGCTTGGGGAGGTCATGACCGTCAGCGACCGCGTCACGGTCTTGCGAGGCGGCCGGGTAGTGGGTACGCTGCCGACTTCGCAGGCCGACGCGCAGTTGCTGGCGAGGATGATGGTGGGCGCGGAAATGACTCAGCCGTCCGGGGTTCCCCGGGGGACGGGCGGGGCGCCGGTGCTGGAACTGCGGAGGGTTTGGTCCAACGGTGATAAGGGGGTCCCGGCACTGCGGGGCGTGTCCCTGCAGGTGAATGCGGGCGAAATCCTGGGCATAGCCGGAGTATCGGGGAACGGCCAGAAAGAGCTGGCTGAAGTCGCTGCAGGTCTACGGAAGGTTGTCGGTGGTTGCGTCCTGGTGAACGGTCGGGATGTCACCAGGACGCCTCCGGCCGCGCGCATAGAGGGCGGCCTGGCATACGTGCCGGAGGACCGTATCACGGTCGGGACTATACCTTCGCTTACGGTTGCCGAGAACGTGGTACTCAAGGACCATCACCGGCCCCCTTACGCGCGGTGGCTGCTCCTGCGGCCAAAGGCCATCAGGGGACATGCTTGTGAACTGGTGCGGTCGTACGAAATCAGGACTCCCGATGTTGACACTCCCGTCGCCCATCTTTCGGGCGGAAACCTCCAGCGCCTTATCCTCGCCAGGGAGTTGTCGGGCAATCCGCTCGCTCTGGTAGCCGCGTATCCCACTCGGGGCCTCGACATCCGGGCTACCGGGTTCGTCCACCGCCGGCTTCTGGAAGCAAAGGCCAGGGGCACAGGGGTATTGCTGATCTCCCATGATTTGGACGAAATCCTCAGCCTGAGTGACCGCGTGGCGGTGATGTACGGAGGAGAGGTGCTGGCTGTACTTCCCAGAGAGGAAGCCGATGTTCACCGCCTCGGCCTGCTGATGGCAGGTATGCGGAAGGATGACAACGGCTCACCCGAGATCGAAAGGCCTTCCGCCTGTCCCTGGGATGCCGCGGCCTGGCGGGGTCAACGTTCGTCATAGACGGGGGCTGGTCCGTTACCCGGCTATCCAGCTTTGCCACGGCAGAGCCCGCGGCCCGCCGGTACGGCCTGGCCTCGGGTGTTCAAGCCCGGCTACGGGAGGTTGCGATTGCGAAGAAGGATTTCTTCGGTCAGCGTCGTATACAACTGATGAACAGGTTGTATACACCCGCGCACGGACGGTGGTCGGACATGAGTTCCGGTCCCAGGATCACGGCGAAACACCGAGCCTACGAGTCGATAAAGCAGGGGATTCTCAACTTCGTTTACAAGCCGGGTGAATTCTTGACAGAAGCCGAGCTTGCCAGGCGGATCGGGCTGAGCCGGACTCCCGTGCGGGAGGCGCTGCTGCTTTTGCAGGCCGAGGGACTGGTCCAGTTGGTGCCTCAAAAGGGTGCCATAGTCCCCCCGATGGCCGTCAGGGACGTAGAGGAGGTCCTCGAGTTGCGTCTGCTGGTGGAGGTGTTCGCCGCCGGCAAGGTGCTGGCAGGCCGGCAGGACGCTCTACCGCGCCTACACCAACTGCTAAAAGAGCAGGAGGTTCAGCTGGAGGCCGGGTTCGACCCTGCTCTGTTCATTGGTGTCGACCGGGAGTTTCATCGCGTCTTTGTGGCTGCAGCGGGCAACCGACGGCTTCTCAAGCTCTACGAGGACTTGCGCGACCAGCAGATGAGGCTTGGCATTCAGGCCGTTCTGTCCTCGGCGGGTCGTGCTCGGGAGGTGGTGGAGGAACACCGGTATATCGTCAGGTGTCTGGAGGAAGCCGACGAGGCAGGTCTAAGGGCAGCGGTCGAAGACCACTTGATGCGCACGCTGGCAGCGCTGAGGCAGGATGGCGTAGTACACACAGCTGTCCTTGGTTAGATCTTGGGGGAGGGAATAGAGTTGCAGCAGCAAGAGAAAGGGTATCTGGCGGACGAGTTAGCAGGATACGTGGCAAAACTGAGCTTCGAGCACTTGCCGCCTGAGGTGAGCGAGAAGGTGAAGCTTATGGTTCTGGACACGATCGGTGTCACCATATACGGCTCGTCGATGCCTTGGGCGCAAGCGGTCTACCAGTTTGTTAAGCAACAGGGAGGCGAGCCGCAGGCCACGATCGTGCGGTTTGGCGGGCGTACGTCGGCCACCCTGGCAGCGTTCGTGAACGGCACCTTTGCCCACAGCAATGACTTCGATGACCAGTACGCACTGGGTCCGCTTCACTCCTCTGCTTCGGTTTGGACCGCCATACCGGTGGCCGAGATGCTGGGGCAGGGCGGCAAGGACGTGATCACGTCGATCGTCATCGGCTACGACATTACCACCAGGTTAGCGGAGGCGTGTTTCAGCGCGCCCTCGGGAGAAAGGGCCTTGACCAACCGGGGGTTTCAGGGCCAGGCGGTCTGCGGGGTCCTGGCATCAGCGGCTCAGACGGGAAAGCAACTCGGGCTCGACCCAGCCAGGGTTGCCTCCGCCCTGGGCATTGCCGGGAGCTACCCGGGCGGAACCATAGAATTCCTCCAAGATGGGTCGGACACGAAGCGCTTCCACTTCGGCAAGGCCTCCCAGCAAGGCATTACGGCGGCGATGCTCGCCCAGCATGGCTTTAAGGGACCTCGCAGCATCATCGAGGGGCACAAGGGGTTCCTTCATGCGTACTCGGGGGACTATGACGCCAGCAAGGTGACAGAGGACTTGGGAAAACGCTTCGACGTGATGTGGGCTTCTATCAAGTATTTCCCTGTGATGTATGGGAATGAAACCGCGATCGAAGCCTTCCTGGCGCTGGTTAAGCGGCACAATATCAAGGCCGAGGACGTCGAGGAGGTCGACGTCAAGATTCGTACCATGTTCGTCCCGTATTCCATTGCGTATGGGGGCGACACGAGCGAAAAGTACGACCCGTCGACCAGCTTCTCTGCCCAGATGAGTATTCCCTACAACCTGGCGATCGCGATGGAGCACGGCACCGTCCGCTTGGAACACTTCGAGGGCGAGAACTGGCGGAGCCCTGGGGTTAGCGAGTTCGCGAAGAAGGTGAAGGTGGAGGCCATCGAAGATTTCGACCGCCTCTCCAGGAGGGATGCCTATACGCCGTCCCGGGTGACCATCAAGCTCAAGGATGGGCGCAAGCTCGTCGAGACCAGGTTCCACCCCAAGGGTGATCCCCGGAATCCCATGACCTACGACGAAGTGTGTGCCAAGTTCTTCGATGCGTCCACCCGGTTCATTCCTCGTTCCAAAGCGGAAAGCATCGTCAGTCTCGTCGGCCGGTTGGAGGAGATAGACGACATTCGGGAACTCACCTCTCTTCTTCACTGAATGAGTCAGGTGGGCGGAGGGGCGCGGTGCTCTGGCTTCACCGTCCCCTCCGCTCAATCGATTGCTGCGAAGGAGGTCGTTACGCTGAGAAACCTTGGTGTGCTGGTTCACGGTACCGATGGTTCTTTCCGAGCACGTCAGATCCGCGTGTCGCGGTTCCTGTACGGGGGGTTTGCCGGCAGGGATGAGAGGGCAGTTCAGGCCCACATTGAGGAACTGAGGAGAATCGGGGTCAGTCCTCCCATGGAAACCCCCACACTCAACGCCCTCCCGGCTTCGCTTCTCACGACTGGCGGTGTGGTCGAGGTGCTAGGGCACAACACGTCTGGGGAAGTGGAGTATGTGATTGTTTTTGACGGAGACGAGATCTTGGTGGGGGTGGGCAGCGACCATACTGATCGGGAGCTGGAAAAGCAGGATATACGTGTGTCAAAGCAGGTGTGTGCAAAGGTCCTTGCGCCGGTGCTCTGGGAATACGCCGCCGTGGAGAACCACTGGGATGAGCTGGTTATCAGATCGTGGGTACACGAATCTGGCGAGAGCGAGCCTCGGCTCTACCAGGAGTCATCGGTGGCCGAGTTACTTGACGTTCGTGCGTGGATGGAGGTGCTGAGCAAGCGCCTCGGGGACCGCACGGACGGGGTCGTGTTGTTTTCGGGCACTGTTCCGGTTTTTGGCGGCGCTCTCGTGTGCGGAGAGTCGTATGCGATTGGCCTCGAGGACCCTGTCCTGCGAAGGGAGATCAGGTACTCCTACCGGGTGAAGTTCGTGGCGTGCCATGGGAGGTGAAAGGGTGGTTGTCCGCAACGAAGCGGTCACTACCGGATTGATCGGGATAACCCTGGGCGCGTTTGGCCTTGCGCAAGCCTGGAGCCTTCCAGTCTTCGCGAGGGGTGTGCCGCAGGAAGGTTTCATGCCACTGCTAATCGGTGGGGCCCTGTTGATCACGGGCGTTAGCCTGCTCGTGGGAGGGCTCGTGCGGGGGCAGCTGACGACCACGGTCTCCTCCGCGGCTCCGCGTACAACTCTCTATCTCATGTGCCTCGTGGTGGCCTACGTCTTTTTGCTTCAGATAGTGGGGTTTCTTCTCAGCACCTGGATCCTTTGCACCGGCACGATCAGGGCCTGGCGTCGGTACGGGTGGCCGGCGGCGCTTCTTTATGGTGGCATCATCTCGCTACTGTTGCATCTGTGCTTTTCAGCCTGGATGAAGATGCCGCTGCCTAGACCCTTTTGGGCATAGGAGAGGTAACGAGCCATGGAAGCACTTGGTCACTTGTGGCACGGTTTTTCGGTAGCCCTGTCTCCCATTAATCTGCTGTACTGCGCCATAGGCTCCCTGGTGGGTACGCTGGTGGGGGTGCTTCCCGGGCTTGGATCTACGGCAACCATTGCCATCCTGCTGCCGGTGCTGTCCGGGCTTCCCCCGGCGACCGCCATCATTGCCCTTGCCGGGATATACTACGGGGCTATGTATGGGGGCTCCACTACCGCGATTCTGATCAATACTCCTGGGGAAGCAGCGAGTGTCATCACCGCCGCAGACGGCTACGCCATGGCCCGGCAGGGAAGGGCAGGTCCCGCCCTGGGTATGGCGGCGGTGTCTTCGTTTGTCGCGGGAACGCTGAGCCTGTTCGGACTTGTACTGTTGGCGCCACCGCTTGCGGATGCTGCTTTGACGTTCGGTCCTGCCGAACGATTCGCGCTCATGGTGTTGGGATTAAGCATGGTGATCAGCCTGGCTGGCAAGTCTCTGCAAAAGGGCTTGCTGTCGGGGCTCGCGGGGCTTCTGGTGGGTATGGTAGGCCTGGATCCCATGACCGGGGTGCCGCGCTTCACCCTGGGTAGTCCGACCTTGCTGGGTGGGATCGACTTCATAAGCGTGATCGTGGGTCTCTTCGCGATAGCAGAGATCTTCGTAAATGTGCAGGAGCAGACGAGGAGCATATATGAGGGCAAACTAAAGGGGCTTTTGCCCACGCGCAAGGATCTCAGGGACTGCACGGGCGCGATGGGGAGGAGCACCATCGTGGGGTTCTTGTTAGGCCTGCTTCCCGGGGTTACCCCTGCCGTGGCTTCCTTCCTCACCTATGACATAGAGAAGAAGTTTGCGCGGGACCCGAGTCGGTTTGGCCATGGCGCTATAGAAGGAGTTGCGGCAGCGGAAGGAGCCAACAATTCGGCGACCAGTGGAGGTCTGGTGCCGCTGTTCACACTGGGCATTCCTACTACGCCGGCTCTCGCCGTCCTGCTGGGCGGGCTCATGATTTACGGACTGCAACCCGGGCCGCTGCTCTTTGAGCAGCATGCCGACTTTGCCTGGCCGGTCATCGCAAGCATGTACATCGGCAACGTGATGCTCCTAGTCCTCAACTTGCCGCTGGTGGGTCTGTGGGCCAAACTCACTCAGGTACCGTATCCGATCCTGTCAGCCGGGATCCTTGGAGTTTGTGTGATCGGGACGTATGGCGTACGAAACAACGTGTTCGATGTGTGGATGATGGTTGTGTTTGGGGTAGTTGGCTTCCTGATGAAGAAATGGGACGTTCCCGCAGTGCCCCTGGTGATCGCCTTGGTGTTGTCCGAAGCGTTGGAGACTTCCCTCAGGCAGGCCCTCAAGATCTCGGGGGGAAGCCTGATGATTTTCACAAGGCCCCTGAGCTTGGCGATTCTGCTTCTCGCCCTTGCCTCGTTTGGTGTTTCGCTGTACAGCAGGGCCAAGGAAGGGAGGCTGGCCGGCGCTATCGAGGCGGGCGGAGAAGACGTCGGATAGGAGGTGGGTAAGCGGTCGAAGTCATTCTCGGGGCATCTCATGGCAAGGATTAACGTTCAAGGGGGAGTGACTGATGAAATTACGGATTGCGGCAGCCGTGTTGCTCGTAGCCATCCTGCTTGGAGTAACGGCGGGGTGCGGCGGCACGGCCAGTAGAGAACCGGAATCTCCGAAGTATCCCACCAAACCGATTGACCTTATCGTGGCGTTCCCGCCGGGTGGCTCGTCGGATATGACGGCCCGCCTGTTGGCAGAGCGCCTTTCGAAGGAATGGGGTGTTCCTATCAACGTGGTTAACAAGCCTGGGGGAGGGGGCACCGTCGGCACTCTGGATGTCGTGCAGGCGAAGCCGGACGGATACACCATGCTGACCCACTCGATCACGTGCACCCTGGCGGCGGCGACCAGCACCCAGTGCCCCTATAAGTGGGATCAGATGACGCCTGTCTCCCTCGTGATGGCCAATGCTCTGGTCCTGACCATTTCGCCGGATCTGCCCTACAGTTCGGTGGCAGAATTGCTTGATGCTATCAAGAAGGATCCCTCGAAGTTCAAGGCGGGCGTGGGCTCGGCAGGGGCCCCGGCTGTCTTTGGGTTGGTCAAGCTATTCGATGCTACAGGGATCGACCCCAAATCGGTGGAGATGGTGGTATTCCAGGGCGGAGCGCCGACCCTGGCGGCCGTCGCCGGGGGGCATGTCCAGCTTGCGTCCCAAAACCTGCCTGAGGCTGTGTCACTGATCAACGCGGGTAAATTGAAGGCCCTTGCTGTGACTACGGACACCAGAGGCAAGTCAGTCCCCAACGTTCCCACTGCCAGGGAAGCAGGGTTTCCAGCGTACGACCAGCTGGGCTGGAACGGGATTTCCGGTCCTCCGGGCCTTCCAGATTATGTGGTGAAGAAGTGGGCTGAAGGCATTCAGAAGGTTGTGCAGGACCCCTCTTTTGTCGAGAAGATCGAGAGCATGGATGCGGTCGTGATCTACAAGGGACCGGATGATTTCAAGCAGTTCGTAGAGCAGGAGTACAAGAGCGCGCTGGCGATTGCAGAGCGGGTTGGGATAAGGAAGTAGTCAAAGGGGTGTACGAGCGTGCCCAAGCCAGAGATAGAGTTCTCGTTGCTGGCGGATGCGGAGTGGAGGGCGGCCGAAGGGTACCCTCCGGGAGTGAAGGAGAAGGTCCTTGCTAACGATCCTGAGACGGGTGCCTTAACCAGGCTGTTGAGGTTCGAACCGGGGGCCCGGACGACCCAGGTGCTAGCGCACGACTTCTGGGAGGAGGTGTACATCCTGGAGGGAAAGCTCATCCAGGGTGAGAGCGTCTTCGAGCAGGGTAGCTATGCGTGCCGGCCGCCGGGCATGCTGCACGGCCCGTACTATGCGCCGGAAGGCTGTACGACCTTCGAAGTTCGCTACTATCTGTGATGAGCCAGAATAAGCCTTGGCGCGGAGGTTGCTCCGCGCCAAGGCCAGTCGAGGGAGCGGAGCCCGATGGAGTATGTGCTGGTTAGTGCTGGCGCGCTGCGTGCAGCCTGTGCCAGGTTGTTGGAGGCGAATGGGGTGCCGCGGGATAAGGCGGCGCTTGTCGCAGACGCATTGGTTGACTCGGACCTCAGAGGCGTTGAGAGCCACGGGGTGCTCAGGCTGGAGACCTACCTGGAGCACGTATCGGTGGGCAACATTGACCCCCACGGTGATTGCTTGGTGGTGAGTAGTCGAGGGGTGGTCATGGTTGCGGACGGCAACAACGGGTTTGGACAGGTGGTCGGTCGGCAGGCAATGGGCACGGCGATTGAAGTAGCCAGGCAACACGGCGCCAGTCTGGTGTTGGTCAAGAATAGCAATCACCTCGGTAGCCTGGCCTATTATGCTGGTCTGGCGTGTGAACACGACATGATCGGAATCGCGCTTTCCAACGCTTCTGCCGTTATGGCTCCCTGGGGCGGTATGGGAAACCACATTGGCAACAACCCACTTGCGGTGGCCGTACCTCTGGATGGAGAGCCAGCCATCATTCTGGACATATCCATGAGCGTGGCAGCGCGGGGGAAGATCATGGATCTGTTCAACAAGGGGGAGCGCATTCCCGCCGGCTGGGCGTTGGGCCCTGACGGCAGGGCGACCACCGATCCCGGGGAGGCACTTGCCGGCTCTCTGATGCCTTTCGGCGGGCACAAGGGGTCAGGGTTGGCAGTAATCGTCGAGGTCCTAACGGCAGTGCTCAGTGGCTCGCCATTCGGCAGGGAGTTGGGGCGTGTGTTTCCGGTCGAACGCGGGAAGCGACAGTCCTTCTCCCATCTTATTGGGGCGGTGGCCATCGAGTCGTTCGCGGCTGTTGCGGGTTTCTACAGGCACTTGCGCCAGTACTTGGACTATGTCAAAGCCTGTCCGGTTGCCCCGGGGCACGCTGAGGTGTTGCTGCCCGGCGAGCTTGAGCTGCGGACAAGGGAACGCAGACAGCGAGAGGGTATTCCGGTGCCGGTTGAGGTCTGGCGCAGGCTGGAGGCGCGTGCGGCTCGCCACGGCTTCGCCCTGAGTCCGGGTGAAATGTGAACGCGGGGAGGAAGTAGTCTCGCAATGCGGATAGCGCTACTGCAATTCAGCCCAAAGGTAGGATGCCCCGACTGCAACCGGGACAAGGTTGTAGCGCTTATGGGGCAAGCGGCGGCCTCCGAAGCGGATGTGGTCGTACTTCCAGAGCTCTGGAATACGTCGTACGCGGGCGAAAGGCTCGCGAGCCTTGCCGACAGCCACGGGCGGGAGACCATGCGCTTTCTCGGTGAGCTGGCGCGGCAATACAGGGTCAACATCGTGGGTGGATCGATTGCCGAACTCCGTGACGGCCGCATTTTCAATGTGTGTTATGTGTTTGACCGAGCGGGATACGTCGTGGCACGGTATGCAAAGGTCCACCTATTCCAGGGCATGGACGAGAAGCGCTGGTTCGCGGCTGGTGAGGCGATGCCCACCTTCTCATTGGACGGGATCTGCTGCGGAGTTATGATCTGCTACGATTTACGGTTCCCTGAGGTCGCACGCAGGCTGGCGGTTGCGGGCGCGGAGATCATATTCATGCCCGCTCAATGGCCCAATCCGCGGCTGCACCACTGGCGTACTCTGGTTCAGGCCAGGGCGATCGAGGACCAGGTTGCTGTTGTGGCGTGCAACCGCACGGGAGTCGAGGGTACCAACAGCTTCTTTGGCCACTCCATGGTGGCCGACCCCTGGGGACAAATCATAGGGGAGGCAGGGGATACCGAGCAAGTGCTGTGCAGCGATGTTGATGTCCAAGATGTTCGAAGGGTGAGAGAGATGTTTCCGGTACTGAGTGACCTGGCGCCGTTCCTGCGCGGAGAAGAACGGGGGGTTGGAAGTGGTGCGGAAAGCGATTGTTCTTCATTCTGAAGACAATGTGGCCACGGCTTTGAAAGAGCTCCACCCTGGTGAGGAAGTCCAGCTCGAGTTGGGCACGGTTACTGTCGCGCAGGACGTTCCTTTTGGGCACAAGTTTGCCGTTAGATCCCTGCCGAAGGGATCGCCGGTGGTGAAGTACGGCCAGGTGGTCGGCCGGGTGACCCAAGATGTCTTGGTGGGGCAACATGTGCACGTACACAACGTGGAAAGTTGCAGGGGCCGGGGAGATCTGGCCCAGCGTCACGACGGAGGGGCGACTGATGCAAGGGGGTAACGCATTCTGGGGGTATGTGCGCGAAGACGGGCGCGTGGGAACGCGGAATCATATTGTTGTATTGGCCTGCATGGACAATGTCAATCCGGTTGTCAGGGCCATATCCCAGCTCGTAGCCCATACGGTGCCCATCACCGTGTGGTATGGCAGGGGTCAGTTTGGGCGGGATGCGGACATTACCACGAGGGCACTGGTCGGTTTGGGCAGTAACCCCAATGTGGCCGGTGTTTTGGTGGTGGGGCTTGAGCCCGTGGCCACCTGGCGCATTGCTTCGGGCATTGGTGAAACAGGCAAGCTGGTCGAAGTCGTCACCGTCCAGGAAAGCGGGGGCAGCATCAGCGCCGTAGCCGAGGGTGCCCGTTTGGCGGCAAAACTGGTGAAAGAGGCATCGCGGCTCCATCGGGAACGAGTCGGCGTGGAACACCTGGTGGTCGGCGTGGAGTGTGGTGGCTCGGATACGACCTCGGGAATTGCCGCGAATCCGTGCATCGGAATGATCAGCGACCACGTGGTTGACCACGGGGGTACCGTGTTGCTGTCCGAAACATCCGAGTTCATGGGTGCCGAGCACTTGCTTGCGCAACGTGCATCAACCCCGGCAGTGGCCCGGAAGATCCTCGAGGCGGTCAGACGAATTGAAGAAGAGGCGCTCCGGCGCGGGGTGGATATTCGCGGAGCGAACCCCGTCCCCGACAACATCCGGGGAGGGCTGACGACCATTGAGGAGAAGTCGTTGGGGGCGATAGCCAAAGGAGGCACGCGCCCGATTCAAGATGTCCTGGAATATGCCCAACGTCCAACGGGGCGCGGTCTGTACATCATGGATACCCCGGCTCCTGCTTGCGAGTCGATGACCGGCCTTTCGGCGGGAGGCGCTACATTGATTCTCTTTGCTACGGGTGTAGGCAACGTGATCGGTGACGTACTTTGCCCCACCGTCAAGGTGTGCGGTAACCCGCAGACCGTCGCGGCAATGCAGGACAACATCGACGTGGATGTGAGTGGAATCATCGTTAGCGGGACCACGATGGAGGAAGCGGCTGAACGATTGCTCGTCCAAACCCTAGACGTCGGTTCTGGCTTGCTCACCGCGTCTGAGGTTTTCCGGCAGCAGGAAACAGCCATTGCGCGCTTCGAACCCACGGTGTAGGTGGCCACCGGTTTCAGAATGTGGGCGGCGTCACCACCGTGATGTAGACGCATTCGCCCTTTCCGCTGTTCTTGAACCCATGCGGGATGTTGCTTCGGTGGTATATGGTGTCGAACTCCTGTAACACAAACTCCTGGTTGTTGAGGGTGGCTGAACATGCGGGCGAGTTCGGACTCCGGTGGTAGCAAGTCCCCCGGCTCGATCTCCGCTCCTGACGTGACGTTCGATGATCTGGGCTAGCTGGTAGTACGGGGGCACGAAAGAACCCCGGTCTATGCGCTCGCGGGCAAGCGCCTCCCAGCCGTTCCTTGTTTGTCCGGTTGCTTCTCGTTGCTGCTTCAATATCGACACCCCGTACTGGACACGGGTCCATTGCAACGGGCCTGGCCGAGGAAGTCCAGCACTGATGTGGTCCTGCCCGCAGGGAAGGTGGTGATCCTGTCAAGGCGTGTTCACCCGGGCGACCGTCGATCGGCTGCTGGAGGTAGTCTCGAAGGCGGGGCGGGGACCGGTGGAGCGTGCTGTCGACCAGGTGCAATCGGGCGCCGCCCGGGGACAGCAGTGAACTGGCATTCTGGGGCCGCCTGGAGACAGGCGGCCCCGAGGAAGAAGCAGCGAGCTCGCCCGGGCACGGGCGGAGCAGTGGAGGTGGCTGAAGTTGAAGCTGCTCGGCATGCAGGACTTCGGGGTGGGGCGGAGTAATGTATAGACGAGTATGGAACCCAGGGCGGTAATGGGTCGCCTTGAAAGGCGCGTCCGCTCCGGGGCGCCTGAAGGGGGGATATCGATTGGACGGGTCCGTGAGGGCGCTTGTCGAGGCTATCGTAGGGATGCGGGAAAAGGAGGCCGTCGAGCTCGCCCAGGCTCTGTTGGACGCCGGGGGCAATCCACTTGAGCTTCTTGACGCTTGTCGGGAAGGTGTGGAGGCCGTCGGGCAACGATTTGAGAAGGGGGAGTACTTCCTCCCCGAACTCATGCTGGCGGGGGAGATTCTCGCCCAGATATCCGGCATGGTGAAGGCGCGGGTTGCCGCCGAGGCATCGGCACGGGAGAAACGTCTGGGCAGGGTTGTAATCGGCACGGTGAAAGGGGATATACACGACATTGGCAAGAGCATAGTCTCCTTCTTGCTGGACGCGAATGGATTTGAGGTAATTGACCTGGGTGTGGACGTGCTGCCCGAGCGTTTTGTGGAAGCGGTGAGGCAGTTCGAGCCTCAGGTGGTCGGGATGAGCTGCTTGTTAACCCTTGCTTATGACCCCATGAAGGAAACCGTCCGGGTTTTGGAGGATGCTGGTCTGAGAGATCGCGTCAAGGTCATGATCGGTGGGGCGGCGACCAACGACCAGATCAGGGTGTACACCGGGGCGGATGCCTGGGGCAGGGACGCCATGGAGGCTGTCTCTCTGGCCCGCGCCTGGGTGGGGAGGTGAGCACAGTGTTCCCTGAGAGCTGGCAGAAGCTGTCGGCGCATGAGAAGTACGAGGAGCGGTTTAAGGCATGGATTTCTCCTCCGAATGTGCGCTTCGCGAATCCGGAGGTGGAGAAGAGCTTCAAGCAGCGCGTTCAGCGGATCAAAGATGTCGTGGAGTTGAAGAAGCCTGACCGCATCCCTGTGTGCCCGAATATCGGGTTTTTCCCGGCAAAGTACGCGGGCATTACGGCCCAGGAGGCTATGTACGACTACCAGAAGCTGGGTGCCGCCTGGAAGAAGTATCACCAAGACTTTCTGCCCGATTCCCTGGCCAGTTGTATGCTGGCGACGCCGGGGAAGGTGTTCGAGATACTTGACTACCGGCTTTACAGGTGGCCGGGGCGCGGGACTCCACCCGACACCCCTTACCAGTGCGTCGAAGCCGAGTACATGCGCGAAGATGAATACGACGCACTGATTCGAGACCCCTCGGCTTACTGGATGCGTGTCTATCTCCCACGGGTCTTCGGTGCTCTGGAAGCATGGGGACTTCTGCCGCCGTTCACTGATGTGGTTGAGATGCCGTTTACGGGTGCCTTCATGGTACCGATCGGCATGCCCCAAGTGCAGCGGTCATTTGAAGTGCTGCTGGAGGCCGGTCGGGCGGCCGTGGAATGGGTGCAGGCGGCCGGTGCCGTTGACGCCGAGATCATGGGTACGCTTGGGGTGCCGTCGGTACTGGGCGGTTTCAGCAAGGCCCCGTTTGACACCCTTGGTGACACGCTGCGGGGAACGCGGGGCATTATGCTTGATATCTACAGGCGCCCCGGCAAGCTGCTGGAGGCATTGGAGAGGCTGGTACCGGTGATGGTGGAGTTGGGCGTGCGCACTGCCGCCATGAGCGGGAATCCGATGGTGTTCATCCCTCTGCACAAAGGGGCCGATGGCTTCCTTTCCCGGGAGAACTTCTCCAGGTTCTACTGGCCGACCCTCAAGGCAGTGCTCCTCGGTCTTATTGACGAAGGGTTGGTACCCTGGGTCTTCGTGGAGGGCAGCTACAACCAGCGGCTGGACTTCCTGGCCGATCGGGATCTGCCCCCCGGCCGGATAGTCTGGATGTTTGATCAGACCGACATGGTCAGGGTTAAGGAGATGCTCGGCGGGGTCGCTTGCTTTGCCGGGAACGTACCCGTCACCATGCTCAAAGCGGGGACTCCGGAGGAGGTCAGGCGGTACGTCAGGGACCTGATCGAGAAGGTAGCTCAAGATGGCGGTTTCATCCTCGCCACCGGCGGGGTGGTGGACGACGCCGAGCCGGAGAGCTTCCGGGCGATGATCGAGGCCGGCAAAGAGTACGGCGTGTATCGCTGAACCCCCGGGGCGGGTGCATCAATCTCGGTGTCATCGAGCGGGCAGTACAGGGGCCGGTCGGCGCGGAGCGGCGGGAGGTGGAGGCGTTTGCTGATCGTGGGAGAAAGGATCAATACCAGCAGAAAAGGCGTGGCTGCGCTCGTTTGCCTGCGGGACGGCGAGGCCGTGGTGCGGGAGGCGGTCCAGCAACGCGAGGCCGGGGCTGACTTCATCGACGTGAACGCGGGGACGTTACTTGCGGAGGAGCCGGAGGCGCTACGCTGGCTGGTGACCACCATCCAGGCGGCGGTTGCGGTTCCACTCTGTGTGGATAGCCCCAACCCGGCGGCCATGGCAGCTGCCCTTGAGGTGCACCAGGGCAAGGCGCTTTTGAATTCTATCACTGGCGAACGGGAACGCTTTCGTGCAACGCTTCCGCTGGTCAAGCGGTACGGGTGCGGGGTGGTGGCGCTTTGCCTGGATGATTCCGGGATGCCGTCTTCGGCTGAGGAAGCGGTGCAAAAGGGCAGCCGGCTGGTCGAGGACTTGCTGGAGGCAGGGGTTCCTGCTGAGGACATCTACGTGGATCCCCTGGTGCGCCCGGTGAGCACGGATTCTCGGGCGGGTGTCGCGGTGGTGGAGGCGATCCGCATCCTGCGGGAGAAATACCCGGGGGTGCACACGATCTGCGGCCTGAGCAACGTTTCTTTCGGGCTCCCCCAGCGTCGCCTGCTGAACCAGGCCTTCCTGGTAGCCACGATGACTGCCGGTCTTGATGCGGTGATCCTTGACCCGCTGGATACCAGGTTGATGGCGCTCCTTAGGGCGGCGGAGGCGGTGCTGGGCCGGGACGAGTACTGTGCGCGGTACCTGCGCGCATATCGCGAGGGCCGGCTGGCGGAAGGTTGAAGGGGTGGTTGGGTCGGCTCTTACGCAGTCCGTTGGGTTGTCAAGATCGTCCTGGGACGGCTGGCGGGGGAGGGTGACCATGGGTTGGCGACTGCCCGACTCGAATTGACGGGACGGACGTGGCTTGAGGAAGTTGGTTATCGGGCGGGCCGTGACCTTTTCGTGTGGGCCGTTGTTGGCGGGCCCTGGCAGGGCCTGGCGCGCGCGGTGGGATGCCTCCTTGTGGCATATCGGGCGGTGACTGCTCCGGGTGCGCCTGAGGGCCGGGCGGGGGAGGCGGGCTGCTATGCCGGTGGTTGAATTTCAGCCCCTTGGCCGGCGGGTGCAGGTGGCAGGGGGAGCGACGGTGCTTGAGGCGGTCCAGTTGCTCGGTCGTGAGCTGGGTGACTGGGGTGTGGTTGCCACCTGTGGGGGTCAGGGCAGGTGTGGTCGGTGCCTGGTGCGGGTTGTGAGTGGGGCCGTATCGGGTGCCGATGAGCAGGAGCTGGAGCTTCTGGCGCGGCAGGGTGCTGTGGGGTACCGGCTGGCCTGTCGGGCGAGGGTGCTGGGGGACGTCCGGATGGAGCTTGACCGCGTCCGGGGTGGGGACCGGCTGCAGGTGGGGGGAGTAGTGGGGCCGGGAGGGCTGCGGCCCGAGCCTGCGGTGAGGCAGGTGGAGTTCAGGGTTGAGCCTCCTGCGGTGGGCGAGCGTGCGGGCGATGCGGACAGGGTGGCCGCGGCGGTGGGTGCCGGGCTGCGGTATGACCTGGAAGTATTGCGGTCACTGTCGGACGATCTCGGGCGCTGGGGTTTTGGGGGGTGGGCGGTGGTCCGCGGTGATGAGGTCATCGCCGTGCAGCCCCGGCGTGCGCCTCTTTGGGGTCTGGCCGTCGACCTGGGGACGACGAAGGTGGCGGCGTACCTGGTCGACCTGGACAGCGGTGAGATCATGGAGTCGGGGGCCGTCCTCAATCCCCAGATAGCTTACGGCGAGGACGTGGTATCGCGGCTGGGCTATGCCTCCGTGTCGGCGGATAACTACCGCCGCATCCGGGGTGCGGTGGGGGAGGGGCTGAACGGTCTGGCCGGGGAGCTCTGCCGCCGGGCCGGATGCGAGACGGCTGACATTTACGAAGCGGTGGTATGCGGCAACACGGCCATGCACCACCTGCTCCTGGGCCTGCCGGTGGGGCAGCTGGTGCGCGCGCCCTATGTGCCGGCCCTGACCGGTCCCGTGGACGTGAAGGCGAGGGAGCTGGGTTTCGGTTTTGCGGCGGGGGCGTACGTGCACCTCATGCCCTGCGTAGCGGGTTACGTGGGTGGTGACCACGTGGGGGTGATCCTTGCCACGCGGCTTCTGGAGCACCGGGGGGTGGCGCTGGCCATAGACGTGGGGACCAACACGGAGATTGCGCTGGTGAGGGAGGGCGGGGTGACCTGTTGCTCCTGTGCGTCCGGTCCTGCGTTCGAGGGGGGTCATGTTTCCCGGGGGATGCGGGCGCTGGCGGGTGCTATCGACCGGGTGTGGCTGGAGGGGGAGGAGATCAGGTACACGGTGGTGGGGGGTGGGGATGCGGCCGGGTTCTGCGGGGCCGGGCTCATCGACCTCTTGGCCGTGCTCCTGCGTGCCGAGGTCATGGATGCTGGCGGCCGGCTGCGGGCCGGTGCCCCGGGGGTGGAGGAGGGTCCTGACGGGCTCCAGTTCCGGCTGGGCGGGGCACCTCTCACCCAGCGGGACATCCGGGAGCTTCAGCTGGCCAAGGCGGCGGTTCGTTCCGGGATCGAGGGCCTGTTGCGGACCACGGGCACCCGGGTGGAGGAAGTAGAGACGGTTTATCTAGCGGGGGCGTTCGGGGTGGCCATAGATCCCGAGAGTGCCATGGCCGTGGGCATGTTTCCGCGGTTGCCCCGGGAGAGGTTTGAGCCGGTGGGGAATGCGGCGGGCATGGGAGCGTACCTGGCTCTTGTCTCCGAGAGTGAGCGCCGGGAGGCCTCCCGGGTGGCGCAGTCCGCCGGTTACCTGGAACTGATGACCCTGCCCGGGTACCAGGAGTTATTCCTTTCCTGCCTCAGCTTTTCCTGACGGCGGTTTTTCCGGCTGTGCACACGCCGGCTCGGCGGTTGGGTGTACCGCTGCCCCCAGCGTCCCGGCCGCCGGTGGCAGAGTTCCTGGGGGCTCTTTGCCCGCCTGGTGGATGAGGGAGACTGCGCGGGGATCGTTGCGCCGGGGTGGTCTGCAGGATTTCCGGGCGGGGTGGCGTATATATAGATACGACTAGACAAGTATGGAACCGAGGGGCCGTAATGGGTCGCCCTGAAAGGCGTACCCGCTCGGGGTCGCCTAGAAGGAGGGGGATGTCGGTGGTGCGCAGGATCTGGGCCCGCCGGGTGATGCTGAAGATGCGCTAGTGGGCCATGAGTGCGAGGGAGCGGAGGATTTCGGGCCGGTAGCGGGCGGGTCGGGCGCTGTGGGAGTAGAGGGGGCTGAGGACGGGCAGGAGGCGTGAAACCGGTCAGGGCAAATCGGCAAGTTGGCCTCTGACAGCCTAAGGAGTTTGCGAGAGGCCGCACGGAAGATACCAGGGGGGATTTAGAGATGGTTGAAGATCTGGTTAAGAGTATGGTGGATATGAACGAACAAGAGGCGCTGAGGATAACGATGGAAATGCTGGAGGGTGGTAAGGATCCTCTTAAGGTCTTGGAGCTATGCAAGGATGCCATGGCTGCTGTCGGAGAGAAGTTCGAGAAGCGAGAGTACTTCCTGTCGGAGCTTGTCTTCGCCGCCGAGGTACTTAAGAAGATCATGGAGTTGACCCTACCCAAGCTGGAGAAAGAGGAGGTTAGACGGGTAGGCACTATTGTACTGGGCACCGTCCAAGGAGACGTCCACGACATAGGCAAGAACATTTTCAAGGTGCTCGCTGAGGCGTCCGGTTTCGAACTAATCGACCTTGGTATCGATGTCCCTTGTGAGCGGTTTGTCGAAGCCGTCAGAACCCGCAATCCCGATATCGTCGGTATGTCCGGCCTGGTAACGGCAAGTGTCGGATCCATGAAGAAAACCATTGATGCACTGAAAGACGCTGGGCTGAGACATGGGGTTAAAGTGATTATCGGCGGTGGAAGAGCGGACGAATCGGTCAAGCAGTACAGCGGAGCAGATGCCTGGGCAGACGATGCAGCGAAAGGTGTAAGGCTATGCAAGGAACTAATAGGAATAAAGGAGTAAGGGGTGAGGGTTTTATGACCATAAAGACCGCTTCGGAACTATCCAAAGAACGCCTTGAACGTATCGAGAGAGTCATCGAGTTAAAAGAACCTGATAGGGTACCTCTGGCCGGCGTAATGGGTGATATGGTACCAGCATACTCTGGCATTACACAACACGAATATTGTTATGACTACGAGAAATCGCGTGAGGCTACTGTGAAGTTCCTCCAGGACTTTCCATGCGATATGTCGTTTGCGGGCATCACCGGAGTTGGAGAGCTTCCACTCAGCATTGCCTTCTCGGATTATCCCGACATATCTCCAAGTATATCATTCGTATCCGGTCCACTCCACGACGTTTTAGGTGATAAATACGCGAGATTCCCCGGCAGAGAGCTTGCTGAAGACAGCTCGCCACAGTTCATTGGTGGAGAATGGATGCAGCCTGGCGAATATGAGGACTTAATCGAGGATCCAGTAAGATTTGTAGCCGAGACCGTACTTCCAAGGGTATGTCGTAACCTGGAGAAACCGGGGTCTCGCCAGACAATGGCAACCATGGCAAGGCTTGGGATGGAACTCAGCAAGCTCGCAGCCTTCGGGCAAGCCTTAGCCGCAGACCTGGCAGAGTTAGGATACCCTCCTGCAGTAATGGCTTTTGCCTACTCGCCGCTAGACTTTATAGGCGACTTTCTGAGGGATGTTACAAATGTGTTGCTTGACCTTCGCAGATACCCTGATAAGGTTAAGCAAGCCTGTGAAGCGCTGGTAGAGCCTATTCTCAAAGTGGCGTTGGCGCTTAAGCCTGCGGGAGCCAAGCTCGCTTTTATCCCACTGCACCTTAATGAGTACCTCTCACCCGATCTCTACAATGAGTTCTACTGGCCCCACCTGAAAAGGATTATTGCTGAGCTGGGCAATGAAGGCATGAAGTCGTTCGTGTTCTTCGAGGGTTACCATGACGCGCATCTGGAGACAATTCTCGAGCTGCCTGCGGGCTGGGGTATAGCGTACTTCGAGAAGACGGACGTGAGAAAGGCAAAGAAGATTCTTAAGGGACATACCTGTGTAATGGGCGGGATACCGATGGGCCTGCTGATAAGCGGCACCCCCGAGAAGATAGATGAGTATGTTAAGAACCTACTTGAAGAGGTAAAGCCAGGGGGAGGCTTCATTCTGGCGTCGGGGACCGCAATAGCCCCACGAGAGACTTCCGTGGAGAACATTAGGGCTCTGATAGACGCTGTGGAGAAATACGGAAGATATTAGGAGGGATGTATACAGCCTGTCGTGCGAACCTGCCAGCACGCAACCACAGCGGGGCGAGAGCGGGGGGCTGGCTCCACAAGGTCACCGCCGAGTTCTCGTGGACGGCTTTATTGTCCGTTCCCTCCGTCACCCTGGTCACGCAGCCAAGGTCGTCTGCCTCTGCGGGGGCAGAGTAACCTCTTCGCCCCAGCCCATCGCGCCACAAGGTGCCGCCAGAGCTTGAGCAGGTTGTTGTGCGCGGCGCAGATCAGCCGCCATTCGCTCCGGCAGGCAAGATAGCGCCTCGGCATGAACCGGTCACAACCCCGCGCCACTTTGATTTGCCCGAACACCGGCTTCGCCAGCTCCGTTTGTAAATCTCGCGCCCCCCGCTTGGTCAAGACCTTCCGCTCCATCCACTCCCGAAGCGGCATCCAGCGCGGGATCCGGCCCCACGGACACCCGCACTTCCTCATCGCGTTCCGTTGCTTCCAGTTGGTTTTTGCGCTTCTGTTGGTTATGTTCTGCATGTCCGGCTCGGCATTTGCGGCTGGCGCGTCCGACAGTGCTCGTAACGTGGCTGAACAGGCTCTTCAGATCTACAAGGGGAGAAGTTCAATTTCAAGAGCAGCTATGAGCTCCAAGACGCAAGCCTTGGCGAGTCGCTTCCAGTGTGCGTGTTCGATGTGGGCAAACTCGCGAATGGCGTACCCACGCTCGAGAGCGCGATGAACGACGCCAACATGGTGGAGTATATGGTTATGGCCAACGGACGGGCTGTGACCCGCCTCACCTTAAAAAGCGGCGATAGCTATGTCAGGTACCGCTTTGGCGGGTCGGGATCAAATCTCGCCCGTGGTCTGGCATCGCTACCCGAGACGGCCCGTCCGGACGCCAGGCTGGTGGTGCTGGGCGCAGCGGAGTTCCTGTACGTCAAGCTGCCGAACCAGGAGTTGGTCGTAGCAATAAACGCTGCGCCTGTCGGGGGCATCCCCAATTTCAAAGTTCATACGGGGCCTCAGGCGCTGGAGATGCTCAAGCAAGTGGCCACGGAGATGCTCAAGGATGGCGGCGTGCCTGGTGGCGGCCCTGGCCATTCGGGGCTGACCCCGGAGAAGCGGCCGGCAACTTCCCCGTGGGTGATGCCTTCCCTCCTGGGGACGGTCTTGGCGGGCTGCGGGCTTTACTTCTACCGGAGCCGGGCCAAGACGCACGTTGAGTGACTAATCTATATTTCCCGGACGTTCCATCCGGGACACCTCAACAAGGTACTGCACGTCTCTGAAGGCGGGAGATGGCAGGGGATGAGGGCAAGGCTGGTCATTCTCATGTTAGCCGCGGGAGTGATCGTTGGGGTCGAGGCTTGCGGCGCGCCCAAGGCAAATGCGGTGAAGGACCTCTTTGCTCAGTTCGGGTGGATTGTCCTGGGAGAACCGGTGGAGGGTGAGGATATACTACCCGCCGAGTTCAAGGTTTGCCCCGGCTTCCCATGGCGTGTCTATGTGGATCTCTCTAAGGATGCCGGACTCGACTTCAGCCCGCTTGCGGGGGCCAGGGTGAAGACGGTGCGGTTCCGGGTCGAGGACTCGCAGGGCGAGCGGCTGAAGGAGATTCGCGAGTATCTTCTCTGGGGAGTTGCTCTGCTTGACCAGGAAGGGAAGGTCGTGGGAGCGTGGCTGACTTACACGGACAAGCAGGGGAGCTTTGCACCAGGGATTCCGGGGTACTCCTTGCAGGGAAAGACCCTTGAAGAGTGACGGGACTGACTTGGCCAGAGTACTCCCAGAAATACGCAGACAATTAGCAAGGCGCTTCATGCAAGCTGGTCGGCTGCCAACCGACCAGTCTTGTGTTTTCGACGTCCGGTCTCCCACGCCTTCACCCAGGTTGTGGGCTGACATGGTGCGCTCGACACGGGTAAGCGAACGTCGGCACGCAGCGGTGGGCCTTCAGGGTCTGGTGCTAGACATTCTTCGCGGCGGCTGGGTTGCTGTCATGTGGTCGGGGACGGGAAAGTTGGTCGATATGCCCGGGTTTCAAGCAGTCCTCAGGGTCTCGTATCCATTTGTGAATCCAGAAGTACGGCCTCTGCTCACGTGGATATTCGGCACGGCCGAGTTTCTGGTGGGTTGGGCGCTGGTTGCCGGTATCTGCCTGCCCGCCGCTACCGCTGGCGGTGCCGTGCTTACCACCAGCGATTCCGTCGGTCTCTGCCTCGCCTGGTATCTGCAGCCCTGGATGCGCGATTGCGGGTGTCTGCCGGTGCTGTCCTCGCCCCCATTGGCAGCCTTGCCCTCGAACGTAGACCTGGTGGAGGACGTGCGGGGGCTGGCGCGGTTGGCAGA
>JASEFA010000015.1 GCA_030019365.1 Bacillota bacterium
GCAGCCTTCACCTTCACCAGTACCTCGCCCGGACCCGGCCGGGGCACGTCCACCTCGCCCAGCTCGGCTCCCGGACCAGAGCCCAGCTTAACTATCGCTTTCATCGCCGCTTCCTCCCCTGCGCCACAGGCTGGATCCCACCCTGCGGACGGCCACCAGCGCCGCCTCCACGTCACGGGCGGTGACGTGCCGGTGGGTCACCATGCGTATCCGCTGGCCGAGATGCAGGCACAGGACACCTTCGCGCTCCAGGGCCCGCACCATTTCGCGGGCGGTCAGCGGAGGCGCCACCTCGAAGAAAACGATGTTGGTCTGGACCTGTTCGGGCGGCAACGCCAGACGGACGAACGGCATATCGGCCATTCCCTCGGCCAAGCGGCGGGCGTTGGCGTGATCTCCGGCCAGGCACTCGGGCATGGTCTGGAGCGCCACCAGCCCCGCAGCAGCCAGGATCCCCGCCTGACGCATGGATCCGCCCAGAAGATGCCGCAGCTCCCTGGCCTCCCGCACGAATTCCCGGCTGCCCAGAAGAAGCGAACCCGCCGGCGCCGACAAACCTTTGGACAGGCAGCACATCAACGCATCCGCATCTCGGGCCAGCCGGGCCACCGGCTCGCCCAGGGCGACAGCCGCGTTGAAGAGCCGGGCCCCGTCGAGGTACACGGGGATACCCCGCCCCCGGGCCAGTCCGGCCAGGCGAGCGGTTTCCGCAGAAGACATGGCCACCCCGCCGCCGGCATTGTACGTGTTCTCCAGACACAGCAGCCGGTAGCTCGGAAAGCCGGATTCCAGTTCCCCCTCCAGCTTGTCGGGGTCCATGTGTCCGTCGGGCGCGGGCACACCTCGGGCGGACACCCCGATGAACCCCGCCAGGCCGGAAAGCACTATGTGGGCATCGGGGAAACAGGCCAGCCAGTCACCCGGACGCAGGAAGAGCCTCAGGGCCAGTGAGTTGGCCATCATCCCGCTGGGCACGAACAGGGCCGCCTCCTTGCCCAGGAGTTCCGCCGCCGCTTCCTCGAGGCGGGTCACGGATGAGCGATCCCCCAGGGTATCGTCACCCAGCTCCGCCTCCGCCATGGCCTTCCACATCTCGGGCGTGGGCTGCGTTACGGTATCGCTCCTCAGATCTATCCCAGCCGCCTCCGGCACCAAACCGCCTCCTCAAACACACGGCCAGGTGGGCAGATTGCCCCCCAGCTCGTTCCGGTATATCACCCCCGCCTTCATGACCAGGCGGGGCTCACCCAGCAGGCGCAGGTCCTCCATGGGGTTACCCATGACCAGGATGAGGTCGGCGGCCTTCCCGGGCTCCAGCGTACCCACTTCGTCCGCAACACCCAGGAGTTCGGCTGCCCACCGGGTGGCCGCCAGGATGGACTGGTACTCACCCAATCCCCTTTCGTGGAGCAGGCCGACCTCGGTTGCCACCATGCCGTGGGGGGTGAGGGTGACACCGGCATCGGTGCCCGCCGCCACCTTCACGCCCGCCGCGATGGCCATTTCGGCACTGCCCCAATGCCGGGACCTGATCTCGCGGGCCCTGGCCACTATCCAGGCCGGCACCCCTTCGCCGCGGAAAAGGTCCAGGAGGGCGAAGGAAGGGGTCAGGGTGGGCACCAGGTAAACACCCCGGTCTTTCAGGAGGCTCGTCGATGCCTCGTCCAGGAAAACCCCGTGCTCCACGCTGGCTACTCCGGCCAGGGCACAGGCACGGATCCCTTCGGCAGCCTGGGCGTGGGCCACCACCTTCCTCCCCGCCCGGGCGGCCTCCTCGACGACCACGCTCAGTTCGTCCGCGGTGAACTGCGGGCGACGGGGATGGGAGCCCCTGGTGATCACGCCACCGGTCGCCATCACCTTGATCTGATCGGCGCCGGCCTTCAGCTCGGTGCGGACCGCCTTCACCAGCTCGCGGGCATCGTCGGCCTCCCGCCCTATCAGGTGCGCATGCCCGCCGGTGGTGGTGAGGCAAAGCCCGCTCGCCAGCACCCTCGGCCCGACAGCAGCACCTCGCCCGATGCAGTCGCGGAGCAGCAGATCGATGCAGGCAGGCCCGCCGCAATCGCGCACGGTGGTAACCCCCGCCATCAGGTTCCGCAAGGCATTGGTAGCCGCGCGAGCCACGGTCGCCTCGGGCGGTTCGGCCGCCAGGGTGGCAAACGGGTCGGACCCCCCGTCCAGGCAGAGGTGAACGTGGCAGTCGATGAGGCCCGGCAGGACCGCGTATCCCGATACCTCGACCACCTGCGTCCCCGGGGGCGGTTCAAGGCCCCGCTCCACCGTGGCGATCCTGTCCCCTTCCACGAGGACGTCACCCTGAAAAGGGGTGGGAGAACAGCAATCGATTACGAGGGCATCTCTGAAGAGTACCCTCACGCCTTCACCCCCCGCAGACAGACAGACACGGCAACCCTCGTCAGATCAACTTGTAGATGCGGGCCAGGTTCTCCCCGAATATCAGCACCTCGGCCTCGGCCCCGAGGTTGAGGCGCCGTATGGCCTCCACGCAGAGGTCCGGGTAAGAACCCGGTGCGTTGGAGCCGAACACCACCCTCTCCGGACCCAGCTCCTTCACGGCGAACTTGATCAGGATCGGTTCCACGCATATCAGCGTGGTCCCCAGGTAGATATTGGGGCACATCCTGGCTGCCAGGATGGCTTGGTTTTCCCGGAAACGGTATCCCATGTGGTCCATGATGATGGGGACCTCGGGGTACCTCTGTGCCAGAGCGGCGATCTCAAGCGGGTAACAGTTGTAAGAGCCGGAGTGGATGTTGACCGGAATCCCCAGCTCGCGGGCCTTCTCCATCACCGGGTCCACAGTCGGACTCTCTACCGCGTATCCGTGAAAAGTCGGCATCAGCTTGAGGGCCTTCAGCCCCCACCGGGTGATCGCCGTCTCCAGTTCCTCAACCGCTTCCTGCCCGAAGCGGGGATTCACCTGGGCGCACCCGATGATGCGATCCTCGTACCCCCGGATCGCCTCGGCCAGCCCGCGGTTGTCGGGCCTGAAGTCGGGCGAGGGCATCAGCACCACCATGTCGATACCGGCTGCGTCCTCCATCTCGAGGATCTCCCGCGGGCCGTAGACTTTCCCGTCCAGAGGTTGCGGCGACCAGTATGCTTCGAAATCGATCTTCACTGACAGACCTCCTCCAACCTAGCCCGTATGCTCCTATCTCAAGCCGGACCGGTGACCGAGCCGCATGGACATCCGCCTGGCGGTGTCCAGCACTACGGGCACCAGCTGGGCCAGATAGCCTGCATCCGCTTCCGAAGTGGCAGCGGTCACGCTCACGCCCGCCACCACGCGCCCCGCCACATTTCTCACCGGGGCCCCCAGGCAGCAAATCCCCGCAGCGCTTTCCTCCAGGTCGAACGCGTACCCCTGCTCGCGAACCAAAGCCAGGTGCTCGAGGAACCGCTCCGGGTCCGTTATGGTGGCGGGCGTCCGCCGCGGAAGGCCACGGGTGGCAAGGATTTGCCTTATCTCTTCCGGGGGCATCCAGGCCACCAGGCACTTACCCAGGGCGGTCGTCTGCACGGGGGCACGCTGCCCCACGCGAGCGTGAAACACAAGACCCAGCTCGCTCCGCTTTTCGACATTCCTGATGTACAGGACCTCGCCTTTGTCGAGGATGGCCAGGTGGGCCGAGAGACCGGTCTGCTCCGCCAGCCGCTCCAGGTCGTGGGTCAGCCCCTCGATGCCGTAGTCTGTCAGGAAGAGTTCACCGAGTTCGAACATCTTGGGCCCGATGCGCCACCGCCCCGTATGTGTATTTCTCTCCAGAAAGCCCCGCATCTCCAGCGTGGCCACGAGACGATGCACCATGCTCTTATGTAGCCCCAGCGCCTCGCTCATCTCGCCCAGCCCCAACTCGGAGGCCCGCTCGTTGAACAGCTCGAGTACCGCCAGGGCCCGATCCACCGACTGAAGCAGGAAGTAGGGGTTCTGGCGAGAACCCGACCCTTCTCTCGATACCCGGCCCCCTGCCACGTTCGCGGCCTCCTTCAACAACTCTTCAACAACTTCCGGAGTTGCACCGGAACCTCCTCCGGAAAGGATCCCGGAATACCTCCAGAACGCCTCCCGACTTCCGCAACCCCAGCGGAACCGAGTAGCGGTCGTCGGGCTGCGGGAAGTCACTGCGGTAGTGTGAGCCCCGGCTCTCGCGCCGCTCCGAACATGCCACCAGGATGGCCCTGGCCGCCTCGGCCAGGCTGTTGGCAGCCAGTGCGACCGTCGATGAGCCACGGGCCAGCCAGCACCTGGGATCAAACGCACCCAGCAGGCCCTCGACGGCCTGGAGGGCTGTGCCGAGGCCGGCAGCATCCCTCACCACGAGAGCAGCGCCGTCCGTCTCCCGCTTGACCCTGAGCACGACCTCACGCGGAGAAAGATGGCTGTCGACCACCACCTCGCGGAAGGGATACACGTCCAGGGTCTCGGCCGCCTCCCGCAGGAAAGTTTCGGGCGCCACCTCGTCCGTCCCGCGCGCGAACGTCGCCGCCGAACGCCCCGCCCGGTACCCGAACACCTGCGTGGCGGCGATCATATTGCCCCCCAGGCGGTCCGCCCCGTGCGGCCCGGCGGCCACTTCGCCCGCCGCATACAGGCCGGGAACTCCCGTTGAGGTATCGGCTCCGATCACCAGCCCGCCGTTGAACGCCTGCGCAAAGGGGGCCACTATGAGGCTCTGGCGAAGGTCGATGCCCAGCCTGCTCACCCACCTGACCCAGGTCGAACTGAACCACCGCTCGTCTTCCAGCAGCGACTGCGGTAACTCCAGCAGGACCCCGCCCGACGGGAACCCCCGCCCGGCCACCATTTCCGATGCCACCGCGATGTCGACCCACCGGCTGGGCAGCCTGCTGGAGAACGGACCATGCGTGCTCCTCTCGGCAAGCACTTCCTCTGCACTGGTCCCCCGGGGAAGATAATCGTGCAGAAACTCGCGCCCCTGGACGTTGAGCATCCGGGGAACGTGGGTGAAAACTCTCTCGGACAGCAACACCTTGGGAGCCGGGCGGGTGATGGCGAAAAGGATCTGGATGAACTCCATGTTGGCCAGCTCAGCCCCGGCATCAAGGCCCAGGACGTACCCGTCGCCGGTCGCCTCCCCTCCGCTCAGGCCCAGGCGGTAAACCTGCGTGCCACCACCGGTGGCCAGCACGACCGCCCGTCCCTTGAGGCCCACGATGCCTGATGGCGTAGCCGCAAGCGCTCCCACGCACCGCCCGCCGTGCTTCACGAGGCCGAAGACGTGGTGACGCTCCCGCACGAGGCAACCGGCCGAGAGCGCCCGGCCCACCAGAACCTGCCTGATTACGTCCATCCCGTGGGCCGCCATCGCCCGCGGTCTGCGCGCGAAGCACCCCACCATCCTGAGGGGTTCGGACCCGTCTGTGAGGAAGGGTATGCCATAGCTCTGCAGGTCCCGGAAGCGTACGGGAGCCTCCTCCGCGAGAATGCGGGCTAAGACGGGATCCTCCATGCCCTGGCCGGCTTCTCTGATCTCCCTGAGGTGTTCCTCGGGGCTGTCACCTTCTGCCCCGGTCAGCACCGCCTGCATCCCCCAGCCGGGGGTCTTGGGATAAAACGTGGCACCGGAGTACCCCAGGCGCCCCTTGGTGACGATGGCGGTGCGCAGGCCCGCCCCCGCCGCCTCAATGGCTGCCCTTATGCCTGCCGCTCCTCCGCCTATGATCAGGACGTCAAATGCTTCCGTGCGGTCCACTTTGAGCAATGTACTAGGCCCCCCGGTCGTCAGCCCGAACGTCAAGTGCATCCCGCAGGCCGTCGCCCACGAAGTTGATGCTCAGCACCGACAGGGCGATCATCAGACCCGGCGGTACCCACAGCCAGGGCATGTGGCGCAGTATGGTGAGAGACTGGGCGTCTGTCAGCATGTTCCCCCAGGTGGGAATGGGGGGAGGAACGCCAACGCCGAGAAAGCTCATGGCCGACTCGATGAGGATTGCCTGTGCCACGCCCAGGGTGACGTTCACCATTATGGTCGGAACCACGTTCGGGAGCATATGGACAAAAATGGTGCGGGCATCCCGGGCACCGCAGGCCTGGGCCGCCTCAACGAACTCCCGCGTCCTCAACGACAGAAACTCGCCGCGCACCAGACGCGCCAGGGGAGGCCACCCCACCAGCCCGATCACCAGCATCACGTTCCACAGGCTTGGCCCGACCACCGCCACCATGGTGATGAGCAACAGCAGTATGGGGAAGCTCAAAACCACATCCGCCAGCCGCATCACCACGTGATCAACCCAGCCACCGTAGTAACCGGCAAGCACCCCCACGAATACGCCGATCACCGTGTAAATCCCTACCGCTACGATCCCCACCGATAGCGACACCCGCGCCCCGTATATCAGACGGCTCAGGACGTCGCGACCGGAGGAGTCAGCCCCCAGCCAGTACTGTCGCGACGGCGGCGACCGATAAGCACCGAGATCGACCCCGTAAGGGTCACGCGGAGCCACCCACGGGGCGAACACCGCCAGGAAAACCAGCGTGGCCAGGATCGCGCCTCCCAGCAACGCCAACCGGTGACGCCGGAACCGGGCCCACACACCTCTGCCGCCGCGTTTCTTCGACCCGCTCGCCAAACTGCTCACCCTACCTGTACCGGATGCGGGGATCGATGACCGAATATGCCACATCCGCCGCCAGATTGCACAGGACCACCAAAACCGCACTGATGAAATTGACGCCCATTATCGTCGA
Organism: Bacillota bacterium; assembly: GCA_030019365.1. Taxonomy (NCBI): domain Bacteria; kingdom Bacillati; phylum Bacillota; species Bacillota bacterium. Next base: position 6,746 of record JASEFA010000015.1, read on the forward strand.
ATAGTCGCGCCTGGCGATGCTCGCTATGGCAAGCGATCCCACGCCGGGCCATTGAAATATCTGTTCGGTAATAACGGCCCCGCCAAAGAGGGCGGGAATGTTCAGAGCAACGACCGTGACCACCGGGATCAGGGCATTTCGCAAGGCATGCCTGTATATGACGACGCGTTCGTGCAGCCCCTTGGCCCGGGCGGTGCGAACAAAGTCCTGCCTGAGCACCTCCAGGAGGGAGGAACGGGTATACCGGAGGATTTGCGCTGCCTGCCCGAAACCAAGCACCGTGGCGGGTAGCACCAGGTGAAGCAGACTGTCCCACAGGCTCGGCGGAACCCCCACGGTATTCATCCCGGCGGTGGGCAGGATGTCGAGGGAAAGGGCAAAAATGTATATCAGCCCGAGTCCGAGGAAGAACGGCGGGATAGCGATGAACGCCATGCTGAACAACGTGGAGGAGTAGTCCAGAACCGAGTACTTCCTGACCGCGGAAATGATCCCTACGGGCACCCCGATTCCTGTCCCCACGACCAGGGCCGCCACCAGCAGCCGCACGGTGGCCGGAAGCCTTTCGGCTATAAGGCCAGCTACCGATTCGCCTGTGGTCAACGAGTATCCGAGATTCCCCCGAGTCAGTTCCTGCAACCAGCGCAGGTACCGCACCGGCAAAGGCTGATCGAGACCGAGCTCGTGCCTCCGGGCCTGCAGCCACTCCTGTCCCAGCTCCGCCGCCTGCTCGGGGCTGACCATCATCATTACCGGGTCGCCGGGCGCCATATTGACGAAAACGAAGGTCAGAACGGTGATTCCGATGAGCACTGGTATGGTGATCAACAAGCGGCGGGCAAGGTAACTCGTCAACAGACTCCCTCCGTCGCCGTGGTGGCAAGGCCCTCTGGCCTTGCCACCACGCACACTTTCACTCCACCGGCCGGTACTACTTGCCCTGCTCCACGATGCCCCAGTCGAAGACGTCCCACCCGAACGTATGCACCGTCCCGGGCGGCTTGCATCCGGCTACCCGCTTGTTCACAGCCCAGATCTCGTTGTTAGCCCAGAAGAACACGGTGGGCATGTCCTCGTTCAGGATGGAAGCGATCTCGTAGTATATTTGCTGCCGGGTCGCCCTGTCCGGGGTTGCACAGCCCTGCATGTAGAGATCGTCGATGCGGGGGTTCACGTAATGAGTTCCGTTTGCCCCCTTGGGCGTGTGGTTCCACGACAGGTAATACTGCGACGACACGTGCGGCTCGGCGCCGTAGACGCCGCCGCCGAAGGACGCCAGATCCCAGTCAGTGGTCCCGGCCAGGTACATCTTCGCGAACACGGCGGCTTCAACAGGCTTGAACTCGACATTGATGCCCGCTTCCTTCAACTGCTGCTGCATCACCGGGTACGCCGCATCCCTGTCCCGGATGCCCGGGATGTAGATCCACACCAGCTTGCGGTTCGTATCCCACCTGGCCTCTTTCAGCAACTGCCTGGCCTTCTCGGGATCATATTTATAAGGGTTGAGGTTGGGGTTGACTGCCCATTCCGGCCCGATGATGGGGCTGTTCACCACGCGACCGTGACCCTGCAGCACGGTCTTCAAAATGCCCTCGCGGTCGATGGCATACGCGAAGGCCTGCCGGATCCGCTTGTCCTGCAGGTACGGTTGCTGCAGATTGAAGCCCATCTGGAATATCCCGGCGCCCGGTACCGAGAGGACCTGTACGTGGGGGAGCGCAGCCAGCCGGCCGGCGTCAGTGGCCGATATTTTCGCGATGTCGATCTCACCCTTCTCCATCTGCGCCACAGCCACGTCCGTGGTCAGGACCTTGAAGAAAACGCGATCCAGCTTCGGCTTGCCCCGCCAGTAATCGGGGTTCTTCACCACTTCCACATACTGGTCAGTCTCGTACTTGACGAACTTGTACGGCCCCGAGCCGATCATCTTGTCCCGGAACGTCTGGGCGTTACCGAGCTGATCTAGGGAGGCGGATTCCAGCACGTGCTTGGGCAGAATGTACATGTCGGGAATGGCGAGTGCGAGGAATCCCACATCCGGCTTTTCCAGTTCCACCCTCACCGTGTAATCGTCCACCTTGGTGACACCTGCCACCGCGGAGGATTTGCCCTCTTTGTAGTCGGCAGATCCCTTGATCTCCGACAGTTTCCCCACCAGCCAGGAACCGGACTTGGGGTTGAGCATGACGTTGAACGTGAACACCACGTCATCGGCGGTAACAGGCTTGCCATCGTGCCACTTTGCATTCTTGGGGAGGTAGAACGTGAACACCTTCGCATCCGGCGAAACCTCGTACCGCTCGCACAGGTCGGGCACAACTTCGTACTTGTCGCTCAACCGCACGAGGTTATTGTAAATGCTGTTGAGGACATGGCGATCCTGACCCTGCCCGGACGAACTGATGGGGTTCAAACCAGCGGGCTTCATATAGAGGTGGACGTACAGAGCCTTTTCCTTCTGCGGGGCCTGGGACTTGCCGCCGGCGCAGCCACCTGCAAACAGCGCCAGGCAGAGCACGAGGCCCACGACCCCACAAATCAGTCTCCTCTTGTTCACAGTGAAGCCTCCTTCCGGTCAGTTGCGTGTCGATGCTGTCGTGCCTCTCAATGTGTGTTTTGATACTCTACCCCCGGGCGAGACCTCCCACCTCCTCATCTCTCACACGCGGTATTCTCCGTTTCCACCCGTCAGGGGTTGACCAGACGGGTGATCTCCGAAAGCCACACCACGAACTCGGCCGTCACGTCTATCGCGGTATAGCGGGCACCGCCAGCGGCCGGATTCTGCCAGCTGCCGTCTGGCTGCTGGGAAGCGACCAGGTACTCGCCCACGCGGAGAGCCACCCCACGGTACCGCTCCTCCCCGGTCAGCGAATGCATGAGAGCCGAGCCCCAGCCGACCTTCCCGCCCTGGGCCCGGCGGAACACATACTCCCCGCATCTGTCAGCGAAATCCATGTAGGAAGCGGCAAGACGCAGGTAGTCCCGGTCGCCGGTGGCCATGTAGCAACTGGCCAGGAACCCGGCCGCAATACCCGGGATGAAGTACCACTGCCAGTCCGCGCCAGCCTTGAGGACATAAGCGGAAGCCTGCTCGGCCGGGAACTCCGTCACCAGGCCGGAACCCTCCCGCCACACGAAGTACAGGGCCGTCTCGGGCTCCGGTTGCACCTCCCAAAGGCGCTTCAGAAATGCCGCCACCCGCAGCGCCCGGTCGATCCGGCCCGTGTACAGTGCCGCCATGCCCGCCATGCAGGTGCACATGGTGTCCTGCCCGGGTTGCCCCGGCCGGGAGTAAAACCCGCCCGAGGGACCCTGCAACGTCTCCAGGAAATCCATGCCCCGCCGGGAAATGTCGAAGTACCCCAGCCGGTGCGCACCGCAGACCAGCCAGGAATTGGCGTAGGGATAGATTGTTTCATGGAGTGGGCCGCGCGGGAACGGACCCAGGAAGTCACCGTTGGGAGCAAGGACGTTGGCCCTGACCCACTGGAGCAACCTGCTGGCCTCCCCCAGGTACCCGCCGGCGGCATATGCCCACGGGATTTTGTAATACGCGCCCACTCCGTCTTCCGGGCAAACCGAGCCGTCAGCATTCTGCAAGTCCAGTAACCACCGAAGGCCCTTCTGCAGCGCTTGCTGCATCTTCCCGGCACTCATACTCGCACCCCCAGAGCTCAGGCACCGCACGGCAACCCCAGATCCACGAGCTTTGCCCGCGACGGACGGCCGTTCTCATCCCAGCCACGCAACCTGTAATACTCCAGCAACGTGCTCTCAAACGGTTCGGGTACCTTGCCCGCGCGGAACCCTTCGCGGGCGGGTTCGAACATCCTGGGCGGCAGGCGGTCGTCTTTGCGCGAGATGCCGTCCCCCACGTTGATCACCCGCTGCAGGTTGAAGACGCGCTCTCCCGCACGGATGAGTTCCTCCGGGGTCATATCCCAGCCGGTGACGGCGTTGAGGGCAGCTACCGTCTCGCCCAGCCCCTGCCCCGTAGTCTGCATGAACAGGCAGCAAACGAGTGAATCCAGCACCGTGGCGTAATCCTGGAACAGCTTCGCCAGGTAAGCCTGGCCTTCCATCGAGAACCGGGCCGGGGGCTTCTCGAACCCCACTTCCGGCATCACCATCCCCGATTCCCCTCCGTGGGGGAAGCCGCGCAGGTGGCACGCGCCCCTCGTGCTGGTGGCATAGTTGATGGCCAGGCTGAAGTAGGTGCGGGGATCGTGAGCGGGAAAGTCCAGGCCCTTCACTTCCACCGTTATCGCTTCCGCGCCCTTGCCGATGGCGCGGGCCGCCGGTCGGATGCCTCTCGCAAACAGGGCCCCAAACCCCTCCCGCTTCCCTATCTGCTCCACCAGGTGGACCAGGAAATCCCCGCTCCCCCAGGTGGCCTCCCACCCGTCCAGGTCCGCCCGCGTCACCCAGCCTTTCTCGTAGCACTCCATGGTGAATGCCACGAACGAACCCGCCGATATGGTGTCTAGCCCCAGCCTGTTGCAGAGGTCGTTCGCCCAGGCCACGGCATCGAGGTCGTCAACCATGCAGCATGCGCCCAGCATGGCCAGGCTCTCGTACTCGGCCCCCGCACCCCCCTCGATCCGGTAGCGACCGTCGAGGTCGATGCGGCGGTGGCACCCTACCGGGCATGAGGCGCACCGCCACGAACGCGCGCGCAGGTACTCGGTGAACCGCGGCGCCCCTATGCGGGCCGCCCCTTCGGGCCACCTGTCACCGCTCCAGTACCTGATGGGGAGGTCCCCCGCTGCCTCACAATCGGACACAAACAGGGCAGTGCCGTGAGCGCGGCATGTGTCCCTGTTCGCACGGGCCAGCCTGGTGGAAAGCTCCCCGCGCAGCCTGCGCAGTTCCTCAGGATTGGCCACCTCCGGCCGGCGGCCTCCGGACACCACGATCGCCTTCAGGTTCTTGGCCCCCATCAGCGCCCCCAGGCCGCACCTGCCGGCGAAACTGTGCGCATCAGCGGAGATACAGGCTATGGCGACCTGCCTCTCACCCGCGGGGCCGATCGTCACCACGGATGCCCGCTCGTCCCCCACCTCCCTCCGGGCGAGCTCCACCGTCACAACGGCATCCCGTCCCCACAGAGAAGGTGCCGGCCTGATTTCGGCGCCTTCCTCCGTAACCCAGAGAAGGCTGGGGACGTCAGCCTTCCCCCTGATCACGATGCCCTCCAGGCCGGCTCCCTTGAGACGCGCCCCCCACTCCGCACCCCCCGTGCTCACGGCGAAGGTGCCCGTCAGCGGCGACTTCCCCACCACCGCCCACTTGGCGCTGCCGGGCAGCCCGGTGCCCTGGTAAGGTCCCACCGCAAAGATGAGGCAGCTGTCAGGCTCCAGGGCGCCAGCGCCGGGCGGAACCTCGTCGTACAGGATGCGCGTGCCCAGACCCGACCCGCCAACGTAAGACCGCCAGAAATCGCGACTGAACTCACGTATCTCCGTTCCCCCTGATCCCAGGTCCACCCGCAGCACGCGGTTGAAGTAACCTGGCTGCATACTCCTTCTGCCTCCCCCGGGACAACGGCCTTCACCCGATAGCGTCTCTGTCAGAGAGATGCCATCTCGCTCCTGGAGCACTAATTCGCCACATCCACGTTAAACTCCTCCCTAACCACCCATCATCTCCGCCACGCGCGGCCATACCGCCTCCTCACCGATAGCTGATACGCGGATCGCAGACGCTATAGAGGAGGTCGACCAGCACATTCACCAGGCTGTAGGCGAGCGCCGCAACCAGGGCAAATCCCATCATCGCCGGGAAATCGAAGGCAACCATGGCCCCGACGGCGTACCGTCCCAATCCGGGCCAGGAGAATATCGTCTCGGTCAACACCGCACCCCCGAGCAGCGAACCGTAGATGATGCCCAGCATGGTCAGGGTGGGGAGCAGTGCGTTCCTCAGTGCATGCCGGTAGATAACAAATCTCTCGCTGAGACCTTTCGCGCGTGCCGTGCGCACGTAATCCTCGCCGAGCACCTCCAACATGCTGGACCGTGCAAGCCGCAGTATCTGGCCGGCACCGCCGTATGCAAGGGCAAAACCCGGGAGGAGAAGGTGCCAGGATGCGTTGACGAACGCATCGAATCTGCCCGTCAGAACGCTGTCAACCAGGTACAACCCGGTCAGATGCCGGGGCGGGGATACTGCCAGGTCCAGCCGACCCCAGGCCGGGAACACACCGAGCTTGCCGTAGAAAACGAGGATCAACAAGAGTCCGAGCCAGAATATGGGAGTGCAAACGCCGCCCAGGGCCAGGACTCTGGTAACATGATCGAAAACAGAATCCCGTTTTACGGCAGAGATAACCCCGGCCGGTATCCCCAGGACTATGGTGAGGAATCCAGCCACTGTAGCCAGTTCCACTGTCGCCGGGAAGTAGCGAGCGATCTCCGCTGCGACAGGCCGTCCGGTCTGAAGCGATGTACCCAAGTCACCCCTCAGGAGCCCCTCCACATACAGGAGGTATTGCTGCCACAAAGGCTTGTCCAGCCCCATCTTAGCCCTCAAGGCCTGGACCACTTCTTCAGGGGCAGCATCACCCGCGTACAGCCTGGCCGGGTCCACCGGGACAACCCTCGACAGGACGAACATCATCAGGGTGATTCCTATCAGCACCGGCACCAGGGCCAGAATCCTGCGTACCAAGTACCCTGCCAAGTGGCACCTTCTCCCCCTCGGGAAACCGCCATCGGTTAGTTACTGGACATCCACACGGTACAGATCAACCGTCCAGTACGGGATCAGTTCGTACCCCTTGACGTTTGCCCGCGCCAACTGGACGTTCTTGGTCACGAACAACCACGCCCAAGCTCCGTCGTCGGCTTCGATAGCCTGTATCTTCTTGTACAGCTGGACGCGTTCTGCAGGATCCAGGGACCGGCGGGCCTTTTCAATAAGCTCCGTGACCTCGTGATTGACGTAGGAGAGGCGCTTGGTGCCTCCGTGGTTCTCATCCCCGTGCGAGGTAACGATGTTGTCCGGGTCAGGATAAACCGGACCCCACATCCACATCGCAAACGGGATTTTCCCGCTCCTGTAAGGTTCAAGCAACGTGCCCACGTCCTGCTTGATGGGCTCAACCCTGATGCCGATCTGGGCCAGGTCGCTCTGGATCTTCACGGCCACATTCTCGGGAGGAATCCCGAGGCCCTTGATAGGCGCCGACTGGTAATGCATGGTTACGCTGAACCCGTCCGGATAACCGGCCTGTCGCATGAGCTCCTTTGTCTTGGCCACATCCTGCTTGACACAAAGCCCTGGGTCATAGCCCAACAAGCTCGGGGCGAGAATACCTCCCACCTGGACCGCATACGCCTTCAGCACGTTTTGTATCAGGCCGTTGTAGTCTATGGCGTATCTGACCGCCTGCCTGACCTCCTTCTTCTTGAAGGGTTCGAAGGCCAGGTTCATGGCCAGGTAGTATGGAACAGTGTCTGGCATCTCCAGCTTCTGGAACCCGCTCTTGGCGACCAGCTGCTCCACCTGATCGGGGAGAAGATCCTGAGCCACGTCTATGTCGCCCTTTTCCAGCATCGCGGCCTGGGAAGACGCTTCGGGCACGACCAGGAATACTACTTGATCGAGCTTGGGTGCTTGACCCCAGAACTTTGGGTTCCGCACCAGGACGATCCTGTCCTTGGGCTGCCATGACTCAACCATGAAGGGGCCCGAACCGGCGCTGTGGTCCTTGAGCCACGTCTTCCCCATATCGCCGTTCTGCTCATGCTCGGCAATCACCTTGGGATCCACGACGCCAGCCACTACACTGCTCAATATAGCGAGAAGCGGTGCATACGGCTTGGCCAGGGTTATCTGGAGGGTCTGCTGGTCAACAACCTGAACTGCGTTCTCATCGATGCACTGGCTGAGCATCCAGGACGGGAACATCTTCTGCTTGATCCCGCGGAGCAGCGAATACTTAACAGCCTCAGCAGTAACAGGGTTGCCGCTCGCAAACCTGGCCGGCTCGTTGAGGTGGAAAGTCCACTTCAGCCCGTCCCCGGACACCTCCCAGCTCTTGGCGAGCCAGGGCTTGAACGAATTCGTCTTGGGATCATACTTGACAAGGCGCTCGTAAACGTTGTTTGCGACCATTAAGCCCTTGAAGTCCACTGTGTCATGAGGGTCAAGGGTCACCGCATCTGCCCCTATGGCCACCCGCAGCACCTTCGGCTTGCTCTGCGGCCCGCCTCCCTTGCACGCAGGGAGAGCCGCTATCAGAAGGAGAACCAGACAAACCGACAGGAGCACCCTTACCTTCCGCACCTCATCCACCTCCTGGTCTTGAGTATCAAAGCTTCCTCAACCGAGGGTCCAGAGAATCACGAAGCGTGTCACCCAGCAAGTTGCAGGCCAGCACCGTCAACAGGATGGCCAACCCGGGAAAGGTGGCGACCCACCATGCGTTCAGGATGTAGTTGCGGCCACCGCTCACCATGGCGCCCCATTCAGGAGCAGGGGGTTGTATTCCAAACCCCAGGAAGCTCAGGTTGGCTGCGATCAAGATGGCCATCCCCACGTCCAGGGTAGCGCGCACAATGATTGGTGCCACACTATTGGGGAATACGTGCCTCCAGAGCACCTTCAGGGACGGTTCCCCCAGTGCTCGCGCCGCCTCCACAAACTCGCGTTCCCGAACGGAAAGCACCACACTGCGCACCAGCCTTGCGTATACCGGCCATGCTGTGGCCGCAACTGCCACCACAGTGCTGAGCAAGCCCGGTCGCATGACAGCTGCAACTGCCATGGCCAGGACCAGCTGGGGGAAAGCCAGGAACACGTCAGCCGCCCGCATCAACAACTGGTCCACGGCACCGCCCACCCAGCCCGACACAAGCCCGGCACCGGTTCCCACCGTAGAGGCGAAACTGACCGTAATCAGGCCCACGGTGAACGAGATCCGCCCGCCGTGGACTATGCGGCTGAGGACATCCCGCCCCAACTCGTCAGTTCCCAGCAAGTGCTCCCGCCCCGGGGCACGGAAGGCTTGGGCGACGTTCTGCTGGTGCGGCGGGTAAGGCGCCACCCAGGGAGCCAGGCACGCCGACGCCACCATAACTAGGAGGAACGCGCCCGCCAGCAGCGCCGACCACTTCCTGGCCCAGAACATCCATCCCCGCCTTCCGCGCCCGCCGGCCACGCCCTCTCCTCACCTCCTCCGTGTCAGCGCGGCAATCCCATGGAACTGAGAACAGCGTGCAACTCGGCCTTTTCGTCGTCACTTAAGGGCAACACCGGCAAGCGGCACCCACCGAAATCGAAGCCGCGCCAGCGCAGTCCTTCCTTGACTATGCTGAGGAATTTAGATCCCCCACCCGTCCGCCAGCTCTCAAGGTACGGGCACAGCTTGTGGTAGAGGCTGTGCAACGGCTGCAGCCACTCGAGCGCCGCCTTGATCCCCGCGAAGTCGTTCGCCCTCACTGCCCGGTACAGCGCGAAGACAGGCTCCGGAGCATAAAGAACCACGTTGGAGAAGCAGGCCGTGCACCCCGTAACAAATGAGGACCAGCCAAAATGCAGTTCCCCGCCCATGTTGTTAATGTAGGCCACTTTCCCCTTCAGCGCCCCGCACCGCGTGTAAAACTCCTGGCCGCTCGCAGGCACATCCTTCATGGCCACGAAGTTCTCGTAGCGGGTCAATTCCAGCATCATCTCCAGGGGCATGGAAAAGTTGGTGTACACCGGGTTGTTGTAAATCATGAGCGGGAATCCATCTACCGATTCGAAAATCCTGCGATAGTGAGCAAGGACGCCGGCCGCGTCCGGAGAGCAGTAGAACGGATTGGTTATCATCGCGCAATCCGCGCCAGCATCACGCACTTCACAGACCCGCTGGATAGTCAGATGCGTAGCGGGCTCTACTGCCCCGCCCACCACGGGAGCACGACCGCGCGTCTGTTCAACTGCAGCCCCGATCACCTCAGTCCTCTCCGCGGGACTGAGGGCATAAACTTCTCCGTTGGCTCCAGCCACGAGGAATCCGGCAATGGCCCCGTCCCGGTCCTTTCCGAAAAGGAATTCGATATACTCCTTCAGAGGGCTGACCTCCACATGCTGCTCTTCTCCGCGAAACGGGGTCATAAGAATGGGATGAACGCCGTTGTCCATTCTCTCACGCAGTGCTGCATAATCGGCCACTTCAGTTCGCTCCTTTCTCGTTCACAACCAGCGTTAGCGCTGCTGCGCGCAGGACGATGACCCGGGCGGAATCTCCGTGCTTCGCCCGGATCTGGTCCACGATGTCGGAAACGCGCTCACCGCACCGTACGCTGTTACCGTATACCCCCTCCAGTTCCCCGCTGGTGAGCCACCGCGAATAGAAATGGACTTCCTCCCTCGTCTGGTCGTGCAGCAATGTCGGCCGCTTGCAGTCCTCCATCAGCCCATGAAAGCCCACCCCTTCCTGACATCCTCCCAGCCATAGCAAGCTCCCTCCCCGCCTGAGGGCCAGGGCGCCCACGGAGCGGCCCTTGGCAGCCTGGTTCAAATCAATGTCGAAGGGAGCCGAATTTGCGATTACCACATCCGCCGGTACCCTCACGCGGAGGCTGTAGATGCCGCTCGCCAGCACAGCAGCGTGCCGGTGGGCCTTCACCGGATCCCCCGCCACCACGTACACGGGCAGTCCGTCCTGGTCGGGGACCAAGTTGACGACGAATTTCAGCCCCGCGAGTGCAGCAGCAGCTTCCATATCCTCCCGCACCGGGTTGGAGGTCACATTACCGTACAACGGTCCGGTGGCGAACTTGGCAACCTCGAAGTGGTTGTGCGCGATGGACTCCAGCCCGCTGACACCCGGGAGGATGACCTTCGCGCCGCCGGCGTAACCAGCCAGAAAGTGAGGCACGACCGACCCGACCCCGATCACGAAGTCCGCCTCAGCGATCTCCCGGTTTACCCACACAGGAGTACCGAAGGGGGTATTGCCCACCATCACCAGACTCTGGCGGTCCCGATAGTTGTGCGCGAGGCAACGCACACGATTGAGCACATCATCACCCAAAAACGCACGGATATCCTGCGCCGAGGGCACCCGATGAGTACCAACCCCGACGAGCACGGTGACGTCGCAATCCCGCACCCCCGCCGAAGCCAGTACGTTCAGCAGTGCCATTGCCACTTCTCCGGTGGGACCAGGGCGCGTGTGATCCTGCACCACTATGCACACTCGCTGCCCCGGCCGCACCATTTCCCGCAGAGGAGAGGCACCCACTGGGGACTCCAGGCACCCGACGAGATCGGGCCAGGCGAGGTCGCCACCGCCCGTAATGCCGAAGTCATGCTCTACCTGCCAGGTATCGGGGAGTTCCAGACCAACAGAAGACGATCCGTGCCGCAACTGCAGCCGATACACACGGCATCCCTCCCCCGATCACCCCTGCGCCAATCCGAGGCTGCGCAGGGTCGGTGGACTGGGTCTGCCGTCTTCGTCCCAACCCCGCAGGGCGTAGTACTCGAGCAGGGTCACCTCGAAGGGTTCCGGTACTTTGCCCGCGCGGAAGCCCTCTTTGGCCGCCTCGAACATCTTGGGGGGCAGGCGATCCTCTTTGCGGCTGATGCCGTCGCCGACGTTGATGAGCCGCTGCAGGTTGAATGCCCGCTCACCCACCCGCAGGAATTCCTCCGGCGTCATGTCCCAGCCCGTGATGGCGTTGATCGCGCGCGCCGTCTCCCCCAGCCCCTGGCCCGTAATCTGCATGAAGCAACAGCAAACGGCCGAGTCCAGGGCGGTTGAGTAGTCCTGGAAAAGCTTGGCCAGCTGCGCCTGACCCTCCATCGAGAACCGAACCGGCGGCTTGTCCAGGCCCACCTCCGGTAACATCATTCCGGCCTCGCCGCAATGGGGGAACCCACGCAGGTGGCAGGCACCCCTGGTGCTGGTGGCGTAATTGATGGCCAGGCTGAAGTAGGTGCGGGGATCGTGAGCGGGAAAGTCGAGCCCCTTCACCTCTACCGTGATCGCCTCTGCTCGGGGGCCGACCGCCCTGGCCGCCTCCCGGATGCCCCGGGCAAAGGTGGCCCCGAAACCCTCGCGGCGGCCGATCTGCTCGACCAGGTGAACCAGGAAATCCCCGTTCCCCCAGGTGGCCTCCCGGCCATCCAGGTCCTCCCGGGTCAGCCAGCCCTTCTCGTAGCACTCCATGGTGAACGCCACAAAGGAGCCCGCAGATATGGTGTCGAGACCCAGCCGGTTGCAGAGGTCGTTCGCCCAGGCCACGGCATCGAGGTCATCAACCAGGCAGCATGCCCCCAGCATCCCCAGGCTTTCGTACTCGGGTCCGGCACCGCCCTGTATGCGGTACTCACCGTTGAGATCGATACGCCGGTGACAGCCTACGGGGCAGGAGTGACACGGCCAGGAGCGAGCCCGCAGGTGGTCCGTGAAACGCTGGCCGCCGATCCGGGCAGCCCCCTCCGGCCACCTGTCCCCCTGCCAGTACTTCATGGGAAGATCACCGATAGCCTCGCAGTCACTCACAATCCCTGCCGTGCCGTGGGCGTGGAAGCCGTCCCTGTTGGCCCGGGCCAGGCGCGCAGCCAGGTCCGCGCGCAGCCTTTTCAGTGCCTCGGGGTCAGCTGCTACTGCCCGCCGGCGGCCCGATACCACCACCGCTTTCAGGTTCTTGGAACCCATTACCGCCCCCAGGCCGCACCTGCCGGCGAAGCTGTGGCTGTCGGCCGCTATGCAGGCGATGGCCACCTGCCTTTCCCCGGCCTCGCCTATGGTCGCCACGGCCGCGTCCGGGTCTCCCACCTCCCTTTTCGCCAGTTCCGCCGTCTCCACCGCATCCCTGCCCCAAAGGGCGGTCGGTCTCAACTCGGCCCCGTCCTCGTTCACGTAGAGCAAAGACGGCACCTGGGCCCGCCCCTTCAGCACGATGGCCTCCAGCCCAGCGCCCTTCAGGCGAACACCCCACTCCGCTCCGCCGGTGCTCACCGCAAAGGTGCCCGTGAGGGGCGACTTGCCCACCACCGCCCACTTGGCGCTGCCGGGAAGCCCGGTGCCCTGGTAGGGACCGACGGCGAATATGAGGCAGTTGTCGGGCGAGAGAGGATCCGTACCCGGAGGCACCTCCTCGGACAGGATGCGGGTGGCCAGAGCAGACCCGCCCAGGTACTGGCGCCACGTATCTTCCGGATAGCTGCCCACCTCGGTTCTGCCCGTGCTCAGATCGACCCAGAGGATGCGGTTGAAATAGCCCTTGGGCACCTACTTCACCCCCGTCTGCTAGCCGGCCAAATGGTTTGCTGGCCGGGCGAGTGGTCTGCAGCTGGCCTGTTGCCCATCGCCGGCTGGCCGTGACCGAGAAGCTTGAGCATCTTGACCAGCATGCCGTCGCGCCAGGCCACCATATCCTGGTACGAGCGCCCTGCCGTGACCTCTTCCAGCCCGGATTCCAGACTCTCCACCGCACCATCGGGGATCGACGTCCACGCCGACATGTCGCTCCACCACTGCTGGAAGGCAGGATGCAGATGCTCGACGAAGTGCCGGATGCCACCGGGACCCCCGCCCAGGTGGTAAATCAGGTGCGGCCCCATCAGGGCGTACCGCAGCCCCGGGCCCGCCCAGATGGTCTTGTCGACGTCCTCCACGGAAGCAACGCCCCGGTGCACCAGGTCAATGGCCTCGCGCCACAGGGCGGCGGTGATGCGGTTCTCCAGGTACCCCGGCACCTCACGCCGCAACACCACCGGCACCTTCCCCAAACCCTCCAGGAACCCTTTCGCCACCGCCAGCGCCTCCGGGGCGGTCCGTTCACCCGGGACGAGTTCCACGAGAGGTATCAGGTACACCGGGTTGATGGGATGGGCAATCAGGCACCTCTCCGGGTGCCGAGTGACCTTCTGGATCTCCGTCATGAGCAGGCCCGACGAACTGCTGGCCAGAAGCGCATCGGGGGCCGCCACCCGGTCGGCAGCGGCGAACACCGACTTCTTGACGTCGTAGTCCTCCGCCACCGCCTCCTGCACGTAATCCGCACCCGCCACCGCCTCCTCCAGCGACGGTGCCAGGTTCACCGCGCGCGAAAGGCTCGCCGTAACCCCCTGCCGGGCAAGTCCTTCTCGCTCGAGGAAACCGACCGTCTCCGCCAGCCCCCCGAGCGCCGCCCGCGCGGCCGAGGGGTCAAGGTCGAAAACAGAGACCTGCAACCCCCTGCTGGCGAAGAAGGCCGTCCAGCCCCTGCCGATCACGCCCTGGCCGATGACCGCGACCTTCCCCATCGACTTACGCACCTTTACCCCTCCCCCGGCAGGCACGCCAAACCGTCCCCCGGAAACTACGTCAACCCAGGAATTCCACGCACACCTGGGCCAGGATGGCGGCACCCACCGCCAGCACCTCTTCGTCCAGGTCAAAATCGGGGCTGTGCAGGGGCCGGTGGGTGCCCTTGCGCTTGTTCTGCGTGCCCAGCCAGAAGTAGCAGGACGGTACCCGCTGGGCAAAGCACGAGAAATCCTCCGAGACCATCGCCGGCGGAAGATTCCGGCAGACCCCCTGCTCGCCCAGCACCGCCGCAGCCGCCGAGGCCACCAGGTCCGCCGCGGCGGGGTCGTTCACCACCGCGGGGTAGCCCTGCTGGTACTCCACCTGAGCCCGACACCGATACACCCGGCCAACGCCCGTGGCCACCTCGCCAATCCGACGGCGCAGCAGGTCGCCCAGCGCGCCATCAAAGTAACGTGTAGTTCCTGCCAGGGTCACCTCCTCCGGAATCACGTTCGGCGACTCCCCACCGCGTACCATGCCTACGGAAAGCACCGCCGGCGCAATAGCATCCACGTTGCGGCTCACCACGCTGTCCAGGGCAACGACGGAATGGCAGGCCGCCAGCACCGCATCCGCCGCGCGGTGGGGCAGGGCACCGTGCCCGCCCCGGCCGGAAAACGTCACCCGGAAGAGGTCGGCGGCGGCCATCACCGCACCGGGGTGTACGCCCACCTTCCCGACTGCAAGGTCGGGCCAGACATGATAGCCCAACGCCAGATCGGCAGGGGGATCGTCGAGGACCCCTGCCCCCACAAGGGCGCGCGCACCGCCGTCGGGGAGCTTCTCTTCGGCCGGCTGGAACACGAACCGGACCTCACCCCGCAGGAAGTCGCGCAACTCCCCGAGCAGAATCGCCGCCCCCACCAGCATGGCCATGTGCCCGTCGTGTCCGCAGGCGTGCATGACGCCTGGGACACGCGAACCATACTCGCGCCCCGGCACCTCGTCCACAGCCAGCGCGTCCATGTCCGAGCGCAGGACAACGACCCGCCCCCGTTCCTTGCCCCTGAGTATTCCCACCACGGCCGTTCCGGCAGGTAATGCCACGTCCAATCCCACCTGCCGCAGGTACTCGCTTATGCGCCTGGCGGTGTTCACTTCCTCGTACCCGAGTTCCGGGTACTGGTGCAGCGTCCGCCTGAGTTCGACCAGCCGGGGCTGGAGGGCCCACGACCTCTGCAGCAACTGGTGCATCCTCATCTGCTCCTCCGTCTACACCGTGCCTGACCGGCCCCAAACACGGAACCCCGCCCTCACCGACGGGGTTCCACGCCCGCGTTCGAACCACTTCCGCCAAAGACACGAAACGGCCAACCCGATATCCGCTAGCTGTACAAATTGTTAGCCGTCCATAACGAAAGCGCCAATTGCAGGTTCAGGCGGTCGCGGGCCGAACTCAGCTTCACTCCGCACAGCTTTTCAATCTGCTCAAGGCGGTAACGCACGGTGCTGTGGTGAAGATAAAGTGCCTGGGCCGCTTGCCGATAGTTCCCTCCGTGCTCTAAAAAGGCACGCAGGGTGAGCAGCAGTTCGGTTCTGTGCTTGCGATCGTATTCGAGCACGGGCCCCAACACGTCCTGTACGAACTGGACTACCTCCGGCGCGCGGAGATCCCGGACCAGACGGTGGATTCCCAGGTCGCGGAACTGCACGACTGCGTTGCCCCCTACCATGGGGGCCAACTCCACCGCCATCACGGCCTCCCCGTAACTCTCGCGCACGCCGCGCACTCCGTGCCCTGTCCGGCCGACCCCGGCCAGAAGCTCAAGCCTGGGGTGGGCGCGACCCAGGACGCCTACGAGCCGGCGCACGTCCCGCGCCACCTGATCATCGGCGACGTCCGGTCGCTCACCGGCCGACGCCGGAAACAACACCAGGGGCCGCTCAGCATGATCGACTCCAGTCAGGCTCCGAGGCTCAAGACCGGCACCTTGCAGCAGGTCCAGGACCCTCCACGCCGGCCGCGGCATCCTCTCTTCTCCCCACCCCAGCGGTGTGGAAACCAACTTGAAGACAACGGCTGTGTAGGCTTCCGCCAGTTCCCAGCCCAGCTTCCAGGCCCTCTCGCGGGCAGTCGCCTCGGACTCAAAGTCGCCCCGCACCAGATGGTGCAGGAAGTCGTCCCGCATCGTGCGCTCGAGGTTCCTCAGGGCGCGCAGCTTCTCCACCTCAAGGGCGGCCACAGTGGCGGCGTGCTGCAGGGCGGTAATCCCCCAGGCGTCTAAAGATCCCTCCCGCTCCCAGACCACGATCCATCCTCCCTGGTGGCGACCGGTCCGGATGGGACAGACCAGACGGGGAGATGCGGTCTCGGACGAGATCCTCCGGATGCCCCCGTATCCGATGACCGGGTGGGCCTCCTCCCCCGCGCTGGCAAGCCAGGGTTCGGGCGCACCATCTCCTTCGGAATTATCACCGCTCGTGAAGACGCCTCCGGTGCACGTCTCCACCACCAGTACCGGGTTCTTGACCAGACCAGCCAGAGCCGACGCCAACTCCTGCAGGCCCCGCCCTTCCAGCGCCAGGTCGATGAACCGGCGGTGGATCTCCCACGACTGGGCCAGCTCGCGTGCCTGACGCCCCAGCAACTCCTGCAGGACGGCGTTTATGATGTCCTTCCACGCCAGGTCCCCGGGTAGCCTCACCACCGGCAAACACAACTGGTCGGCACAGGCCCGCACGTCCGCACCGATGGTACCCACGAATCGCTCCAGCTTTACTCCCAGCCCGGCCGCTCCCCGGCCGTGCAGGTCCCGGATAAGGGTTATCTGATCCTCCACCCCACCCTTGTACAGGAAGAGAGTGCTCAACACCAGCTCGCCGCCCCTGATGAACTGGATGCCGTCAGGGGCGTCTATCACCGTAACCGCGGAGACCTCGCGCCCAAGTCCATCGGACCCGGCCAGGACCTCGCTGCCCGCCAGCATAGGAAGAGAGAGCGCTTCCCGAACCGTGAGGGGCATCCTATCAGCTCCAGCACAGGGACACCGTGTCCGGGCGCTTTGCTATATACGTTCGGCCGGCAGCCCCAACCCTCCTCCCGGCTTACGGCGGAATCGCCGGCCCGATTATGCAAACAATCTTCCCTTCCCTATTCCGGCTGCGCGTCCGCCGCGAGAACCGGAAGGTCAGCCGCAACGAGGTCGGTGTACTTCAGGCCGCTGCCCGTATTGAACAGCACGATGCGCTCGCCCGCATCCACCAGCCCGGCATCCCGCAGGCGCAGCACGCCTGCCAGCGTGGCAGCCCCCTCGGGGCATATGAAGAGCCCCTCCTCTTCGGCCAGCTCCCTCATCAAGGTCAGGATCTCCCGGTCGCTCACCGCAACCGCAGTCCCGCCCGTGTCGCGGATGGCACGCAGGATGAGGAAGTCCCCCAGCGCCTTGGGCACCCGGATGCCTCCAGCCACCGTCTGCGCCCCCACGAAGAACTCCGACTCGGCCTTCCCTTCCCGGAAGGCCTTCACGATGGGGGCGCACCCCTCCGACTGCACCGCTACCAGCCGGGGACGCTTGTGACCGATCCACCCCACCCGCTCCAGCTCGTCGAACGCCTTCCACATCCCGATGAGCCCCACCCCGCCGCCGCACGGGTACAGGACGACTTCGGGCAGCTCCCACCCGAACTGCTGGGCAAGCTCCAGCCCCATCGTCTTCTTGCCCTCAATGCGGTACGGCTCCTTGAGGGTGGAAGCATCGTACCAGCCGTACCTGGAGATCCCGCGGGAGATGAACTTCCCGGCATCGGAGATAAGGCCATCGATCAGATACGTGCGCGCGCCGGCCACCACGCACTCCTTGACCGCCCCGGAAGGGGCGTCCTTAGGCATCGCCACGTGCGACCGTATCCCGGCGCGCGCCGCGTACAGCGACCACGCCCCTCCCGCATTCCCCGCAGTGGGCATGGCGATGTCGCTGGCGCCA
Source organism: Bacillota bacterium (assembly GCA_030019365.1). Taxonomy (NCBI): domain Bacteria; kingdom Bacillati; phylum Bacillota; species Bacillota bacterium. The sequence continues at coordinate 24,971 of JASEFA010000015.1, forward strand.
AGCTCAAGGGCCCTCGTCACCCCAACCGCAGCACCACGGGACTTGAAGGTCCCGGTAGGATTGCGACCCTCGTCCTTCAGGTACACGCGCCCCAAGCCGCGCTTGGAACCCCACCTCCGCAGAGGCAAGACCGGAGTCCAGCCCTCGCCCATTGAGGCGGCTCTCCCGGCATCCTCCACCGGCAGGAACTCCCGGTACCGCCACAGGGAAGCCTCCCGCCCGACCAGGTCCTCTTTCCTCACCGCCCCCTTCACCCGGTCCAGGTCATACCTGACCAGAAGCGGGCCTCCACACGAGCAGAGGTGCTGCTCGCGAAATGCGTCGTGCACCTTCCCACAACGCGCGCACTCCAGGTGTGTCATGAAACTGGCCACAGTCTTCACCTCGTCACCCGGGTTGCACCCGGCAAAATCCGCGTACTTGAGGAAGGGTATTCCACTGCCCCGCCGCACCAGAAACGCTCGGCCATCACCCCGGCTGGGCGCAGAACCTGCGCACCGCATTGTACAGAACGCGCACACCGAAAACCAGGTTTTCTACCGAGATACGTTCGTTGTGACCATGTACCAGTGACCCCCGGGGCGCGCAGGGATCGGGACGAATGGGCATGAAACCATATACCCTGACCCCGCTCTTCCTGCACAGGTGCTTCGCGTCCGTGCCGCCGGTCGACAGAAAGGGCACCAGCACTGCTCCGGGGTCCTCCTGAGCGATCGCGTCCGCCATGCAACGGTACAGCTCAGAGTCGGGGTCGGCTTCCAGACCCGGGCCAGCATCCGTGACTTCCAGCTCCACTCTATCCCCGACAGAAGACAGCTCCTCACATACCCGAGCAGCGAACACATCCGGGTCAGAACCGGGTACCAGCCTGGCGTCCACCCATACGCTGGCCTCCGACGGTATAACGTTTATCTTCTCGCCAGCCCTCAGAATGGTAGGACTGAGCGTATCCCGGGTGAGAGCCCACAGCTCCTCCGCCAGGCCGTCGGGCAACAGAGATGCCTCTTCCGGGCTGACTTCGCAACCTTGGGCCAGCTTTTCAAGGACACCAGCGATCTCCGGTGGCTGCCCCGCTGCCGTGATCCGTACGAACTCCTGCACCGTGCGCGTGACCCGGGCCGGCATCCTCATCGCACCCAAACGCTGCAACACGTGCCCCATGAGGAGCACGGAGTTGTCCGAAGCAGGCCGGGACGCGTGCCCCGCGCTGCCTCTGGCCGTCACGCGGAAGCGACACCGCCCCTTCTCGCCCACCTGACAGGTGTAGAGCTTCCGGCCGCCCAGGGCGACACCATGGCCGCCCCCCTCGTTGATCACGTGGGGGGCATCGACCAGGTCAGGTCGATTCGACACCAGCCACCCGGCTCCCAGCCTTCCGCCCGTCTCCTCGTCAGCTGTGGCAGCCAGGATCACGTCGCGCCCCAACCTCTCACCATTGCGCCAGAGGAGCAACAGCACCATGACCTCCATAACGGTGAGGCCTTTGCAATCCAGCGCCCCCCGTCCCCAGACGTATCCCTCGGCCAGCTCACCCGAGAACGGATCGCGCTCCCATTTGTCCCTTTCCACGCCCACCACGTCCAGATGCGACAGCAGGAGCAGCGGCTCCCCCCGCTCCCCGGAACCCAGAAGGCGGCAGGTCAGGCTACCGCGCCCCGGCTCAGGTTCCACCACCCCTGGCCTGAGCCCCTCGCGCGCCAGCAGTTCCGCCAGGCAGGAAGCCGCGGCCGTCTCGTTCCCAGGTGGATTGGTGGTGTTGATCCGGACGAGATCCTGCAGCAGGGTCGTCGCCTCTTCACCTACCGCTTCCCAGTCCACATCCCGCATCTGATTGCCGCCCCCAATCGAGATTTGCCGCAAAATGAACCACGTAGTGCCGGTTGCTCACTCCCACTTACCAAAACCTCGCTTGCCCCACTGCCTCCAGATGCACGGCCAGTGCTCCCGGCATCGCCGGTGGCCTGCCCGGCACTCCACCATGGTCGCGGGGTTGCCGCTGGTGCGCGCACCCTTGACTCCCAGCACGGCAGCTATGGCAGCCTGCACCTGCGCTTCGTCGCCCTCGGCCACCAGGGTGGTGGCCCCCTCCGCCCCGTCTATCCCTCCCCGGCCGATGACGGTGCAACGTGTCCCTGACAGCATCTCCAGGGCTTCCCTTTCCGTGACCACCTGACCGAAGACAGGCATCAGCCCGACCGGCATGCCGAGTGACCATGACGTACCCCTCATGCCGCAGCGCTGTGCGGCTTCGTCGATGGGGCCGGGGATGAGCTTCTCGAGCCCGCAGGCTACGATCACTTTGACACCCTGTGCCACCAAGCCCGCGAGTGCTCGGCCAGGATTGCCACCCAGCAGGCTGCCTGCCATCATCGCCGCCCTACCCCAGGGATCGAGGGCATTTGCCCCCAAAACCGCCACGTCTCCGGAACCGAGCGACGCCACCTCCTCTCCGAAGCGGTGATCTATGTTCCGCCAGGTACCCTTCTCCAGCAGAATGCTGTGGGGGGCCTCATGGTCCGAATGCCAGGCCGCCTTTGTCCCCCGCGGAGAAACCCGCCCGGAAATGCGGAGCGGCACCCCCACCAGCTCCTCCGCCAGGGCCGATACCGTGGTCCCTCCTTTTAGCAGGATCTTGCCGGTTTCCAGAGAACGTCTCACATCTGGCATGGACGCGATGCCGCGCGCTATCAAGGCCTTCGCTTCCGCCACCGTCACCGTGAACTGCGCCCGGATCACAGGAGGTCCTCCCTCGTGGCCCGGGCTTCCTCCAGGTACGCGTACACCGTGTATCGGGAGACCCCCAGGATCGAGGCCAGATAGTCAACCGCTCCCTTAATCAGGAATGTGCCTTTCCGGTCAAGGGCCCGCACCAGTTCCACCCGCTCCGCCCGGTCTGTGCCGGAGGCCGGCTTGCCCAGTCCTTTCACCGCCCTGTCAACCAGCAGCGCGAGAACCTCCGAAACATCGGTGGGGAACGTTTCCACAGCATCCTCGTTTGCCCTCACCGGCTGAGGCTGCGCCGCGGTGAACTGCTTCAAAGTCTCCATCAACTGTTCAAAAGCATTCACGTCAACGTTTACGCATACACAGCCTCGGATGCGACCGGCCTCATCTCGCAAGAACATGGTGGACGACCGCAGACGCCTGCCGTCCTTCGCGCGTGTCTCATACCCGATGATGTCCGCGGCCCGGTCCCCGTATGTGCGGAGCACCTTGAGCACCAGGTCGGTGATAGGAGCACCCGGCTGGCGGCCCGTCACCTTACCTTCAATGAACACCAGGGAATGATCGGGCTCTTTCAGGTCGTGGATGACGACCTCGAACCAGGGCCCCAGAGTCTGGGCGATGCCCTTCAACACGGGGACGAGCACGGACTCCTGCGGGTTAAGTAGATCATCGACAGCCAAATCCACCCCCACCCCCCCCCACAGTGGCGTGCCTTCTGACTCGCCCTACGCAGAGGATGCTATTTCCTGGACGACCCGTGCCACTACCGAACGCGCCAGTACCACGGGGCCTCGGAACACCTTCCGCGCCCGGGACTTCATCTCAGAAGAGTACCCGAAGCAATTCATGAACACCAGGTCGCACCCAGCTTCCGCCAGCCTCCGGGCCGCCTCCTGGATCCTGTCCTGAGGCTCATAAGGCGAGGCGTGCATCGCTACCGCCCGCACGCCACGGCGTGCAAAGGCCGCCTGAGCTGCCGCCACCTGCTCTGGCAAAGGCACCAGCACGCCCAACAACCCATCACCGACCAGTGCTGCGACCACCGAATGGCACACATCGGACGAACGCACCAGCCTGGGCTCGCTCGCAAGCCCGGGGAAATCCCCCGTGCACATGAGCACCACCAGGTCACTGCCGCCCGCGAGCGCCTGGCGCGCCTTTTCACCGATGAGAGGAACCAGAGCCTTCTTGGCCAGCACCACCGTCCGGCCATCACGCAGGGGGGTCACGATGCGATCCTCGTCCCCTACCGGTGCCATCCCGGCGATCTCGGCCGACTCAAGACCGTCCAGGACTCCCACCTCCTGCACGGCACATTCCGTGCCCAGCAGTGCTGCGAACTCGGGCACAAGCGTGTCCGGACGCGGCGTCTGACCCACCATAAGCAAAGTTACGCGTGCCAACCCCGGATCACCTCCCACAGCATCGCCCCCGCCGCCACGACCGGGTCCACCACCGGCAGAGCGAACTCAGCCTTCAGGATGGGCACTACCCCCATGCTCGACAGCCCACAGCATCCAAACAGCATCACGTCGGCCCCGTCCCTCCCCGCCCGCTCTGCCGCCTCAAGCACGGCTGCCCTTCCCGCACCGGAAAGCAGGTCGCAAGCCGTCCGCATGCCCTGAGCTGAATAAAACCCGAGCAGCCGCCGGCCCAGGACTTCCCGTACGGGTCGCGGCACGGACCCTTCCAGCCCCAGGACAGCCACGCGTTCCCCGTGGGCGGCCGCCACCGCCGCCCCGGAAGAACCGGCCCCGACGACCGGCACGCCCACTGCTTTGCGCACCTCGGCCAGGCCCGGATCAGCAGCGCAGGTGATCACCAGGCCATCGACCTCGGACGCCATCTCCGCTGCCAGGGCAACCACCTTTGGCACGGCGACGCCCTCGGAGGCCTCGTCGAAAATCCCCAGGGGCTGGTCGGCGATGCACCGGGACAAAGTGCGCATGCCCGGAAAAGCCGCCTCCAGGATCCTGCCATGCGCTCCCAGCACCTCCGGGTCGTCCGTGGTAAGTACCCGTATGACCCCAACCCGAACCGAGCCACCAGCGGCGGTCACCGGCCCATCTCCCCCTTCGCCAGAACCTCTTCTATCGGCCGGTACTGAATGTCAAACCCGAAGTGAGCCGGCCCCAGGTTATCCAATCCCTCCGGCGTGCGGTACTGGGGTCTGGCGCGCTGCCCCACCACCGCCACACGCTGGCCTGCGGCCACCTGGGGGTTGGTCAGAGGCATCCCGGCGTCGACGTCTACGATGGAGATGAGATCCGGCGCCGTGACGTAAGGCTCCTCGTCGACCCAGCTGACCAGGTTTTCGTTTTTGAACCAGATTCTGAGCGTCTGACCCGCCCACGAGTCCTCCCCGCTGATCACGTGCTCCCCCCAGAAGAAGCCATCGCGGTTTTCTCCGCTGGCCCGGGTAACTCTTCCCCGGAAGATGACCCGGCCCCCGGCGCTGGCAGCGCCCGCCTCAGCCACGTCTATGCCGCTCTTCCGCGCGTCGAGCATGGCCTTCCCCACCCGGAACGCCTCACTGAGGGTGCGCAGGACAGCAACCGCCCTGGCCTCACGCACCTTCATGAGAAAACCGGCCACGCCCGTGTGCCCGAAAGACGCCACGGCCAGGTGTCTGACCATCCGTTCTGCCATCTGCGGGCTCAGTGCCTCCCTGACCACGCACCTGTTGCCCCAGGCATCCACCGTGGCAAGGGGCCAGATCTTGCCCCCGCCCAGGCACGGCGTGGTATTCGAAAGCTCCGGGATCGCCCGCCCCGCATAGTCGGCATCCAGCACCGGAATGCCCAGGTACGATCCGGTGGTCAGGGCAACACACGTGTTGGAGGCGCCCAGTTCCGGTGGCACGATCGCGCCCACCGTGACCCCGGTGGCCGCCTCAAGTTCACGCACTGCCTCGGCCACATGATAGTAAAACTGGTTTTCCTCGTGCATCCCCAGGTTTTCCCTGAGTTCGATCATGGCAGGTGTGGGTGCCGCCGGCGAACCGGTTCTGCTCACCCTGACGCACCACGCCTCCGCATCGACCTCCTCGGGATCTGTCCATCCCACCGTACGCTGTGCCGACAGCTCTCTCTCGATGAGCATTCTCCCCCGCCCGGGGTCGCCTCCCCCGCCCGTGGCGAAAAGGGTGAGCCCGATCAGGAAAGCCTCGATGTCTTCCGGCTCCCTCAAGAACGTGGTGGACATGCTTCCTTACCTCCCCGGCTACTTGCCGCCCCAGTATATACTCTCGAGGCCGACGAACCTCTCGGTGACAAAGATCACAAACGCGGTCATGGCAATGGTTACGGTACCCACCGCTGCAGCGGTAGGATCGAACTGAAAACGCAAGTAGTCAAACACTTGAATCGGGAGCGTCGTCATCCCGACCCCTGAGAGCAGCAGGGAAATCGGGAACTGGTCGAATGACGTAATAAAGGAAAACATGGCCCCGGATATGAGCCCCCCTTTCACGAGGGGCAGGGTGATCCGGAGGAGCGTGGCCACCGGGCCAGCTCCCAGGCTCCGCGCCGCCTCCTCCAGACAGCGGTCAAAGTTGTACAGTGCGGTGCTCACCGCCAGGAACACGTAAGGAATCGTAACCAGCACGTGACCCAGGAGCAGGCCAGGGTATGTCCCGCCCAGACCTATACTGTAAAAGAAGATGAGGAGGGCCGTCCCGGTCAGCATCCCCGGCAGCATCATGGGCGCCGCGTGGAAGATCCTGAGGAAGTCTCTAGCCTTCCGCGAGTGCCGGACAACGTAAAAGCTCGCCATCGTTCCGACCACAGTTGAGATGCAGGTCGCGGCCAATGCCAGCTTCAGGCTGAACACGAACGACCTGATGAACGGCTCACTCTCGAAAAACTTCCTGAACCAGCGCAATGACAGCCCCTGGGGCGGGAACGTCAGGTACTCGCCGGCGTTGAAAGCCGCCAGCACTACGATCACTATGGGTAACAAGAGGAACACGTATATCACGGCAACAAACACGCCCAGCCCGATGCTCCGCTGCCGCCGCCTTCTCTTCACGCTACGCGAGCCCCCTCATGAGCCGATTCATCACCCGCGTGTACAGGAAGATGAGTAATCCCGAGACCGCGAACAGAACCATAGCCAGCGCAGAACCAAACGGCCAGTTGAATATGTCCATCACCTGCTGCACCACCAGGATGGGAGTCATCATCACCTGGAATCCGCCCAGCAGCACAGGGATTGCATAGGCGCTTACCACCTGCAGGAACACCAGCAGGCTTCCCGAATACACCCCCGGCAAGCTCATGGGCAGCGTCACCCGCCAGAATGCAAGCGGAGGCGAAGCACCCAAGCTCCTGGCTGCCTGCTCGAACGCTGGGTCTATCGTCTGGATACTCCCCGTGAGGGAGAGGATCACGAACGGCAGGTTGATGTGTACCAGTCCCAGCATAACCCCAAACGGGTTGTACATGAGGTGGTATGGTCCGGCGCCCACCCGGGTCAGCACGCTGTTGATGAGCCCGCTGTCTGCCAGGAGCACCATCCACCCGTAACACCGGATGACCACGCCCACCAGCAGCGGCGACAGGATCCCTATCGTCAGGAGCGCCTTCCACCTGGTGCGCGCCCGCGCAAGGTAATACGCGACCGGGTACCCCAGCAGCAGGCATGCCACGGTCGTGGCCACGCTGTACAACACGGTCCACCCCATGATGCGCAGGTAGTACCCATCGCCCAGCGCCTTCGCATAGTTGGCCAGTGTGAATACCTTCTCGTACCCCGCTATTTGCCCCGGCTTGAAGAAGCTCATCGGCACCATGTAGCAGTACGGTGCGACGAGCAAGAACGATATCAGCAACACCGACGGCACGAGAAGCAGGAATGTCGTCGTCAGCACCTTCCTCCGTGCCCCGGTTGCCAACTCACTCCCCCCCATCCCCAGCCGTGTCGGATACGGGGCGGTAGTCGATATCAAAACCGTAGTGCCGCGGTCCAAGCCGCTCAATCGCCTCGGGACTCCGGTGCACCTTTCGCGCGGGTGCAACCAAAAGGGCCACGGACCGGCCAAGTTCCAGCGAGTGGTTCGGGACCGGCTCCCCGCACGAGGGATCCATTTGCATGATCAGGTCGGGGGACGTAGCCACCACCAGGTCGCCCACCCACATCACGTGGTTTTCGTTGCGGAACCAGACCCGTGCCTCCTGACCCTGCCACTCGCCGTGGCCGACGAAACGGTGATAACCCTGGTAATAGCCGTCCACAACACCCGCGTCAGTGCGGGCCAGTTCTCCTACGAACCGGACCTTTCCTCTCGTGGCCCGCGCGCCGGCATCCACGGGATCCCTTCCGTTTTCGAGTGCCTCCCTGATCGCGCGCCCCACCTGCAGAGACTCCGACAGGGTGTCCCGGACAAGCACCCGCCTGGTGTCCCGGCCGGACAGCACGAATCCCGCCAGTGCGGTATTGCCGAACGCAGCCATGGCCAGCATCTTGCCCACCCGCTCGGCCATCCCGCAGCTTCGGGCCGCCCGCATGACCGTTATGTCCCCCCACTTGTCAACACTCACCATGGGGAGGATGGGCAGACCGTACAGGCAGGGGGTGCACTGGGCGATCTCTGGAACCGCTCGGCCCGCATAGTCGCCGTCCGCCACGAGCATCCCCAGCCTCGCTGCCGTACACAGGGGGACGGGAGTGTTCGATCCCCCCAGCTCCGGGCAGACAACGTACTTGGGCCGGAAACCCAGCTCCTCCATGAGCACTTCGGCCGCCTTATGCATGTTGTCAGGATACGTGAAGTCAGTCAGCCCCAGGGCCAGCTTCTTCCCCTCATCTTCGGGGGTAAGGCCAGCACGGTTACCCATGAAGCTGACGCACATGGTGTAGTCGCCGTCCGGTATCGACTCGGGGTCAACCCAACCCACTGTTAACCCGCCGGCAAGGACTTCAGCCAGCGCGCGACGTCCCTCCTCCGGGCTCCCCCCACCCCCCGTACCGAACATGGTGGCCCCTCTCACCAGGTCCTCGGCATCCTGTTGCGAGATCAACCGGCAGTCACCCATGGTAAAACGCCTCCCGTTCAACTCCGGGGTCATGCGGGTATGAGCCAGGCGGAGGAAGGTGAAAAGGACAGATCCACTTCAGCACCCAACTCCAGTATCTCGACGGGGCTTCCCTGCACCCGCAGTACGGAACCATCCCCCACCTCCACCCGATAGTCAACGGTGTTACCCAGGAACGCGCCTTCCCTCACCACGCCCCTCATCACATTGCGACCGGGAACAGCTCGCCCGGCTGACCCCGCCCTGTGCAGGGACAGAGCCTCAGGCCGCACGGTGAGAACCACCCGGTCGCCGACCGCCAGGCCCCTGCTCTCGGCACACTCCACGAGACCCACAGAAGTTTCCACCCTGCAGCCCGCCTGCAATACCTCGCGGACCGTCCCCGTCAGGAAATTCGCAAGCCCGATGAACTGCGCAACCTCGGCGGACGCAGGGTGGCGGTAGACTTCCACCGGCGCGTCCACCTGTGCGAGACGGCCGGCAAACATCACCGCCACCCGATCCGCCAGGACCATGGCTTCCGCCTGGTCGTGCGTGACGTATACTGTCGTTATGCGGACACTCTTCTGCAGGGAGCGGATGTAGAACCGCATTTCCTCCCTGAGCTTGGCATCCAGGTTAGCCAGGGGCTCGTCCAGAAGCAGGAGAGAAGGCGAAACTACCAGGGCCCGGGCCAGGGCAACGCGCTGCTGCTGGCCGCCGCTGAGCTGGCGGGGGTACCGTCTTTCCACCCCACTCAGTCCCACGCGTTCGAGCACCTCGAACACGCGGCGATCTGTTTCTGCCTTCGAGTGTCGGCGCAGCCGGAGACCGAAGGCGATGTTCTCGTACACCGTCATGTGGGGGAACAGCGCATAATTCTGGAACACCATACCGATGTTCCGCTGGTCAGGAGGGAGCATGGTGACCCTTCTGTCCCCGAAGAAAACGTCGCCCTCGTCCGGCAGTTCAAACCCTGAGATGCACCGGAGCGTGGTCGTTTTGCCGCACCCGCTTGGCCCAAGCAGGGCCAGCAACTCCCCGTCACCCACGGACAGGTCGAGGCTGTCCATTGCCGTAATAATGCCGAACCGCTTCGTCAGCCCGACCAGCCGTAGCTCCGCCACTGGCCTCACCCTCCCACCAGACCCCGGCCTACCGGGTGAATTCCTTGTTCCACTTTTCGGTGAGGGACTGCTTCTCCCGGTTCACCCACTCCCAATCCCAGGTGAGGATGGTGCTGATCTTGTCGCCGTGGATGGGAATGTCCGCCTGCAGTTCCGGAGGCACAGCCACCTTCGTGTTGGCGGGTGTTACGAAGAACTTCTTCATCCACTTCTCCTGCAAGTCACGCCGCAGGTTGTAATCGATCCAGGCATATGCCAGATCCTTCACCTTGCTCCCCTTCGTGACGTTGAAGTCCTGCTCGAACATGAACACGCCCTCGGCGGGCGCCACCCACGCGATGGGCAGCCCCTGGCGCCGCAGCCGGGCCACCGCGGGGGCGTCAAGGATCCCGATGTCAATCTCCCCCTGGGAGAGCAGCTTCTCCATGTCGCCCGAGAAGTCGGTCTGCTTGAACGGCTTGAGCTTCTTGATTTCCTCCAGCGCCGCATCAATCTTGTATTGGTCTCCGGTGAACACCTTGGCCACGAGCAACACAAACATCATGCCGGCAGAATTCGTAATGGTGTACAACCCGAGCCTGCCATTGTACTCGGGCTTCCACAGATCCTTCCAACTGGTAGGCTGATTCTTGATGCGGTCCGTGCGGTAAGCAATCCCAATGGGTTGGACGAGGCCCAGCACACCGTTATCGTCCTTGTTGCGCAGCAACGGGTGCACATCCTTCAGACTGGGGACCTTATCTGGCGGCAGCGGAACAAAGAAGCCTTCCGCCCGCTCCTGGCTGGCCCAGATCTCATTGGTCATCACCACGTCGTAAGGCGGGTTGTCCACTCCTGCCGCACGCAGCTTCGCCAGCCAGTCCTTGGCCAGCCCCACCGCCAGCTCAACCTTGCAGTTGTACTCCTTCTCGAACCCTGGGATGACCTCCGACCGGAAGAACTCCTCGAACGCGCCACCATAGCTGGTCACCACCACCTTGCGCGGTGGCTGCTGCTGGCCGCCCTGGCCTTGCTGCTTAGCGCACCCGGTGGCCAGGACAAGCAGACTGCAGGCCAACAGCAGAGCCACCACCCGGTCCCGAAGCCGACGACCACGCCTCCCGTTCATGTCTCCCTCTTCCTCCCTCCGTGCAGGAATCCACCTGGCACGTTTCTGCCAAACCCTAGCTCTGACTCTCAGCGGCGATGGCCTCGATCTCCACCAGAGCACCCTTGGGCAGGGCTTTCACCGCCACTGCGGACCTGGCGGGCGGAACGGAACCGACGAACCCGGCATATACCTCATTTACAGCCGCAAAGTCCCCCAGGTCCTGCAAAAACACCGTCGTCTTGACCACGTTATCCATCGACATGCCCTGGGAAAGCAGTATGGCAGAAAGGTTTCTCAGCGCCTGTTGGGCCTGCTCGGCCGCTGTAGTCCCCACTACCTGGCCGGTAGCCGGATCAAGGGGAAGTTGCCCCGACAGGAACACGAAGGAACCTGCTCGGATGGCCTGAGAATAGGGTCCGATCGCCGCAGGCGCCTGAGAACATTGAACCGAGACCTTACCCATTCAGTACGACCTCCCGACGCGGTGAGTGTTCATCTCTTGTAATACGATATGACCACAAAAAATCCTGCTCGCCGGCAAATTTATTTTTGCCACCCAATATATCATTGAGTCCGTAGAGCACTAAGACTGCAGCCCGCACGACCCCGTTGCAGCCGGCGACCAGCCATTCTGTCTGCACCCACGTTGAATCGGCTCCCGGAGCGCATGTCGCCCACATTGCCTGGAGACCCTGAACCGGCGGCAGGTACCGGACTATCTCTGGGCTACACAGTGGAAACCGCGCCGGGAAAGCCGATGCAGGAAAGGAATAACTCCTGATACCCGGGCAGGGTCATCAGTTCCAGGTAGCCGGCGGAGCGCGCCAGCCGGGCAGCCTCGGGGCGCTCACTCTCGGAGACAAGGGCCAGGCAGGCTCCCACGCCCGCCGCATTCCCCACCGGCTCAAACCTCTCCCGGGGCAACCGCGGAAACATG
>JASEFA010000016.1 GCA_030019365.1 Bacillota bacterium
CTATACTGGGATCTGGATCTGGACCCTCTTTCTGGGCGTACTTTCAAGATCTCAGCGGCGCACCTGGGCTTGCGTGGCGCAACTGTCTGTGCTAGAATACCTGCAGGTGCCGAAGTGGTGGAATAGGTAGACACGCGGTGTTCAGGGCGCCGTGGGCGCAACGCCCGTGTGGGTTCGAGTCCCACCTTCGGCACCAGTTATTTTTTCCGTCGGCCTGAGCCCGGTTTCACATGGCGAGACGGACGGTTTCGGTTTCCTGCAGCTGGAAGATGGCTTCTTCGCGGCCGGTTTCCACGTTGAAGTAAATCAGGAACACGTCGCGAGGCCCGGCGCCCGGGCTGGTGCCGGTGCCGGCCTGGGTACCGTCCCGCGGGCCCATGCTGGCGCGCACTTCATAGGTCAGTACTTCGCGGTCGGCGCCCACGGGGATGAGGGCCAGGGATACCCCCTCCACCTTCATCCCCGGATTCACCAGAGCGGCGGCCTCCTGGGGCGACAGCCTGGGCCGCGGCAGCCTGCGCACGCCGCTCTGCTGCCAGTAAGCCACCGCGTCCAGGCCCGAGATGCGCCCGGTGTCCATGCCCACGCGCACGTTGATGGTCTGGGGGTACTTCACCACCGTCCCGGCCGGCGCCCCGGCGGCGGGATCGGACGGCCAATCGGGCAGGGTGCCATCGAGGCGCACGACGGGTGCGAAGGAAAAGGTCAACTGGTCGGCTTCCTGCAGCCAGCCCGTGACCACGGCAGGAGGGAAGCCGCGCGCGCGCAGGAAGTCGGTAGCCAGCGCGAGGGCGCGGCGGCGGTCGATGGTGGGCGTGCCCAGGGTGCGCTGGTCGAGCATCCACAGGATATGGCCTCCGGCCTGGCTGACGTCCACCACGATTTCGCGGTTGGTCCCGGGCGGGCGGAGGCGCACGGAGTAGGCGGGCACAGGTCCGGTGACGGCAGTCACCCCGGCCAGCCTCACCTCGGGACCCAGGCCCAGGAAGGCCCGGGCGAGCGCGGCAGCCTGGGTGGCGTTTACGGCGGCACCCGGTAGGGGTGCAGGCTTGAGTTGCTCCAGGTGTTCGGAGAAAGGCCCGTCGTACACCAGGCCGGGGAAGCTCTCCAGCTGGCGGGCGGCGGCCTGCAGCCAGCTGCGGATGACCTCCGGCGTGGGGGCACCTTCGGTGGTGCCCCGTTCCGCCGCCTGGGCGTGAGCGGCCCCGGGGGCCGAGGTGGTGGGACGTCCGACCGTGTGCATGGCCTGGGCCACCTGCCCGGCCAGGTTGTGGAGGTCGGCCAGGATGTCCCGCTGTTCCCGGGCAAGGGGCTGGCCGCGGACCAGCTGCTGGGCGAGGATCTGGCAATAGCCGCTCACCTGCTTGAGGAACTTCTGGGCTACCCCCAGGTCGTGACCGGCCGAGGGCAGTTGGGCCAGGTTGAGGCCCGCTCCGTCGGCCTCGGCGGAGATGCGGGAAAGGAGCATGATCTGGCGGTCGCGGGCGGAGCTGGCCAGGGTTTTGGCCAGCAGCACCTCCAGGTTTTCGACCTGGGTAAGCAATCCCGAGTATGACATCTGGCGCGACGCCCGCAGGGCGGCTTCCGCCCTGGTGAGGGCGAGGCGCTGCTTTGCCACCCACGGGATGCCCAGACCCACCGCCACCGCCAGCAGGGCGATGAGGGACCATCTCACCATGTCACGCCGCCGTTCCATTCTCATGTCCTCCCCATGACCCCGGTCGTCTCGTGCCTCCGTCTGGTCGGGAGTCAGCGGGCGAAGACGTGCCTCCCTATCCAACGCACCACCGGACGACTCCACACCCACGGGTTTACGGGTTTGGCCGGATTCCAGAAGTACAGGCTACCATAAGTGGGGTCCCACCCGCTGAGAGCGGCCTGGGCAGCCTGGATGTCCTCGTTGCTGATGGGAAGGTACCAGATGCGTCCGTTTTCCACCGACTCGAAGGCACCGGGCTGGAACGCCACGCCCGAGAGACTCCCCGGAAACCTGGGATTCTTCATGCGGTTGAGAATGACGGCCGCCACGGCCACCTTTCCCTCGAAGGGTTCGGCCTCAGCCTCACCAGCGATCAGCCGGGCAAGGAGGTACACGTCGTCCGAGCGGGAATAGCCGCGGGACACCGTGTAGCGCGCGGGCACGGCCAGGCCCAGGGCTGCCCAGGTAGCCGGCCCCACGATGCCGTCCGGGGTCAGCCCGTTGGTTTGCTGGAAGCGGATCACGGCCGCGTAGGTCTCGTAGCCGTAGTACCCGTCCACCGGGCCGAAGTAGTATCCCCATTCGCTCAGGCGCGACTGTAGGTTTACCACCCAGGGTCCGGTATCGCCCCAGCCGATGGTGGGCTGAGCTGATACGTGTCCTCCTACGGCAAACGCCGACACTCCGACCGCGAGGCAGAACCCTAACACAGCCACCAGGGTGCGCTGGCGCTCCCGCAAGGTCCTCGTCAGTCCCTCCATAGCCGGCACCCTCCCCGCCGCGATCTAGCCCAAGGTCGCGCGGCACGCAATTCCCCGTCGCGATGTTAGCGTGCGCCACCGCTTGATTTTCATTCCCGCAACTGCCATGGCCAGGTGCACGATCGTTTGGCTATGGAAGGGGCCTCCCCGTGGCGGAGGGGAGGGCGGCTGCAGTGATCGGCCCGTGTAGCCGTCCTGCTGCTCGACCGCCACCGCCAGTTGCCGCCTTGCCCTCGGGGAAATGGGGGCGGCCGATGACGGCGTCAGCAGCTTCGTTGACAGGCGGTAATGCCGTGCTATAATGTCCATTGGAACGCAGGTGTCGGAGTGGCGGAACTGGCAGACGCGTACGTTTGAGGGGCGTATGGGATATCCCGTGGGGGTTCAAGTCCCCCCTCCGACACCACCGGCATTGTTCGCTCTGTTGTTTCAGTTGATCTCATCCGAAGAACGCAGCCAGCCCCTGACGTGCTGGCACACTCCGGTTTCGTTGCTACCTCTTGGGCTCATGGGCTCAACTTGGTAGCACTGTCTGGTTATTATAATGAGCAAGGGGTTAAGTTTAATAAACTGGCCGATGGGCCTTGCTTACCAAAGTTCCCTGTGACAATCCTCCATTATGTAGCCCGCTGTGTCGTGACCACTTATTGGAGAAGGCGGCGGATGCGGGGGATCTGCGCGCGGGTGGCCTCCTCGCCCAGCCGGATGTGGCGTGCGATGGCCTCGCGGTCGAAGGTGGTGAGCGGGGGAAGGGTGGGAGCGATGACCGCGTCCGCCAGGGAAGCCAGGCGGTCGCGCACCATCTCCCGCTCGAGCAGGCCGATGGCCCGCATGACCACCTCCGGGAAGCTGTTCACCTGGACACGTTGCTCCTGGCCGGAGAGAATATCGACCCCGACCACTACCCCTGCCCCCATGGCCTTGAGCACGGCCGCGGGCACCATGTCCCGCACGCCGCCGTCCACCAGGGTGCGGCCGGCCAGCTGTTTGGGCACGAATACCCCGGGGATGGAGATGCTGGCCCGGATGGCCTGGGAGAGCCGCACGTCGGTGAGGAACACGGTACGGGAAAGAGGCGGGAGCCCCTGGGGCACGAAGGAGGACATGATGACCAGTTCGCCGCTCACGATGTCCACGGCCTCGATGGCCACCGGGGGCCGGGCCTGGGCCAGGGTGCGCCCACCCGTCAGGCGTTCGAGGGCGTTTTCGACCAGATCGCCCTGGATGATGCCGGCGCGGGTGAGGATGACGCCCGGCACCATGCTGCGCAATCCCCCCGCGAAATCGAGCATCTGGGGATTCGCCAGGCTGGCGATGGTGTTGGCCGCCTCGTCCAGGGGCGCGCCTGCGGCGTACAGCCCGGCGGCTATGGCTCCCGCACTGGTGCCGGCCACCAGGTCGGGTTTCAATCCCGCCTCCGCCAGGGCCCGGAGTACGCCCAGGTGGGCGATGCCATGGAATCCCCCCGCACCCAGGGCAAGTCCCCACTTTCGGTTCACCTGCGTCACCTCGCAGGCATGCTATGCAGCAGGCGCCCAGAAGGGTGCGGGCGCCGGCCGCATCTCGCAGTGTCCTGTGCGGGGCACCACCCCGTGGTGGCGCGCGCCGCATCAGCGGGGAATCCCCAGGTACCACTGCAGGATGGGATCGCCGAACAGCATGGCGGCCAGGCAACCGGCCGCGATGAAGGGGGCAAAGGGGATGTAATCCTTCCTTCTCTTCTTGCCCAGGGCCATGAGCACGAGGCCGACCAGGGCGCCAAAGATGAAGGCCAGGAGCAGACCGAGCAGGGAATACTGCAGGCCCAGGAAAGCGCCCGCGGCGGCGGCCAGTTTGACGTCGCCCCCGCCCATGCCGCCGCGGCTGAGCAGGGCGATTACCAGGAAAAGCCCGCCGGCGATGGCCAGCCCCAGCAGGCTGCTGGTGAGGTGGGGGACGCGCACGGCGGCTGACCAGGCCAGGGCGAAGGCGATGGCGGGGATGGTGAGGCGGTTGGGGATGAGGCGCAGCCTCATATCCGTACCGGCGGCGGTGATGAGGATCACGGCCAGTACGGCGTATCCCGCCGTGCGCCAGTGCACCCCGTGCACCGCCACCAGGGCGGCAAATGTGGCGCCGGTCACCGCCTCCACGAGGGGGTAGCTGACGGTGATGGGAGCGCGGCAGTACCGGCAGCGTCCCCGCAAGAGCAGCCAGCTCAGCACCGGGATCAGGTCACGGGGGCCCAGGCGGTGGCCGCAGGAAGGGCAGTGGGACGGGGGGAACACCACCGATTCGCCCCGGGGCAGCCTCCAGATGAGCACGTTGATGAAGCTTCCCACTACCAGGCCCAGGATGCCCGCCAGTGCCGCTGCCAACCCTATCCCTCCCGGTCTCCCCGGCGGGTGCCGCTCCCGCCTTATCGCTCCCGGTCGACCCAGCGGGTGCCGCTCCCAGTAGTTTCCTTCTTCCAGATGGGCACGGTCTCCTTTATTCGATCGATCACATACCGGCAGGCGGCAAAAGCGTCCCCCCGGTGGGGTGCGGACACCGCTATCACCACGCTGTCGTCCCCGGGCTTCAACCGGCCCTGGCGGTGGGTGACGTGGATGCCGCGCACGTCCCAGCGCCGGCGGACTTCGTCGCCGATGGCCTCGAGTTGATCGCCGGCCATTTCCGGGTAGGTCTCGTAATCGATCTCCAGGGTGCGGGTGTTACCCGTACGCTCGCGCACGGTGCCGATAAAGAGGACCACGGCCCCTGCTTCGGGATGGCGCACGGCCTGCACCGCCCGGTCGACCTCCAGGGGCGCCGGCGTCACCTCGTAGTGGCCGCCCCCGCTCACCCCGTACTGGTCGCCGCCGCTTACCGGGGGGATCACGGCCACCTCGTCGCCCTCTGCCAGGGGGCGGTCCGGGTTGGCGAAGCGGCGGTTCACGGCCACCAGGAATTCCTCCCGGTATCTGGCCAGACCCGGGTGCCGGCGGATGATCTCGTCCCAGGCCTGGGCCACGGTGGCCCCTTCCGGCAGGTCTATGGTCGTTCCGGCCCCGCCGGCCAGGTCCCGCGCCAGGGCGAAAAACTTGACCTCGATGTGCACCCGATGTCCCCCCTCCGCGCCACCCATTCTAACCTGCCGTCGGGGGGTGGTCAATCACGCTGCCTGCTGCGCGCCCCGGTTGCGGGCGGAAAAGGTGAGCCCATGGGAAGGAGGAAAAGTGGGGGGCGAGGGTGAAAATATAGGATGGGAAGTCGCCGGGGGGTGGCCCGGTTGTCCTATGAAACACGTGCATTCCGATGGATCCTGGTGGCAGCCGGCGTGATCATGCTGGGCTGCTTTATTGTTTTGCCCGACCCGTGGCGGGGGCGGTGCGCCATCCTGGTCCTGGCGGCGGCCGGACTGTCCCTCGTGCCCCTCCGCTTGTGGGTCAACCGGGCATATCTGGAAGCCATGCGCCGGGCGGCCCGGCTGGCGGGCCTGGAAGTGGTGTCTTCCCTGGCCGAGGAGGCCGCCCACCCCGTGCTGGGGGAGCTGAAGCGGATTCTGGACGCGGA
Organism: Bacillota bacterium; assembly: GCA_030019365.1. Lineage (NCBI taxonomy): Bacteria > Bacillati > Bacillota > Bacillota bacterium. Next base: position 5,995 of record JASEFA010000016.1, read on the forward strand.
TGTGTACGGGTGGAAGGTGGCAGGCAGGTTCCCGGCGCTGGTCGGGGTGAAGGAGAAGGCGGTCGTGGTGGTGCGGGTTCCCCCGGGGGTGGACTTCGACGCCGCCGCCCCCGACTGCACCCGGGTGGCGGCGCTCGTGCGCGTGTCTGCCTCGCCCTTTGCCGTGTACGACCGGGGGCTCCTCAAGGGTCGCACTCCCCAGGGGCACCAGATCGCCATGCCCGCGGACGATTTCTCGGCTAGGTACCTGGTCACCGGATTCAAGGACGAGGAGGTGAAGGGGATCCTCGGGTCCGGCCTGAGGAGGACCATCGCGGAGGCCGGTGGCGTGGGTTTCCGCGGCATCGAGGTAAGCCGGTACGGGGTGTTCGTGCACGAGGCGGGCAAGGTGGTGGACCCGCAGCTCATCGCCTCTCGCGTGGAACTGGTATCCGGTATGGCGGCCCAGGTGCCCGGCGAGCCCCTGGTATCCTGATCGGGTTCAAGGGGTCCCGGGTGACCAGGGGCAAGGGTGGCAGAAACTTCCGTGAATCCCCCATTTCACAACCGGAAAGGGACGGTGGTGTAACTTGATCAAGGGTTGGCCCATCCCCAGGCTGTACGAGGGGATGACCATCGCGGACATCACTGAGTTTCTGTTCCTGGAAGATGAGCCGGCGGCCGCCGAGCTCATCTTTGTATTCGGGGGCCGCAACGAGGCCCGCGCCCTGCGGGGTGCGGAGCTGTACCGCCAGGGATTTGCCCCCCGCGTGCTCATCGCGGGCGGGTACAACCGGGAGCTGGGGCAGGTGGAGGCCCAGTTCCTGGGCCGCCTGGCTGTGGAGCAGGGGGTTCCGCAGGAGGACCTTATACTGGAAATGCGCTCGGCCAACACCGAGGAGAACGTGGCCATGGGCCGGGAGCTCCTGGAGAAGCTGGGCCTCCTGCCCCGCGACGCGGTCCTGCTGGTGTCGGCGCCGTTCCACTTGCGCCGGGCCCGGCTGACGTTCGAGCGGTATTTCCCGGGCGTAAGGGTCCTCTGCTGCCCGGACGGCCGCCCCGATGTGAGGCGGGACAACTGGTGGCAGACGGAAGAGGCAAGGGGGCTGGTGTTCCGGGAACTGGAGAAGGTGCGCACCCTCCAGCAGCGGGGCGAGTTGTAGCGCGGAGTATCGCTGCCCGCGCTCCGGGAGATACTACCAGCGCGTCGCGGGGGGCAGGGCCCGGTGCGGGAATCCTTGCCGGGGTTCGCTCCTTTTGTTATAGTGGACCTGGGGGCACACTCCCGTGTGGTACATCGCGATTGGGGCTGTCCTGTTCATATGGCTGGTCATAGCCGGGGCGGTCAACCTGGCCACCGGTTACCGGTACACGAAGTCCAGCCTGGCCGGGCTGGGGGGCGTGTTCGTGACCTGCGCCGCGGTGGCCCAGGTGGTTGCGCGCGCTCTCCTGCCCTCGTCCAGCCGCATCATCCAGGTGCTGGTGGGGATCGTCATCACCGTACCCCTGTTCATTCTCCTGGGGACGGTGATGGCGGAGACCTGGAAGCGGTCGCGCGTCATCCCTCCTTTGGACGAACTGGAAGCGTGGAGACGGCGCGAGGAAGAATGCCTTGCCCGGCTCGCCGAGGTGGAGAGGGAACTAGAGGTGCTGGCGGCCCGCCAGCGGGAAGTGGAGCAGGCCAACCGCGAGAAGATGGACCGCCAGTGGCAGTTGCGGGCTGTGGTGGAGAGGTGGGAGCAGGGCGGGGGCGTGGCCCGCATCCGCGCCACCAAGGTGCAGCAGTGGCAGCAGGAACTGGCCGGCCTGTCGGAGACTGACCTGGAGCGACGGCGGCAGAAGCTGGACGACCTGGTGGTGGGTGAGGCAGATCCCGTGCGCCGGGAGCAGTTGCAGATTCAGAGACACCTGGTGGAACTGCAGGTCCTTGCCCGTACCCTGGCCCAACCCAACCGGCAGCTTGACGAACTGCGTCAGCGACAGGGAGCCCTGAATGCCGAGAGGGAGAACCTGCGCCACGGTGTGAGCCGCATCCGGCAGGCGATGAACGAACGCAGGCGGGATCTCCGCTCCGAAGGCCCCACGCGCCTGGAGTAGCTTCTCGTGCGGAGGAGGTGGCACCTATGAGTCAGGTGGCCACGTACAACTCGGAGATCTGCCTGGGACAGCCCGAGCCCGGTCAGTCCATCGAGCAGTTGCCGGGATGGGAGATCCTGCGCCAGGCCGTGGAGGCGGTGGCCGAGGAGAAGGGGGGCCGGGTGACGCGCCAGATCACTGACTACTTCGGCCGCCACTATGACGTGGACTTCGCCGTCATCACGCCGGAATTCCCCCGTGGGCTGGGGATCAAGGTTTCCCGCGCCACCGGAGAGGTCAGGTTCATGTACGACGCCTACGGGGGATACGAGCCGGTGGTGCGCGGCCTGACGGAATCGATCCAGCAGAATCACAGCGCCCTGGCGGTGGCCCGCGCCCTGGAAGAGATGAACTACCAGGTCGAGCTGGAGGAAGTTCCGGATCAAGGTCCCGGGCGCAAGGTGGTGCTGGTAAGGGGCACGCTGTAGGCCCCGGGGGGGCCCTGGGGGGTGAGGAGTTGGCCCGCAGGATAGAGGTTAGCGTGGACCGCCAGGGCCGGATTACCGCCAACTTCGTCGGGTTCCAGGGAAAGGAGTGCGAAGACGAGGCGGAAGCCCTCCGCCGCGCCCTGCGGTCCCTGGGGCTGGTGGCCCTTCCCCTGCACGTGACGCCCAAGTCCGAAGAAGAGATGGTGGAAGAAACCAGGGAGCCCGAGGAGGAAAGGGAGGGAGCGCGGCGGCAGGTGGGCGCCCCGTGAGCAGAACGGGTACGGGGTTTTGCGCTCCCACCGGACGGTGCGGCGAAGTCGTAACCCGGCCTTCCATCGTGGAAGTGGTCGTGACTGCCTCCGGCCTGGAGGTGTACGAGCGCGCGGGCGAAGGGGCGGTGGATGCCCTGGAGGGGAAGCTCCGCGCTCTGGGCCTACGGCTCTCCGTGCGCCGGCGCACCCTCTGCGGCTAGAAGCGGGCCTGGGGGGTGGAGGAGTTGTCGCTGTACCTGCAGCTGGATACCGGGTGGATATCCCGGGGGTTACTGAAGCGGAAGAGCAACTATTCTCCGGTCATCGTCTTTGAGACCTCGGACCCCAAGCGCCTGCACCAACTCAAGGAGTACCTGCTGCGGCAGCCCGATGCGCGCTACGACTACTATTTCGTGTATGACCAGTGGGAAGGGCTCGGGCGCCTGGTGGACTCCTCCTCCGGGCCCCAGTTCGAACCCTTCCGCAAGAGGGTGGGGTCGAGCCCCCTCGCCCAGCGGGTGGGTACCCGCGAGGAGGGGGGCATCCAGCTGCAGTTTTTCAAGTCCGCCCTGAAGGAGGTGGATGCCCAGCTCAAGAGCTGGCGCGCCTGCTTCATCATCCAGAACCTTTCCGAGAACCGGGAGCACGAGACCGGCCTGTGCAGTGCCCTGCGGGCGTGGGCCATCGACCCGGCCGTGATCACCAAGGGATCCACCGTGATCCTGGTGACGGCTGACGCCGAGCGGGTGCTGGATGACTACACGCGGGAACTGACGGTCATTGTGTCGGTGGATCCCTCCAGGCGCGACGAACGCTCCCACATCGTCCGCACCACGGCCCGCGAGCTCGAGGTGCCTCTGGAAGACGCCGGGGTGGAAGAGATCGTGATGGGGACGGCCGGGCTGAGCCTGCACCAGATGGAAAGCGTCCTGCTGGAGTCCTACTTCCGCACCCAGCAATTCGACCTGAGGGTGATCAAGGACCTGAAGTCCGAGCTGGTGAAGAAGTCGGGCGTCCTGGAGGTGCAGGAGCCCACCCTGGGGTTCGGGGATATCGGCGGGTACGACGTGATCAAGGGCTTCATCCACAAGTACGTGATCAACGTGTTGAGATACGCCGACCGCGCCCGGCGCTACGCCCTGCCCCTTCCTAAGGGCATCCTCTTCTTCGGTCCCCCGGGGACGGGGAAGAGCCTGTTTGCCACCGCCCTGGCCAGCGAGGTGCAGTTGCCATTCATCCACCTGGTTACCGAGAACATTTACTCCAAGTGGCTGGGGGAGTCGGGCCAGAAGATGAAGAACGCCATCGCCCTGGCGGAAAAGATGTCGCCGGCGGTGGTGTTCGTCGACGAGATCGACCGCTTCGGGCGCCGGGGAGTGGCCACCGACTCCGCGGGCGAGGAAACCCGGCGGGTGTTTTCCCAGTTCCTGGAGTGGCTGGGCAGACCCGACCGGGAGGCCATCATCGTGGGGACCACCAACGTCCCCGATCAGCTCGACGAGGCCTTCCTGCGCACGGGGCGCTTCGACTACAAGATCCCCTTCCTGTATCCAGGAGAGGCCGCCCGGCAGGACATCCTCCTCGTGCACCTGGGGCTCAAGGCCGGTACCTCACGCCGCCGCCCGCCCCTGGCCATCCCCGAGGACGGGCTGCGCCAGTTCCTGGCAGAAGAGGTGGTCCCGCTCACCGCTAACTTTTCGGGAGCCGAGCTGGAGGAGCTGGTCACCCGGGCCAAGCGGCAGGCCTTCGACCGGGGAGCGGAGGGCCTGGAGGAAATCGATTTCCTGCGGGCAGCCCGTACCTTCCGGGTTGACCACCGCCACCGCACCGGGGTGATCGAGACCTGCCTGGCCCAGGCCCGGCGCTATACCGACGACCAGGGTTTCCTGGACGCGGTGGAAGAGGAGATGGGGGTCAAGGTCTGAGCCGGCACACGCCTGGGAGCCCTGGGGGGTTAGAGGGTGACGGCGCGGCGCTTTCTGGTTCCGGCACTACTGGCATACGGGCTGCTGGGTGTTCTGGACTTCCTGGCCGTCGCGCGCGGTGGCGTGCGGATCGGTTTGCTTTACGAGTACCTGCTCTCGGCGGCGGGGCTGGTCTTCTTCGCCCGGTACGTGCGGCACCGTGCCGAAGCCCGCGGCCGTCCCGCTCGGCCTTCTTCAGAGACGCCGGTGGGCCAACCAGAAGGGTTCGCGCCGTGCGCGGTCGCGGCCGCTTCCCGCGTGGGGCGGGACGGGCGCACGGCCGTGCTGGCGGGGGTGGGTCTGTTCGCCGTCATCATGGTCCTGCGCCTGTATCTGTACGGTACCACGGGGCAGGTATGGGGCAAGGCGCCCATGCTGGTGCTCACCCTGGCCGCAGCCCTGGGTTACGAAGGCTGGCACTGGGACGACCTCGGGCTGCCCGCGCGCCGCGTCGCGACCCAGATCGCCCTGGGTGCCCTGGCCTGCCTGTGGACGTGGGTGCTGATCACGGCGTCATATCTGCTGACTGACCTGGTGTTCGTGGGTTCCGTCGCGGTGGGGTGGGCGAAGCCGGAGGTCACCGGGCTGGCCGTACTGGGGCTCGCCCTGCGCTTCCTGCAGGGGAACTTCGCCGAGGAACTGTTCTTCCGGGGGTACCTTCTGCACGCCTGGGAGAAACCTCTCGGGCGGCTGGGGTCGCTGCTGGGCCAGGCCCTGTTCTTCGGCCTCTTTCACGTCAACTACTACCTGTTCCCGCCCCGGCCGATACCCATCCTCATGTACGTGCTTTTTTCCGCCGCATTCGGCCTGGCCATGGGGATCATCACCCGGCGTGCGGGCACACTCATCCCCGCCGCCATGGCCCATCCCTTTTACAACCTCACCATCGCCTGCGGGCTGGCCAGCATTGCCTCATCGTGGCAGGCATCTCCCCGGGCGCCCGTGGCCGTGACGGTGGCCACTTACCTCATCCAGCTGGCCCTGTACTGGTGGGCGTTGCCGCGCCTCATGGACTGGTCGGTCCGGATGGTTGGAGCCACACCACCCGGGGACGATATCCCATGTCGGCCATCAGGCGCTCGTAGTCGCCGGGTCGCACCTCCTCGGGGCGCTTCCCCAGCAGGGTGACGAAGATAGCCTCCAGGACGTTGGTGCCGAAGGAACGACCCTGGAACTCCGGGGTGGTGGTGAGGAGCAGCTTTGCGCCGGTCTGGCGCAGCTCTTCCACGTCTCTTGCCGTCACCGTGTTGGTGATGATCACCTTTTCGGGCAGGGAGTCGGGCAGGCGGCGGTAGATGTAGTGCCAGTCCCCGGCGATGATGTCCGCTTGCTGGTAGTAGCCGGTGTAGGGCGGCTTGGGGTGGCGTTCCGTCTGCTTCTCCCCGGTGGGGTAAAGCATGCTCATGGGCAGCTGGGTGATGATGGGGGCCAGCAGGGCGGCCGCCCGCCGCAGTCCCGTCATGGTGCGGATGGGGATGTTGATGCCCACGGTGTACAGGAGGTCTCCCATGATGAGCCGGCAGCCGGCCCGGTCGAGGCTCTCGGCCAGGCCATAGGCGTCCACCGCGCATACCACGAAGGCGGTCTTGCCCGCGAAGGGGTAGCGCAGCTCTGCCTGCAAGTACTCCACGGTCAGGCGCTGGACGGTGTTCTTCAGACCGGAGCCGTCGACCATGGGCGTCACCCGGGCTGCCTGCACCAGGGGCCGGCTGGCCCGCAGGCGGAAGCGCCTGTCCCCCACCGCCAGGTACACGTCGGTGCCGCCCATGCCGAAGGCAGCGACCTTGCCGTCCAACTCGCCCACCATCTGCACGGCCTTGCGGAAGTCCCCGTCCGTACCCCGGCGCTCGATGAGAAAGCGCTCACCCAGGATCTCCACCTCCGCCGTGTGGTCGCGATCGGACGACCCCAGGGAAACGCTCACGATTCGCTTCACGGTAGGCGCCCCCTCAGAGCTTGTAGCCGAACCGGCGCAGGAGAGCCTTGCGCTCGGCGATGTCCTCGTCCGTCTCCACCCCGCGCACGGTGAGCCCGTCGATGACGCCCGCCACGCCCCGGCCCTGGTCGGATTCCGCCACCAGGACCTGCACCGGGTTGGCGGTGGCGCAGAAGATCCGGCACACCTCGGGGACCTGCTTGACGGCGTTCAGCACATTGATGGGAAATCCCTGCCGCATGATGATCACGAACACGTGCCCGGCCCCGATACGCAGGCAGTTCTGGCGCGCCATTTCCGCCAGATCGGGGTCGTTACCCGTCCAGCGCACCAGGCATGGCCCCGACGCCTCGTTGAAGGCGATGCCGAACCGGATGCCCCCGCCCGCGTTGGCCATGGCCTCGTGCAGGTCTTCCACCGTCTTAATGAAGTGGGACTGCCCGAGAATGACGTTGGTGTCCTCCGGCCTTTCCACGGGTACCAGGTCCCAGCGGATATCCGCCATTCGCCCACCCCCGTTCCTGGAGATCTCCTGGTGCTATTCGGCGCCACAGTTAGCATAACCTGCCGGGCTCCGGGACCACCCGATGGTGGGGAATGTCGGGTGGTTTTGCTTGTTTCAGTCCTCACAAGTGGGTCGTGTCAGCTTGTGTGAGGAAATCGCCGGAGAGCTTCAACTGGCTTGTGATATTCGTCACCCTCCGTGTAAGAGGTGTGCAAGACTTTGCCGCTATAATGTGATCCAAACCACAAGCTGACTGGCAAGTTGCAATTCACGGAAGGGACAGACCGGGAAGCAAGGCGGTGGCCAGGGCGGTGGCGAGGCAGCGGAGGATTGAGGGAGGCAGGCCGGCAGGTCGTAGCGGTTAGCTCTGGTTTCTCCCGGCGGGCCGGGAGTACCTGAAGGCGGAAGAGGGAAAGGCCGTGGCCCGGAACTGGAGCCCCCATCCCCAATATGTCGGACTGGCGCATGGCAGGGGCAGGGTCGAACCTGGGAGTTCGACCTGCCCCTGCTGCATTTGACCCGGCGGAGGAGGTAGATCGTGGAAGCCAGGACGGGTGTTTACGTTTGCCACTGCGGGACCAACATCGCGGGAACGGTGGACGTGGAGACGGTGGCCGGGTATGCGGGCACACTCCCGGGAGTGGCCGTGGCCCGGCACCACGAGCACATGTGCAGCGACCCCGCCCAGAACATGCTGCAGACGGACATTCGCGAGCTGGGTCTTAACCGGGTGGTGGTGGCCGCCTGTTCCCCCCACATGCACGAACCCACCTTCCGGCAGGCGTGCGAGGCTGCCGGGCTCAACCGCTACCTGTTCCAGATGGCCAACATCAGGGAGCACTGCTCCTGGGTCACCGTGGACAGGAAGCAGGCCACGGACAAGGCGCGGGCCCTGGTGACCGCCGCCGTGAGACGGGTGGCCTGGCACCAGCCCCTGGAGGCCAGGGAGGTATCGGTGAACCCGGCCACCCTGGTGGTGGGAGGCGGCATCGCCGGCATCCAGGCGGCCCTGGAGATCGCCGCCGCCGGCTACCAGGTATACCTGGTCGAGCGCCAGCCCAGCATTGGCGGCCAGATGGCCCAGTTCGACAAGACCTTCCCCACCCTGGACTGCGCAGCCTGCATCCTCACCCCCAAGCTGAGCCAGGTGGCGAAGGACCCGCACATCCACCTGTTTACCAGCGCTGAAGTGGTTGAGGTCTCCGGATTCGTGGGCAACTTCAAGGTCAAGGTCCGCAAGCGGGCCCGTTACGTGCACGAGGAGAGGTGCAATGGCTGCGGCGCCTGCTGGAACATGTGCCCGGCCGTGGTGGCGCCGGCGCACCGCCGCATCCGCAAGGGCACCGTGGTGATCAAGGTGTCCGGTGACGGCCAGCGTGGTGACGCCCTGATGCCGCGGGTGGGGGGCTGACGGCCCGGCGCCGCGGGCGCCGACCCGGCGCGGCCCGCCCGCCTGGGCGGCCGCGTGGTAGACAGGGTGCGACCGATCGGGCGGGCCGCCGCGGAGGGCACGTGAGGGCGCACCGGTGAAGGGAGGAGGACGGATGGTCGACCGGGTGGAGGAGATCCTGGACCGATACACGGGCGAGGAAGGCGGCCTCATCCAGGTATTGCTGGACATACAGAACGAGTACAACTGGCTTCCCCCGGAGGTCCTGGAGAGGGTGAGCCGCCGGCTGAGGGTGCCGCGCACCTACCCGTACCGGGTGGCCAGCTTCTACAAGGCCCTCAGCCTGGTGCCGCGGGGGAAACACCAGGTGAGCGTGTGCCTGGGCACGGCCTGTCACGTGCGGGGGGGCCAGACCATCCTGGAGAAGACGGAGCAGGTGCTGGGCGTGAAGTCCGGGCACACCACGGCGGACTCGAAGTTCACCCTGCAGCGGGTAAACTGCCTGGGCTGCTGCGCCCTGGGGCCGGTGATGGTGGTGGACGGGCAGACCCACGGCAAGGTCACGCCCGCCCAGGTGGACGAGGTCCTTCGCCAGTACGACCAGTTGCCACCTGGGCTCCGCGGGGGGAGGCATACCCCGCAGGGCTCTTGACGCTAGAGGAGGTGGAGTCGCGGTTGCCGCCGGCGGGCGGCAGCGGAGGGAGGAGGGGAAGGCGATGCCGCTCGGGTCCCTCGAGGAACTGGAGCAGTTGCGGACGGCCCTTTGGGCCGGCAGGGATCCCCGCCGGGCGCGCGTGGCCGTATGTTGCAGCGGATGCATCCCCTCTCATGCCCACAATCTGGCTTCCACGTTCGCGGAAGAGATCCGCAGGCGGGGTCTGGAGGCGGAGGTGGAGGTGGTGCGGACCGGGTGCACGGGTCCCTGCCGGCGGGGCCCGGTGGTGATGGTGTTCCCGTTTCGCACGTGCTACCTGGACGTGCAGCCGGCCCACGTCCCCGCCATCCTTTCCCAAACCCTGGCCCGGAAGGAGGCTGGTGAGCAAGGCCATGGCAAAGCTCATGTCACCCGGGGATTTGGAGGCATTTCGCCAGGACATCCTGGCCCGGCGGGACCCCGCTAGGCCCTGCGTGACGGTGTGCGCGGGCACCGGGTGCCTGGCGGTGGGGGCGGCGCAGGTGGTCTCCGCCTTTGCCGAGGAGTTGCGCAGGAGGGGTCTGGACCAGGCAGTGGACCTACGCCCCACGGGGTGCCCCGGCTTCTGCGAGAAGGGACCCATCGTGGTCATCTACCCCGACGAGATCTGCTACGTGCAGGTGAAGCCGGGGGACGTGTCCCAGATCGTCTCCCAGACGCTGATGGAGAAGAAGATCGTGGACCGGCTGCTGTACCGCGATCCCATGACCGGGGTCAACCTGGTCCAGGAGAGCGAGATACCTTTCTACAAGCACCAGACCAGGTTGCTCCTGGCGAACAACAGTCGCATCGATCCCCGCAGCATTGACGACTACATCGCCCTGGGCGGGTACTCCGCCCTGGCGAAAGCTCTGACGTCCATGACTCCGGAGGAGGTCATCGAGGAGATCAAGCGGTCGGGCCTGCGGGGGCGCGGGGGGGCCGGTTTTCCCACCGGGCGCAAGTGGGAGCAGTGCCGGCGGGCCCCCGGGGACCCCAGGTACGTCATCGTCAACGCCGACGAGGGTGACCCCGGTGCCTTCATGGACCGCAGCCTGCTGGAGGGGAACCCCCACAGCGTGCTGGAGGGGCTCATCATCGGGGGCTACGCCGTGGGGTCGCACCAGGGGTACGTGTACGTGCGCCACGAGTACCCCCTGGCGGTGGAGAACGTGACCCATGCCATCAGGCAGGCTGAGGAATACGGCCTGCTGGGCCTGAACATCCTGGGGAGCGGGTTCGACTTCACAGTCGATGTGCACCGGGGGGCGGGGGCCTTCGTCTCCGGGGAGTCCAGCGCCCTCATGACCGCCCTGGAGGGCAGGGTGGGGGAGCCCCGTCCCAAGCACATCCATACCGTGGTGAGCGGGCTCTGGGGCAAGCCCAGCTGCCTCAACAACGTGGAAACCTGGGCCAACGTGCCCCTCATCGTCAACCGGGGGGCGGACTGGTTCGCCTCCATCGGAACGGCGGGCAGCAAGGGCACCAAGATCTTCTCGCTGGTGGGTAAGGTGAACAACACCGGTCTGGTGGAGGTACCCATGGGGATCTCCCTGCGGGACATCGTCTACCTCATCGGCGGCGGCGTCCCCCAGGGCCGTGAGCTCAAGGCGGTGCAGACGGGCGGACCGTCGGGCGGGTGCATCCCCGAGCACCTCATGAACGTGGCCGTCGATTTCGACGAGCTGACCAAGCTGGGCTCCATGATGGGGTCGGGCGGCATGATCGTCATGGACGAAGACTCCTGCATGGTGGAGGTGGCCCGCTACTTCACCGACTTCCTCTGCGATGAGTCCTGCGGCAAGTGCCTGCCCTGCCGGGAGGGCCTGCGGCGCATGCGGGAGATCCTCACCGACATCACCGAGGGGCGGGGCCAGGAGGGCGACCTGGAACTGCTGGAGGAGCTGGCCGGGACGGTGGCCGCCACCTCTCTGTGCGCCCTGGGGAAGACGGCACCCAACCCGGTGCTCACCACTCTGCGTTACTTCCGCGACGAGTACGAGGCCCACATCCGGGAGAAGCGCTGCCCCGCTTTCGCGTGCAAGGCCCTCACCTCGTTCTACATCGACGCGCAGAAGTGCAAGGCCTGCATGATCTGCCTGCGCAACTGCCCGGCCGAGGCCATCAGCGGCGGCAAGGGTCAGGTGCACGTGATCGACCAGTCCCGCTGCACCAGGTGCGGCACCTGCTACGACGTCTGCCCGCCCCACTTCGGAGCGGTCAGGCGGGTCTCCGGCCAGCCCGTGCCCGCCACCCTGGCGCCGGGCAAGGTGGCCGCCGGCACCGACTGACCACCCGCACCCGGCGGGGACGGACGCCAGCAACGGGGCCGGGCGTCCCGCCGAATGTGATGGCCCGCAAGCGGCCCGAGGGTGGCGTTTGTGAAGGGAGGAAGGTCGTTGAGTGCGCTGACGCTCAAGATCGACGGCAGGAAGGTGATCGCCCGCGAAGGCATGACGGTCCTGGAGGCGGCCCGCGGGGCCGGGGTGGAGATCCCCACCCTGTGCCACCACCCTGCCCTGAGTCCTTACGGGGCGTGCCGCCTGTGCACGGTGGAGGTCACCAGCCGGGGCAGGGCTTCCCTGGTGACGGCGTGCACCTACCCCGTGGAGGCGGACCTGGAAGTCGGGACCCGCACCGACCAGGTGGTGGCGGCCCGGCGCATGCTCATCGAACTCCTGCTTGCCCGCACCCCCCATGCCCCCGTGATCCGGGAGCTGGCCCGGGAGTACGGGGTGCCCCGCTCCCGCTTCCGGGGCGGCCGGGCGGAGGAGGCCTGCATCCTGTGCGGGTTGTGCGTGCGCATGTGCGACGAGGTGGTGGGCGCCAGCGCCATCACCTTCACCGGCCGCGGGGTCGACCGCGACGTCACCGTGCTGCCGCGCATATCGGAAGAACTGTGTGTGGGCTGCGGGGCCTGTGCCCGCGTCTGCCCCACCGGGCTCATCACCCTGGAGGACGTTGACGGCCGCCAGTTCGTGTACTCGGAGGCCCTGCTGGGACCAAACGCCGCCATCCGGGTGCCGTACACCTATGCGGTGCCCAACGTCCCCACCATCGACCGCGACGCCTGCATCCACTTCAAGACGGGCCGGTGCCAGGTGTGTGCTCGCTCTTGCGACCGCGAGGCCATCGACCATGCCATGGAGGACGAGTACGAGGAATTCGAGGTAGGCAACATCATCCTGGCCACCGGCTTCCAGCAGTTCGACCCCACCGAACTGGTGCAGTACGGCTACGGCCGCTACCGCGACGTCGTCACCGGGCTGGAGTTCGAGCGGCTGAACCATGCTTCAGGTCCCACCGGAGGCCAGATCCGCCTGGCGGACGGGCGGGTGCCCGAGGCCGTGGCTATCCTGCACTGCGTGGGCAGCCGCGACGAGCACTTCCACCGCTACTGCTCGCGGGTGTGCTGCATGTACTCCCTCAAGTACGCCCACCTGATCCGGGAGAAGGTTCCGGATGCGCGGGTCTACCAGTTCTACATCGACCTGCGGTGCTTCGGCAAGGGTTACGAGGAGTTCTACAACCGCCTGCAGGAGGAGGGGGTCAACTTCGTGCGCGGCCGGGCCGCCGAGGTCACCGACGCGGCGGAGTTGCCCGCCGAGCGGGGCAGGCTCGTGATCGTGTGCGAGGATACCCTGGTAGGTCAGGTGCGGCGCGTCCCGGTGGACCTGGTCGTCCTGAGTTGTGCCGTGAAGCCGCACGCCGATGCGGAGCAGGTGGGGCGCCTCTTTGGGGTGAGCCGCAGCGCCGATGGCTTCTTCCTGGAGCGGCACCCCAAGCTGGACCCGGTGGCCACCATGACCGACGGCGTGTTCATCGCCGGCTGCTGCCAGGGTCCCAAGGATATCCCCGATACCGTGGCCCAGGCTTCCGCCGCCGCTGCCCGCGCCCTGGCCAACGCAGTGCGGGGTACGGTGGAAATCGAGCCCACCACGGCGGTGGTGGACGAGGAGGTGTGCGGCGGTTGCCGGACCTGCAACCCCCTCTGCCCCTTCGGGGCCATCTCCTTCGTGGAAGAGGCGAAGGTGTCGCGGGTGAACGAGGCCCTGTGCAAGGGATGCGGCGTGTGCGCGGCCGCCTGCCCCAGTGGCGCCATCTCCGCACGCCACTTCTCCATGGGGCAGCTTCTGGCCGAGATCGAAGGGGCCCTGGCCTGAATGTGTGCGGTCGTGTGGACCTGCCCGCGGGGCGTGCAGGGGCGCACGGGGGCGCGCAGCCCCGCTGCGAGGTGCGTGTCCGCCCCCGCGGGACGGCGGCGCGGGCCGGTGAAGGAGGGAGTGAGCGGTGGTAGATCTGACCGAGCAACTGTATGCTCTGCCCGGCGGTGACAAGTTCAAGCTGTGCATCCAGTGCGGGACGTGTGCCGCGTCCTGCCCCAGCGTGTTCGTGATGCGGTACAGCCCGCGCCAGGTGATCGCCCTGGTGCGGGCGGGCATGGTGCGGGAGGTCCTGCGTAGCAACGCGGTGTGGGTGTGCGCGTCCTGTTACATGTGCACCGTGCGTTGCCCCTGTGACATCCAGCCCACGGAACTCATGCACGCCCTGCAGATGCTGGGGTCCCAGAACGGGCTCCTGCCCGACGGTGTGGCTGTGGCGGCTTTCTATCGCACCTTTGCTGCTTCGGTGAAGGCGCGCGGTCGGGTGCATGAACTGGGCGTCATGTTCAGGTTCCTGCTCACCCGGCCTCGGAAGGCCCTGCGGATGCTGCCCGTGGGCATCAGCCTGTTCTGGCACGGGCGTCTCAGGGTGCGGCCGCCGCGCGCCGCCGGGGTGAAGGAGCTGACTGCCATGCTGAAGGCGCTCCGCGAGGAGGCTCCGGCCGGGATGCCGGCGCGGGCGGATGTGGTGGGAGGGGGCGTCAGGGTATGAGGGCGTATACCTTCTTCCCGGGATGCTGCTGCGATGAGGGGTCGGGGGTGGCCTCCGGCATCTCCGCCCGCGCCGTCGCCGGCCCCCTGGAGATCGAACTGCGGGAACTGGCCGACTGGAGTTGCTGTGGTTCCGCCCCCATGTGGGCGCTGGACTCGCTGGAAGGCCCGTGCGCCTCCCTGCGCAACCTGGCCCTGGCCGAGCCGTCCGGACTCGACCTGGTGACCCAGTGCAGTTCCTGCTATCTCACGCTGAAGAGAGGTCACGACCTCTTCCTGGTGGACGCCGCCCAGGGGGCGCGACTCGGGCGGGCCCTGCGCGCGGCGGGACTGGAATACCGCGGACGCGTGCGCGTGCGGCATCTGGCCGAGGTCCTCCTGGACGACGTGGGTGGTGAAGCCATCTCCCGCCGCCTGCAGAAGAAGCTCTCCGGGCTGCGCGTCGCCTGCTACTACGGTTGCCAGACCGTGCGTCCCCAGGGCATCGATCATCCTGAGTTCCCCGTCCGCCTGGAGGCTCTGGTGAGCACGCTGGGCGCGGAGGCGGTGGACTTCCCCTACAAGACCCGCTGCTGCGGGGCGTCCCTCATGTTCTCCGAACAGGACCTGGCCCTTTCCCTGGTCAGGAAAATCCTCGAGAGTGCCACGGAGAGGGGGGCCCAGTGTCTGGTGACGGTGTGCCCGTTCTGCCAGATCAACCTGGACGCCTTCCAGCGCCAGATCAACTCCCGCTTCGGTACCCGTTTCCAGGTGCCCGTTTTCTTCCTCACCCAGTTGATCGGGTTGGCGCTGGGGCTGGAACCGCGCGCGCTGGCGCTGGAGAAAAACGTGGTGTCGCCGGTACCGCTGCTGTCGGCCCACGTGGCCTGATATGCCGGGTACCGGGCACGGCGGAGGAGGTTGGTACGGTTGGCTGTGGATCGCGCTATCGCACCTTCCGGCGATTGGGAACCGCGTGTCGTGGGGTTTTTCTGCAACTGGTGCTCCTACGCGGGCGCCGATCAGGCGGGGGTGGCCCGCCTGAAGTACCCCGCCAACCTGCGCATCGTGCGCGTGATGTGCTCGGGCCGGGTGGAACCCACCCTGGTGCTCAAGGCCTTCGCCACCCGGGCGGACGGAGTGCTCATCGCTGGCTGCCACCCCGGTGACTGCCACTACCAGCAGGGTAACTACAAGACCCTGCGCCGCGTCCCCCTCCTGGAGCGCACCCTGGCCCAGTTCGGCATCCACCCCGCCCGCTTCCGCCTGGCCTGGATTTCGGCCAGCGAGGGACAAAAGCTGGTACAGGTGGTGGGCGAGATGGTGGAGGCGGTGCGCGCCCTCGGTCCCCTGCCCGTCCCCCGCTCCCGCTTCCCCGAGCCGGGCACGCAGGAGAGACGGTGCGAGTCGGTCGCCATGGGGGCCTGGGGTGCCGGCACGCCGCTACCAGGCGCCGTTTCGGGTGGGGACACGGAGCTGGAAACCACCTTGCCCCCGACGGGAGGTGAGGCTCATGACTGAGAAGCTGAAGCTCGCCTTCTTCTGGGCGGCGGCCTGCGGCGGCTGCGACGTGGCCG
>JASEFA010000017.1 GCA_030019365.1 Bacillota bacterium
ACCTGGACTTTGCCCTGGCCGCTTTCGCAAAGGTAGGCCGCGAGCTGGCCATCATTTAGGAGATCTCAGGCTGTGCCACCGGCGAAGGGTGCCTGCGCCTGCCGCCACCAGTTGTGGCCGTGGAGGTGGCCGTCCTTGAAGGTTACGGTGGGATACAAGGGATTCCTGAGTTCGCTGGCGGGATGCGACGGGGAACAGGTTGAGCTTCCCGACGGGGCGACCGTAGGGCAGTTGCTTGAGGTGCTTTCGGTACTGCACGGCGACTCGTTCCGGCAGGCAGTACTACCGGGCGGATCCCGCCCCCTGGTGGCGCTGGTATCCGTGGACGGAAGGCCCGCTGGGCTGACAGATTCTCTGGCGGATGGTGCGTGTGTGCTGATCGTGCGCGCAGTTGGAGGCGGCTGATCCCAAGCCCCACGCCTGAGGCCCCAGCGACTGCTGTCGGCGGCGGCCGTCGCCGGCACTCATGCCGTCTCCACCAAACGCTCTCACCGCCCATACGCTGCAACTGGCGTCGCGGCGTGGTCAGGTTTCGGGGTAGCAGTTGGCAGGTCCCAGGTACTCGGGAAAGGCCGGCCTGAGAAACTTCCTCACGTCGTAGCAAAGGTGGCAGCGACTTGCGTAGCGGGAGCGGCGCACATTGCGGCTATTCGGCATTGAGTGGCAGTGCTCCTGCGAAGAGCGTTGTCTCCGGGGGTTTGACTGACCCTTGCGGCAGCGCGATAACCACGTGCACCGGCGGCTGGGGGAGAAGGACGGGGAAGCAGGGGTGCGGAAAGGGTGAGGCTCCCGATTTCGAGTAGGGGACACGAGTTGACAGGGACACGAATTTCCTCTGGACCTGGGCGTGAGAACGTGATATACTGTGCGCGCAATCCTAGAAGGAAATGGACGAAG
The DNA here is from genome assembly GCA_030019365.1 of Bacillota bacterium. Taxonomy (NCBI): domain Bacteria; kingdom Bacillati; phylum Bacillota; species Bacillota bacterium. Next base: position 898 of record JASEFA010000017.1, read on the forward strand.
TGCAGAGGGCCTTGCATCTCCGGTCCTTGTATGATTGCAGATTATGGTGAGGGTTTGAATGGAGGACTGAGAGAATGACAAAGACCCTGTATGTCGGAAACCTGCCTTACGGATGCACGCAGCAGGACCTCGAGTCTGCCTTTGGCTCCGTAGCCGAGGTGGTATCGGTGCGCATCGTGACGGACCGCGAGACCGGTCGGTCCCGCGGTTTCGCTTTCGTGGAGGTGCCGGCCGATAGCATGGAAACCGTGATAGCGAGCTTGCACGGGGCAGAGATGGGCGGCCGGCAGATCGTGGTGAACGAGGCCAGAGAACGCAAGGAGCGGCCGAGCAGGCGCTACTAACGTAGCGGACAACCGGTAAGGGAACGGATGTGGCAGCCCCCAAGGCCCGGGGGCTGCCCTTGCGTCTCGCCCCGGGTGTGGCCACCCAGCTCGCCCCAGGGCCTGTTACCAGGAGCCTGGCTATCCCTGACGACAATCGTCTCTTGGATTGACACACCGGGGGATTCGGACGCGGTCCACGGAAGTCAGGTCGAGCCTGGGGGTGGTGCGGGCGGCAGGGTTTGACCGGGAGGCGCTGCGGGAGAGGCTGGAGCAATGGCGGGCCTTTAACAGGTGGGAGCAGGAGCGCGGTGACCCTTCCGCGTCCCCGGATCAGCTGGTTCGGTGGTACTCGCAGGCGTGGGAGTCTTCCTGCCGGTATTCGCCGGGCTGGTCGCTGGCGGGGGTCGACGCGGAGAAGGTGGCTCGCATTCGGCGTATTCGGCAGGCGTTTTGCCGCCTGGGGGGTGGTTCAGGGGGATCGAGCGGTGCAGGCCCGGGCTGGGGTCATGAGGGGTCGGTCCTCATGGGATACAGGGAGACCGGACGTCGCATCCAGAAGGCGACCGCCGTGGCCTGGCCGTGGGCGATGCGGCGCAACTACTGGAGGCCGTATTCCCTGATCTTACGGTAGATGGTGGAGCGGCTCATGCCCAGTTGCCGGGCCAGGATTTCTTTGGCGCGGGGTGTCCTGCCCAGGCGCTGCAGGCCCTCGGCGATGGCCTGCCGCTCCCACTCCGCGGAGCTCATCACCCGGGCTTCCGCGGTGAGCGGCCTGTCCGCCTGAAGCGATTGCAGGAGGCGGGCGGGCAGGTGCTGAGGTTCCACCGCCTCGCCCCGGCAGGCGTGCAGCACGTACTGGGCCACGTTTTCCAGTTCGCGCACGTTTCCGGGCCACCAGTACTGTTCCAGCAGGCGGGCTGCGTCAGCGGTGAGATCCGGTACCGTGCGGTGCAGGTTGGCGGCGTGCTTGCGAAGGAAGTGCGGGAGGATGAGAGGCAGTCCGCCGGGCTGTGCGGCCGCGGGGCCCTGCCCGCGCGGTCCTGCCCACGCGATCCCGGTCGCGCGGTGTCGATCAGCCAGCGCTGACCAGGCTGAGGAAATAGCGGTGCAACCTGGTGTCGTCCGTGAGTTCGGGGTGGAAGGCGGACGCCAGCAGGCTGCCCTGCCGGCACAGCACTATGCGGTCGCCGAGGGCGGCCAGGACTTCCACCACCCCCGGCCCCACCGCCGAGACATAAGGGGCACGGATGAATACGGCCCGGAAGGGGTCGTTTCCCAGGGCCGGGATGTCCAGGTCGGTTTCGAAGGAGTCCCGCTGGCGCCCGAACCCGTTCCGCTGCACGGTGATGTCCATCAGGCCCAGGCGGGGCTGGGTGCTCCCGGCGATGTCCCGCGCCAGCATGATCATACCGGCGCAGGTTCCGAAGATAGGGAGACCGCTCTCGCCCATGGCCCGCAACGGATCCAGGAACCCGTATTCCTCCATGAGCCGGCCCATGGTGGTGCTTTCTCCTCCGGGGACGATGAGCCCGTCCAGCCCGGCCAGGTGGTCGACCTTCTTGACCCGCACCGCCTCTGCGCCTGCCGATTCCACGGCACGCACGTGCTCCAGCACGGCCCCCTGCAGGTCGAGGACGCCTATCTTCACGTTCGCACCCCCTACCATCCCCGCGCCTGCATCCTCTGAGATTCAGGGATGGCGGCCATCTCGAGCCCCGGCATGGCTTCGCCCAGATCCTTTGAGACCTCCGCCAGGATGCGGGGGTCGTTGTAGTGCGTGGTGGCCAGCACGATGGCTCTGGCCCGTGCGGGCGGATTCTTGGACTTGAAGATGCCGGAGCCCACGAAGACGCCGTCCGCCCCGAGTTGCATCATCATGGCGGCATCCGCGGGGGTGGCGATACCGCCGGCGGCGAAGTTCACCACCGGTAACCTGCCCAGTTTGCGCACCTCCTGCAGCAGCTCCACAGGGGCGCCCATCTCCCGGGCCAGGGATACCAGTTCCTCTGCCGGGCAGGTGCGTACGCGCCGGATCCCGTCGTTGATGATGCGCATGTGGCGCACGGCTTCGACGACGTTGCCCGTCCCCGCCTCGCCCTTGGTGCGGATCATGGCTGCCCCTTCGGCGATGCGCCGCAGGGCCTCTCCCAGGTTGCGGGCGCCGCATACGAAGGGAACGGTGAAGCAGTGCTTGTCGATGTGGAGTTGCTCGTCGGCGGGGGTCAACACCTCCGACTCGTCAATGTAGTCGACCTCCAGGGCCTGCAGAATCTGCGCTTCCACGAAATGGCCGATGCGCACCTTGGCCATCACCGGGATGGTGACCTTCTCCATGATGCGCAGGATCACGGTGGGATCGGCCATCCGGGCAACCCCGCCCGCGGCCCTGATGTCCGCCGGGACGCGCTCCAGGGCCATCACCGCCACTGCTCCCGCTTCTTCAGCTATCTTCGCCTGCTCGGGGGTGGTGACGTCCATGATGACGCCCCCTTTGAGCATTTCCGCCAGCCCCTTCTTGACCCGCCAGGTTCCTGTTTCCGGTGCCGTCACTACCATGGTCTAACCCCCCTTTTGCCTCCGAGGTGCCGGGTAGCGAGGGTTATGAGAAGCCCCGCCGGTGGAGGGTTACCAAAGGCCCCCTCCGGTGGAGGGGGCCCTTCTGGCGAGAACCAGGGCAGCACAACTGTGCCCTGTATTCTGAGCGCCTTCTCCCACTCAGACTTTACTGTCGGCCCCGGATTCCCACCGGAGTCAACCGCTGGGGCTGATGGGCTCGTCCCCCGCGCCAGGCAGGGGCATCACCACCGGTCGGGACTTGGGAAGACGCCTCCCTCACCCGGCCCCGAAGGCTACCACCTGCGCCGATTATACCACAGGAAAGCGCAGAAGGATGTATTGTCACGCGGGTTCGCAATAGGAACGGTTGACGCTTACCTGGGAGTGCCCACTCTGGATGGGCTAGGAGCGTGGGCGAGGCGGTCACTCCCTGGACGAGTACGAGGGGGCAGTCCCTCGAAGCAGCGGTAGGTTGGGGTTGCAGCGTGCACGCGGCTTGTGCCCTTCGGGGAAGGCCGGCTGGTTTGGCGGGCTCTCGACCCGGCAGGAGATTGCGCCCGAAGGCCGAATTCAGATTATGGCGTCAGCGGCTCCCAAAGTGTGGGAGGTAAGAGCCGTGGATGATGAGTTGCGGGCGTTTCTGGAGGATCGCTTCGGGCGGCTCGACCGGCGGATGGATGCGCTCGAGCATCGGATGGATGCCCTTGAGCAGCGGGTCGGTGGGCTTGAGCAGCGGATCGGTGGGCTTGAGCAGCGGGTCGGTTCTCTCGATGGACGGCTGGCGCGGGTGGAGTCGGAGGTTGCTGCGCTGGGCGAGCGGGTGGCGCGGGTGGAGTCGGAGGTTGCTGCGCTGGGCGAGCGGGTGGCCCGGGTGGAATCGGAGCTAGCTGCCCTGCGCTCGCAGACGAGCCACCTGGGTGTCGTGGCAGAATCGGTTCAGGACCAGGTCCGCCTGGTAGCGGAAGGTCACTCGGTTCTGTACGGCGCGATCGACCGCCAGTACGAGGAAGTCAGGGCGGAAATGCGGGATGTGCGGGCCCTCCTGAGGGTGTGGAACGATCTGGTAACAAGGCGCCTGGCAGACCTGGAGTACCGGGTGCGGGAGAAAGCGGGATAAGGCTGCTCCGCCCGTGCCGGAGCGGGAGCGGCGAGGGGCGTTCCCTGGTGCGGGCCGCGGGGCTTACGGGTAGAGTTGGGGGCCGGACGTGGGTGAGGCGTCCGGCCCCCCGTGTGATGCCGTGAGCTTAGCGGAGAGGAGACAGTCGCTAAAGCTCAAGGTGGGAGGCCACGAGCCGGGACTCGACGCCAGCCGGGTGGGGTCCGGCCAGGCGCTCCGCCGGGTCGGGAGAGGGTGCGCTGGCGATGAGCGGGCGCGTGTACGGATGCCCCGGATGTTCCAGCACCTCGTCCGCGGGCCCGCTCCACAACCCTGCCCAGGTACATGACCGCGATGCTCCGGGCCAGGTAGCGGGCTACGGCCACATCGTGGGTGATGAAGAGGATGGCCGCTCCCTGGGCGGCCAGGTCGGCCAGCATGTTCAGGATGCCCGCCCGCACGGAGACGTCCGGCATGCGCGGGCATAAGGATTCCTTCTCGGCGGGGCAGGAGTTTTCGCATTACCCGAGAACTACCCCTGCTGTTATCGATTTGTCGAAGGGAGGCGTGGTCCCTTGGTGTGGCGGGATGTGTGCGATGCCATTCCCGATTACGAGCGCTTCCTGACCGTGGATGAGATGGAAGAGAGTTCTGAACGCCTGCGGGAGCGGTACCCGGGGGTTGCACACCTGGTGGACATCGGGCGTTCCCGGGCGGGGCACATGATCCGGGCGCTCAGGATCGGGTCGGGGCCCCGGCGGGCGGTGCTGTTCGGATGTCCCCATCCCAACGAACCCATAGGCGCCATGATGCTGGAGTACCTCTCCTGGCGACTGGCCGAAGACGCCGGGTTGCGCGAGAAGCTGGGCTACACCTGGTACCTGGTGAAGTCCATCGACCCCGACGGCACCAGGTTGAATGAGGGGTGGTTCGGCGGTCCCTTCACCCTGTTCAACTACGCCCGGCACTATTACCGGCCGGCCGGATTCGAGCAGGCGGAGTGGACCTTCCCCATCCGCTACAAGACCCTGGTGTGGGAGAAGCCCATCCCGGAGACGCAGGCGCTCATGCACCTCATCGACCTCGCCCGGCCCCACTTCATGTACTCCCTGCACAACGCCGGTTTCGGTGGGGTCTACTGGTACGTGTCGCGGTCCTGCCCGCCCCTTTATGAGCGCTTCCACGGGATCGCGCGGGAGCAGAGGGTCCCGCTCAGCCTGGGCGAGCCCGAGATGCCCTTCGCGAAGAAATACGCCCAGGCCATCTTCGAGATGCCGGGGACGCGCGACACCTACGACTACTATGAGAAGTACGCGGGCAAGGATCCGGCCACCATCATCAGCGCGGGCACGTCGTCGGTCGACTACGCTCGCGAGGTGGCGGGGAGCTTCGTGCTGGTGTGCGAAGTGCCCTACTTCTACGACCCCCGCATTGAGGATACTTCCCCCGCCGATGTCTCCCGGCGCGAGGCGGTCCTCGCCTCGGTGGAAATCGACGCCCAGGCGCGCGACTACGTGGAGCAGGTCTTCGCCCGGGTTCGCGACCGCCTGACCGCGCCCAGTCCCTTCGTGACCGCCTTGAGTGACTTCCTCCGCCGGGGCCGGGAGGGCCTGGAGGCCAAGCGTCGCTGGGCCGAGAGCGACCCCGAGCTGGCGCGCCCGGCCACGGTGGCCGAGAAGTTCGACAACCTGCAGGTGACGCGCTTCTACCGGCTGCTGCTCCTGGGCCTGCTCCACCGCGCCATCGAGCACCAGCTCGCCGCCGCGGGGGGATGGGCGGGCGAGCTCGAGACCGTGCGCGCGGAGGTATACCGGGAACTGGAGCGGCGCGCCGCGGAGCTGGAGTCCCAGCTCAACTGGCGGCCCATCCCCATCCGCAAGCTGGTGGCCGTGCAACTGGCCAGCGCCCTGGAGGCTGCCGGCTACGTTACGGAAGGAGGGGCGGGCGGTGATGCTGGCGATTAGAGGAGCGACCGTCTGGACGCGCAGTGGACCGTTATGTACGTCTGAACAACAATGGCCCTGACTTTTTGCGAGATCGCACAAGGAGAGGTCCTGGTGCTGATAGAATTAGTCGCTATCTGTATCGCACGGCAGGAGTGGGCCACACGATGTGCGGCAGGGAGGAGGATGAGACACCGGGGGTTGCGAGGGACTGTATCCGGGTGTCACGCCTGGGTCTAGCGCGTGCGATGATGGCGATCAGGTTACGCCCACAAGGGAGGAGGGTGGTCATGAGGGCTGGTGGACGAGTTCTGAGGTTGAGCGCCGTGCTGGTGCTGGCCGTGTTCGTGACCGGTGTCCTGGTGGGGTGTGGCGGCGGAGCGAGCAAGGAGCCCATCAAGATCGGGGTGATCGCTCCCCTGACGGGTACGTGTGCCAAGCCCGGCACCAGCATGAAGGAAGGAGTCGAGCTGGCGGTCGAGGAGATCAACAAGGCCGGTGGGATCGACGGAAGGACGTTGCAGCCCACCTTTGAGGACGATGCTTCGGTCCCGGCCCAATCCGTAGCTGCGGCCGAGAAGTTGACCACCAAGGACGAGGTCGTCCTGGTGATTGGTGCGTACAACAGCCCGTGCGTGCTGGCCCACATGAAGGTCACGGAGAGGGAAAAGACCCCCCAGATCGACCCGGTTGCTGTGGCCACGGCCATAACGGAAAGCGGCAACAAGTGGATCTTCAGGAACTGCGCCACAAATCCCATGCAGGTCAACCAGCTCGCCGACTACATCTTCCAGAATATGCCCCTCAAGAAGTTCGCGGTCATCCACGAGAACACGGACTACGGCAGGGGTATCGCCGAGGTGTTCGTGGAAGCCACCAGGAAGTACGGGGGCACCATCACCAACGTGGAGGCATACAACGTCGGCGATACCGACTTCTACGCGCAGTTGACCAAGATCAAGGCTGCTGCCCCTGAAGCCCTGCTCATCGGCGGGAACCTGACGGAGGGCGCGCAGATTACCCGCCAGGCCCAGGAGGTCAAGCTCAACGTCCAGCTGTTCGGCCTGGGCGGCGTCTCCACCCCCGAGTTTGACCAGTTGGCTGCCGGGTCCAACGAGGGCATGATCGTCACCAGCTATTTCGAGGCGGGGGCGGCCAATCCGTTGGCGCGCAAGTTCATCGAGGCATACAAGGCCAGGTACGCCAAGGATCCAGACATGTTCGCCGCGGCGTCGTACGAGGCAGTCTACATCGCCAAGGAAGCGCTCACCCGGGCGGGCACCAAGCACAAGAACCTGGCCGAGTGGCGGCAGGCGGTGAGGGACGAGCTGGCCAAGGTCAAGGATCTGCCGGGTGTGCAGGGGCCGACCACGTTCGACGAGAAGGGCCAGGCGGACAAGAAGGTGTTCATAGTCCAGTGGAGGAACCACAAGAAGGTAATCCTGTACCCCAAGTAGACATCTGAGGCCGGGGGGCGGGGGGCGGTACTCCCTGCCCCCCGGCCTGGCCGGAAAAGGCTCGTACGGGAGGCCGCGGTGGCATTGCTTGCTCAGGTACTCCAGCAGGTGATCAACGGATTGGTGCTGGGGAGCACATATGCCCTCATCGCCCTGGGTCTCACCATGCTTTACGGCATACTGGGCCTGGTGAACTGGGCCCACGGCGAGATATACATGCTGGGTGCATTTGCCGGGTTCTACTTCGTAGCGGTGAAGGGACTTCCTTTCTACCTGGGCCTGATCGTTGCCACCCTGGCCATGGCCGCGGCGGGCGTCTTCCTGGAGCGGCTCGTCTTCCGTCCCCTGCAGGACAAGCCGCACATGAACATGATCATCGGCACCCTGGGGTTGAGCACCTTTCTCCTGAACGGTGCCATAGTGGTTTGGGGCTCTGATCCCAAGAAGTTCCCCGAGGTTTACTCCCGGATCATTTCCCTCGGTGGTGTTTCCATAACCGTGCAGCGGGCCCTGGTGGTAGTGGTGACCGCCATAGTCATCGCTGCGCTGGCCGTGGTAATCAGGAAGGCGAGGATAGGGAAGGCCATGAGGGCATGCTCTGAAGACATGGAGGTCGCTGCCCTGATGGGTGTGGAAGTCCGCACCGTGGCCATGATAACGTCCGCGGTAAGTGCGGCGCTGGCGGCCATCGCGGGGACGCTGGTGGGACCCATCTTCCTGGTTTACCCGCAGATGAGCATTCAGGCGGTGTCCAAAGCGTTTGCGGTGGTGATCATGGGCGGGCTGGGCAACGTGGAGGGTGCCATAGTGGGCGGGTTTCTGCTGGGACTGGCGGAGAGCCTTACGGCCGGGTTCCTGTCGTCCTTCTACAAGGAGATCGTTTCGTTCGTCATCCTCATCCTCGTGCTGGTATTCAGGCCTTCGGGGTTGTTCGGAAGGCATGCGGTGGAGAAGGTTTAGGTGCGCGGCATGAAGCGTCGCATGCTGGTGATCGCAGGGGTTGCCGTGGCCGTTCTCGCGCTCGTCTTCCCGGTTTTGGGCCTCAAGGCGTACTACGTGCACGTGGCCGTCATGTCCCTCATCTATGTCCTGCTTGCCTCGGGGCTGAACGTGCTCACCGGGTACGCCGGGCAGCTCTCCCTGGCCCATGCCGGCTTTTTCGGCATCGGGGCCTACGCCTCTGCCCTCCTTTCCCTCAAACTGGGCTGGAACACCTGGCTCGGCCTCCTGGCTGGCGGGGTGCTGGCCGGAGCGGCCGGTGTGTTGCTGGGTGTTCCAGCGCTCAGGCTGAAGGGGCCTTACCTGGTCATTGCCAGTCTCGGCTTCGGGGAGATCATCCGGCACGTCCTGGTCAACTGGGTTGGCCTGACCAGGGGACCCATGGGGCTGACGGGGGTACCGCGCATGAGCCCGATCTACCTTCCCGGTCTGGGGTCCATTTCCTTCGAGAGCAAGGCGGCGTATTACTACCTGCTGCTTCCCATCGTTTGCCTGACTCTGGTCATCATCCGCAACCTGGTCAACTCCCGGACCGGCCGCGCCCTGGTCGCCATCCGGGAGGATCAGGTGGCCGCGGAGGTGATGGGCATCAACCTGGCCTTCTACAAGGTACTGGCCTTCACTTTCGGTGCGGTGCTGGCGGGGGTGGCAGGGAGCTTATACGCCCACTACATCGGGTTTGTCAGCCCCGATTCCTTCACCGTGGGCGAGTCCATATACATCCTCATGATGGTGGCGGTGGGGGGGATGGGAACTCTGGTGGGGCCGGTGGTGGGTGCCGTGGGTCTCACCTACCTCCTGGAGACCATGCGCATCCTGGCGGACTATCGACTGATCCTGTATGGCGTCCTCCTGTTCCTGGTGGCCGTCTTCTTCCCCGGTGGCCTGGCGGGAGAGCTCAACAAGCGGCTCGCGCGTCCGCCGGAGGGAGGGTAACTGCCCGTGATGCATGAACGAATGTGGCGGTGCCGGAGGGAATGCGGTGGGTGAGGTACTGCTCCAGCTCAGTTCGGTGAGCATGAGATTCGGAGGGCTCAAGGCGCTCGACTCGGTCGACCTGACGTTCGAGCCGGGTCGCATCATGGGCCTCATCGGCCCCAACGGATCCGGAAAGACCACCGTGTTCAACCTGATCAGCGGCATATACCGTCCCAGCGAAGGCCGGATCGTCTTTGGCGGCCGGGACATAACGGGGCTGAAACCTGATGCCGTCAACCGGTTGGGCATTGCCCGCACCTTTCAGAACATCCGGCTCTTCAGGGACATGAGCGTCTTCGAAAATGTGCTGGTGGGCTGTCACACCCGCATCGGAAACCCGGTGTGGGACGACTTCTGCAACACGGGGCGCAGGCGCCGCTGTGAGAAGGAAGCGATGGCCATGGCTGAGGAACTGCTGGAGATGTTCGGGTTGACATCCCATGCCCGCCAGCATGCTCGCAACCTGCCATATGGTCTGCAGCGAGAGCTGGAAATCGTGCGTGCCATGGCTTCCCGGCCACGGCTTCTCCTCCTGGATGAGCCGGCTGCCGGCATGAACCCGCAGGAGACCGCTCACCTGATGGACCTCATCGCTCAGCTGCGGGATCGCGGGGTGACCATCCTGCTGGTCGAACATGACATGAAGGTGGTAATGGGTATATGCGAGTGGATAGCGGTGCTCAACTTCGGGCGGAAGATCAGCGAGGGGACGCCCGCCACCGTACAGAATGACGTGCGGGTGATTGAGGCTTATCTGGGGAGGAGGGCGAGGGACCATGCTGGCCCTAACTGATGTGCGGGTCAACTACGGAAGCGTCCGCGCTCTCAAGAGTATCTCCCTGGAGGTCAGAGAGGGAGAGATCGTTACCCTCATCGGTGCCAACGGGGCCGGGAAGACCACCACGCTCAAGGCCATCTCCGGGCTGGCGAGGCCTGCTTCCGGCCGCATAGTCTTTGACTCGGTGGATATCACCCGCATGCGCCCTGCCTCCATCGTCAGCCTGGGCATCTCTCAGGTCCCGGAAGGCAGGCGCGTTTTCCCGCGCATGACCGTACTGGAGAACCTGGAGATGGGCGCTTTCCGCCGGCGGGACCGCCAGCGCGTGCGAGAGGACCTGGACACGGTGTTCGGCTACTTCCCCATTCTGAAGGAGCGGTTGTCTCAGCCCGCGGGCACCCTGTCCGGGGGCGAGCAACAGATGTTGGCCATCGGCAGGGGCCTCATGGCCAGGCCCCGCCTCTTGCTGCTGGACGAGCCCTCCCTTGGCCTGGCACCCATGCTGGTGGAGCAGATATTCGACATCATCAAGAGGATCCACGACGAGGGTGTGACCATCCTGCTGGTGGAGCAGAATGCCTTCCTGGCTCTGGAGACCGCTTCCCGCGCCTACGTCCTGGAGACGGGCGAGATTGCCCTGCAGGGCGCCGCCCGCGACTTGATGCAGGACGAGCACGTGAAGAGGGCTTACCTGGGTTAGCGCGACCGGCCCGATCAGGTGCCGGCGTGCTGGCGCAGGGCCCGGGCGAGCCGGGACACCCCCTCTTCGATTTCCGGGATGGAGCAGTAGCTGAAGCAAAGGCGCATCCCGGCCCTCGCCTTTCCGTCTCCACTGAAGTTTGCTCCGGGGATAAAGTCCACCCCTGATCCGGAGGCCAGCGGGCGGAAGCTGGCAGCGTCGAAGCCCGCGGGTCCCTCCACCCAGATGAAGAAGCCTCCCCCGGGCCTGGTCCAGCGGAAACCCCCGGGGGACTCCTTCTCCAGGGCGGCGAGCATGGCGTCCCGGCGGGGGCGGTAAAGGCTCCGCAGCCAGTCGGCGCGGGCTTCCCCTATCTGCTCCCACAGGCGGTAAGCGAAGGCCTGCATGAACGGGCTGGTGCCGGCGTCCAGCTTGACCTGCCTGAGCGCGGACAGGACCGGCGGGGGTGCCACCGCCCATCCCAGGCGGATGCCCGGAGCGATCAGCTTCGAGAGCGTGCTGACGTATATGACCCGCCCCTCGTCATCAGTGCTCTTCAGGGCCGGAGGCGGGGGTGAGTCGTAGTACAGCAGGCCGTAGGCGTCGTCCTCCAGGATCAGGAAATCATAGCGCTGCGCCAGTTCGACGATACGGGCGCGTTTGCGGGGCCCCAGGGTCCTGCCGGTGGGGTTTTGGAACGAGGGGATGAGGTAGAGCACCTTGACGCGCTCTCCCTTCCTGTTCAGATCATGCAGCACCTGCTCCAGTTCCGCCACCGACAGGCCATCCTCCTCCACGGTGATTCCCCGCACCCGGGCGGCCCGGGACTGGAATATGCGCAGGGCGGTGAAGAAGGTGGGGTCCTCGACCAGCACCACGTCTCCCGGATCCACGAAGGCGCGGGCGACCAGGTCGATGGCCTGGTTGGAGCCGGTGGTCACCAGGATGTCCTCCGGCCCGCAGTGGATCCTCCTGGCCAGGACCAGGTGAGCAAGCACCTCGCGCAGGCGGGCGCAGGAGGGGCCGCCGGAGTACTGCAGGCTGGCCGCCCCCTCCTCTTCCAGGGTGAGACGCAGGGCCCGTGCCATTTCCTCCAGCGGAAAGGAATCGGGACTCGGGTATCCCCAGGAGAGGGGGATCAGCCTTCCGTCCGCTCCCGGGGGCAGAGACTCGGGGGGAGGCCCGATGTGCTTCATCCCCTCGCTCAAGAATGGCCCCAGCCAGGCATCCTGCATCGTGGTTACTCCTCCTTTGGGGGATGGTTTTCGGGGTGGACGAGGCGGCGGAGCTTCAGGGCCAGTTGCAGGTTGAAGCGGTGCTCCTGGTTGTCCAGGGAAACGCCGCAGAGCGCCTCGACCTTGCGCAAGCGGTACCGCACCGTATTGGGGTGCACGAACAGCTGGCGGGCACACCGGCCCGGGTCACAGTTGCAACGCAGGAAGGTGGCCAGGGTCTCCACCAGGCCCGGGTGCTTCTTTTCGTATTCCTCCAGGGGCCCCGTGATTTCCCGGCAGAAGGCCTCCACTTCCGAGCGATCTCCCTGGCTCAGGAGCACCCGGTAGCTTCCCAGCTCGTGGTACCCGGTGGTGTGGCCGGCACCCCTGAGCTCTCTCCCCAGGGCCACGGCCTGGCGAGCCTCCCGGTAGGCACGCGGAATATGGAGCGGGTGCTGGCACAGGCGGCTGATACCCACCGATACGGTGATGCCGGGGGAGGCTTTGACGACTTCGTTCTTGATCAGGCCCGCCACCCGGAGGAGGTCGGCCGGGTCGGTGTGCGAGGGCACGGGGGCGAGAACCGTTACGCTGTCGCTCAGGTCCATGGCCAGGCTCCTGGGCAGATGGTGACCTGACGCCGACCGCACGATTCGCACGAATCGCTCCCGTAACTCCTGGGCCCTGCCCTCGTCCCGCTGCAGGACCTGCAGGTAGAAGCGCTCGAATCCGTCGATGTCCAGCACCATCACGGCATAGGCCGAGGCCAGGGGCATGCCAACGTACCGGGCCCTCGATTCCAGCACTTCGAGGGAGGTCACGTACCCGTTCAGGAGATCCCAGAGGAATGCGTTCGTGAACCTGATCTCCTGCGCCCGGGCCAGCCGGGCTGCCTGCCTGTTTATGATCTCAGTGTACAGGGGAACCATTACGTCCACCCACGCGCAATCCACGGGCATCTCGATCAGGGGGAGGTTCAGGGCATCCGCGAGTTCGACCATTCTCCCCGGAACCGACTCCACGTACCGCTTCAGCTTTATGCCCAGGCCCGCTGCCCCGGACTCGGCCAGGTCCTGTACCAGGCGGATCTGCTGCTCCGGGCTGTCCCTGATTACAAAGATGTTGCTGAGCAGGAGCTCTCCGCCCCGCAACCAGTTCTTGATGTCGGGCGTATCCATGATGGTTATGGAGCGGATGATCCTGTCAAGGCCGCCCGTCCCGGCGATCACCCGCGCCCGTTGCATGACCCCGATCCCCAGTGCTTCGCCTACGGTCAGCATCGTCCCACCGGCTATGCATTTCGGCACCGCCCCGCCCCAAACCTGCCCGCTTTGGACGGGGATTCAAAAGATAAGGGAAATCTTTGTGCTGTCGGACCAGGGGACGGGCGGGAGGGGAGCGAAATCATCCCGCGCAAAGCCGAGGGAGGAGGAGGTATCGCTCCCATGCGGGATCACTTTCGTGGCAGGGACTTTCTCACCTTGATGGACTACACGCGGGACGAGATCGAGTACATCCTGGAGAGCGCCGCCGACTTCAAGCGCAAGTGGGCACGACGGGAACCGCACGAATACCTGCGCGGAAGGGCCATTGCCATCATCTTCGAAAAGAAGTCGACGCGCACCCGGGTGTCTTTCCAGGCCGCAGTTGCCCACCTGGGGGCCCAGTCTTTCTACATGCGGCCGGACGAGCTGCAGCTCGGGCGGGGAGAACCCATCAGGGACACCGCGCGGGTAATAGACCGGTACTGCGATGCCCTGGTCATACGCACCTTTGGGCAGGAGATTGTGGAAGAGTTTGCCTACTACATGAAGAACCCGGTTATCAACGCCCTCACCGACCTCAAGCATCCCTGCCAGGGGCTGGCGGACCTGCTTACCATGCGGGAAAGGAAGGGCCGTCTGGAGGGGCTGAAGCTGGCTTACGTGGGCGACGTCTGGAACGTGGCGCACACCCTGCTGGTGTGCGGAGGTACATTCGGATTCGACGTCTACATCGCGCGTCCGGCCGGCTATGACCCGAGCGAAAAGGTCTTGCGGGTGGCCGGGGAGCGCGCCCGCCGGACGGGGGCGAAACTGGTGCTCACCGCCGATGTGCGCGAGGCCCTGGAAGGTGCCGATGTGATCTACGCCAACACCTGGCACAGCATGGGCGGACCGGAGTCCAACAAGGAGCAGCGGGTGCGGGACTTCGCCTCCTACCAGGTGAACGCCGAGAATCTGAAGCTGGCGAAGGAAGACGCCATCTTCATGCACTGCCTCCCCGGGTATCGGGGTGAAGAGATGACCGAGGAGGTAATCGAGGGGCCCCAGTCCGTGGTGTGGGACCAGGCGGAGAACCGCATGCACACCGAGAAGGCGATCCTCAGCCTGCTCGTGCAGTGAGAGGAGGTCTGACCCATGGGAGCCATCAGGCTGCGCACGTCCGTCCCCGGCCCGCGCACGCAGGAGCTGCTGGAGCGCCGGGCCCGTTTCGTACC
>JASEFA010000018.1 GCA_030019365.1 Bacillota bacterium
GACTGGCACGCGGCCCTGCTCTCCGCCCTCCTCGACGGCCCCCTCTCCCTCCTCCGCACCCTCCTCAAATAGCCCCCGCGTCCGCGCCACCGCTCGCGCCCCCGCCGCCCCCGCCGCCCCCGCCGCCCCCGCCGCCTGCCCCCCAATCGCCGCCGGACGCCGGTGCAGGCGCCGCGGTCCCGGCCGAGGCGGCGGCGCCCACGCCGCAATCGCCGGCCAACCGCGGCGCCCACGCCGCAATCGGAGCCGTATCGCGGCGCCCACGCCCCCATCTCCCGCCCGACCGGGGCGCCCACGCCCCAATCCCACGCCGCACCGGGGCGCCCACGCCCGGATCAGCGTTGCCATCGCGGCTCCTACGCCCGGATCAACCCCACCACCGCGGCGCCCACGCCGCACTCAGGATGGATGTCCCGCCGCGCCTCGTCCCGCCCGGCCGTGACTCAGGCGCGGGCCCTGGCCTGTGCCCAGAAGTTCGAGGAGGGAGTAGACCAGGGGGGCTCGAATTCGATCATGGCATCCGTCCGGCCCGCCCTCGCCAGCAACAACAGGACGGGCTCTTACGGCGTGGCGGTCATGGAGTTGCGGGTACAACCCGATTTCCGGTCGTATGAGCGTCGGGGACGGGGCGAAAGGAGAGGCTGGTCTTTGGACGGGTTCGAGTTCTACTCAACGGGCCATTCGTTCCACCGGTTCATGAATCCCACCAACATCGACAAGCTCATGGAGCTTGGATGGGCATGCGGGCTGGAGCTCAGACAGGGGGCTCCAGAGGCCTGGAGGCTTGCCAACATCAACGACGGATTGTTCCCCGATGCGGCGGTGACCCGCTCCGCCACCGGTGTGGAGAAACGGGTGCTGGACGTGGGGTGCGGGAAGGGCGGCCTGACCTTTCTTCTCGTGGAGAACTTCCTTGCGCGCTGCCTGGGTGTAGACCTGTCTCCGGGCGAGATCCGGCAGGCAGAGGCCAGAAGGCGGCTGTCTGCTTTCGCCAACAAGGTGCTGTTCGTGCGTGCCGACGGCAGAGAACACACGCGAGCGCTGGCTTCGAAAGGCGACAGGTTCGACGTGGCCCTGTGCATCGGGGCGACCTTCATCTTTGGGTCGTTTGAGGACACGATCGAGGCGCTCGGGTCGTGTCTGGCCGACGGAGGCGTTCTGGCTATCGGCGAAGCCACGCTCAACGAATGCGAGGGTACGCAGGCTTATCGCGACGAAGTCGCGTCCGAGATCGTGTTGCGCACGGACTCCGAGCTGCTGGAGACCATCGAGCGCAATGGGTATGACCTCACCTACATGGTAGAGGCGTCGCTGCCGGACTGGGACAGGTACGAATCGCTACAGTGGCTGGCACTGCATCGCAACCTGGCTCTGCACCCGGATGATCCGGAGGCGCGCGCGCACTGGGAACGCAAGCACAAGGAGAAAGTCTCGTACCTGAGCAGGGAACGCAGGTACATAGGCTGGAAGGTATTCGTCCTCGAGAGGGCGGTCGCCGGGACACGGCTCACCACCTAGAGAGATACCCCGACCCGATGGCCGACGCCCGTCAGCACGTGGCGGAAGTCCGGCCCATCGTCCACAGTGGGAGTTTGTGCGCAACAGCGTACCATTAGACCAAATCGAAGGGAAGGAGCGGGGCGTCGTCTCGGCAACCGTGAGCTTCATGGACGGTGCCATCGGCAGGCTGACCTTTGCCGAGGCCTGCAAGAGCATCTCGCGCCCAGGCCGTAATCCTACGGTTCTAATTGTCGGCCTGTTGCTTGGCAACCACCGGGGTCCGCCGTCTGTGCCGCGATGCCCCCCCGCACCGCGGTGCCTACACCGCGATCGCCCCCCGCACCGCGGTCCCTGCACCGGAATCGGCCCTCGAACTGCGGCGCCCCCGCCGGGATGGCCCGCCGAACCGCTGCCCCTACGCCGGAATCGCTGCCCCAACCGAGGCTCCGGCACCGGCATGGTCCGCCGAACCGCAGCGCCTGCGCCGCGATCGACCCGGAAAGGTTTCTCCTGGCTCAGTGGGCCCTCGTTCCGCGGTGCCTTTGCCTTCACGGAGAAGGCGGCGACCGAAGATGGAGGGGTGACCGCCTACGACCGCCCCCTCGAGCGCCTGGCGGCGCTCCTAGACCATCGGCGCCTGCGCGGCCGCGGCCACCGCGTCACGGGCAGGCCGGTGGTCGGCCTGCTCCCCCTCGGCACCCTGCCTTGCGCGGTGGCGGACTGCGTTTTGGTGGTGGCCGAAGCCGCCGGCCAGGTCAAGACCACGACGGGCGGCGGCGTGTACTACGGACTGCTGGCGGCCGAGATTTCTGTGGAGGTGTTGGCCCGCGCGCTGGCGGAGGACACCTGTCTGCGGAGTCGTGGGCCGGGTGTGATCGCCGGTGGAGGTCCCGCAACGCGGTACGGGTGCGGGTCGGAGACCCGCAGCCAGCTATTTGGAAAGATATCGCGAACTCATTGGAGAGGTAGGGAAAGTTTAGGGATGGCACACGCCGTCGAAACGGAAGGGCTGGGGAAGAGATACCTCAATAGGTGGGCCGTTAGGGAAGTCGACCTGGCGGTGGAACAGGGAACCATTTTCGCGCTCCTGGGGCCGAACGGTGCCGGCAAAACCACCACCACGAGAATCCTGACTACCATCATACGGCCCGATGCTGGAACGGCCAGAGTCTGTGGCTATGACGTATGCAGCCAATCGTTCCAGGTAAGAAGCTGCCTCGCTTTGGTCCCTCAGGGTGGAGGCCTTGGCGAGCAGTTCAATGTGCATGACAACATCTGGTTGTACTTGATCCTGCGAGGGGTGCGACCGTCTAAGGCGAGACTCCTGGCTCGTGATGTGCTGGAACGTTTTGACTTGACCGAGCACATGCACAAGAAATCCTCGGAGCTCTCAGGTGGTCTCAGACGACGGGTGGATGTGGCACGCGCTCTGGCATTGCCAGCACAGGTACTGTTCTTGGATGAGCCTACCACAGGCCTGGATCCTGTGTCGCGCCATACCGTGTGGACGCGCGTACAGGAGGCGCGTGAACAGGGTTCCACGGTGTTCCTGACCACCCAGGCGATGGACGAGGTGCATGAACTGGCCGATGAGGTTTGCTTCTTGAGAGAAGGTGTGGTGGTGTGGCGGGGCTCCAAGAGGTCTCTGCTGGATGAGTTGGGACAGACCGCTGTTTCCCTCATGCTGGGAGACGTCGGGAACGGGGCGGGCGGCGTGAGTGTAGCCGAAGTGGCGGAAAAACTGCGTGCCGTCCAAGGTGTATTGCAGGCGAAGGCTGCAGGGGAACAACCTGCCGCCTTGCGCCTACAACTGAAGGGAAACGGGGCCTGCTTGCCCGAGGTGATCGCTCTCCTGTACGGGTGGGGCCACCGGCTGGCAGGGCTCGAGGTCGGTGCTCCCACGGTGGAGGAAGCCTACCTGCGGCTGTTTGGGAGGGATGAAAGCCGTGCTTAGCGAACTTGGGCGCGTGCTTTACCGGGATCTGCAGGGACTACTCAAGTCGCCCTTCCGCTTTGTCTTCGTTGTGGGCCCTGTCCTTTCTTTCCTGCTGTTCGCACCCGCCTTGGCACAAGCCGTAGGGAGCATCCGTGTGGGAACGGTAGAGATGAACTACGCCGCCTTCGTGGTACCTGGCCTCCTGGTACTCAACTCCATGGCGCTCGGACTGAGAGCCTCCTTCTCGGTATGGATGGATAAGATGATGCGCCAGCTTGAGGTGTTGTTTGCCCTGCCCATCCGTCGGGCCACTCTGCTTGCCTCGATCTCGATCACCGGGGTTCTCGACGTACTTATGGTGAACTCGATCCTCATCCTCATATCGACGCCAGTGTTGGGCGACCGAATCAGATGGTCACTGGGCACAATTGCGGCAGTGTGGGTGGTGTCGGCGCTCTCCGGCGCGGCCTGGGCTTTACTGGGCGTGAGCGCGGCTGCGATCATAGAGCGGAGTGAGTCTTATAACCTGTTCATGAACCTGCTGGGCACGCCCCTCATGTTCACCTCCTGCGTGTACTATCCACTGGCGGCCATCCCGGGCTGGATCCGTCCCCTAGCCTATGTCAATCCTCTCACTTACGCCACGAACCTTCTGCGGGGCCTGCTTAGCGGTGCTCATGGGTGGCTGGGCCTAGACCTGATTGTGGTGGTCGTTTTCGTAGCTCTTGCGGCGGCCTCCGCCGCGTTCTTTTACCCGCGCTGCCTGAGATGATGCACCGTCAGTGAACACGTCCCAGTGCGTCGCGCCCGCCAAGTCGGCCGCGTGTACCCAGCTGGACTTCGTGACTGGCTATCCGGGCCACGGTGCCTCATGTGCTTGTATCTTCTGTCCCTACCAACTAAGTCCTCGCCCGGCAGTGACCATGCCGACCCAGGGAGGAACTGCTAGTTCCCTACAGAACAGATGCTTCCGAACCAGGGGTATGGGCGGGTCACTTAGCAGGGGCAGTTGCCGTTGTTGCAAACGAAGCGTCAGGAGTGTTTAACGAGTCGACGGCCAGATAAAGCCACGCCGGTGGCCGCCATTGGAAGGAGATGGTGGTACTTGCGGCGTATCATGTCGCTGCAACCCCTCACCAGGTCGCCGCGGGTCGTTGGCTTAGCAAGCGGGGGTGACGGTCGTCAAGACGCTGGTGTTGATCGACTATGAGAACATCCACTGGAGCATGAAGCGCAACTTCAAGGTCAAGCCGGAACCCCGCCCGTCTGGTTGACCTAGTAATCGGTTTGGTACATGAGAGATTCCCGAACACTGTGAAGAACCTTCGCGCCTATGCTGACTTTGACCTGGATGAGCTTCGGGGGTTGCAGACGGCGCTGCAGCGCAAAATGGTGGAGACTCGCCACGTGTATGGCAAGACGGGCCCTGATGAGGTGACGGAAGAACGCGTCTGACCTTGAACTGATGCTGGATGCGTACGAAATGGCGCTGACCGATCCGGCTTGCGACTCGTTCGTCTCGTGGGCGGGGACCGGGACCTGATTCCTCTAGTCCGTCGTCTGAAGACCATGGGAAAGACAGTGGTTGTTATAGGGGTCAAGCTGACCACTAGCCAGGACCTTATTGAAACGTGCGGTGAGCAGAACTTTGTCTCCAACTGGGAACGACTCCTGCGGTCACCATGCCCGACTCTCACAATGCGGGCGACTTCGGTTCCTTCCTGGTGGGGGCACCGCACGAGTACGCCATCACGGCGGAGCAACTGACCCATCGCACCGACGGGCATATGAACATCGATGCGGTAAGGGCGGGTGCCGTCGTGATTTGCCCGGTCAAGGTACCGGGAGGCGGGGTGTACGTGGGTGACATGCACGCCTGCCAGGGCGATGGCGAGGTGGCCGGGCACACCGCCGACGTCTCGGGGACCGTCACTCTCCAGGTGCGGGTGATCAAGAACCTCGGGATCGATGGGCCCATCATCCTGCCCGTCCCCGAAGACCTGCCCTACCTGGCCAGACCTCTTGAGGCTGGGGAGCGCGCCCGGGCTGTGGCGCTGGCGCGGAGGTGGGGGCTGGAGCGGATTGAAGAGTCGGCTCCCATCAGTTTTGTCGGCACCGGGCCCGATCTGAACGCGGCCACTCAGAACGGGCTCGAGCGGGCGGCAAGCTTGCTCGGCATGAGCGTGCCCGAGGTCAAGAACCGTGCTACCATCACGGGAGCCGTCGAAATCGGGCGGTTGCCGGGCGTGGTGCAGGTTACCTTCCCTGCTCCGCTGGAACGGCTGGAGCGAGTCGGGTTGTTGCCGTTCGTCAGGGAACAGTACGAGCTGCTGTAGGATGGGGCTGGCGACTTCCCCCGGAGGGGCGAAGCCGCCAGGTCAAGTGCGCGTATGGGTACCGTACCGGGGGATATCCTTCCCAGGGGGTGGGCAAGGTGCGCAGGGATGCGGGTGGGAAACCGGGAGTACTGATCATGGGGATCCTGGACACCAAGGGGGACGAGGTCCGCTTTTTGCGCGACCAGGTCGAGCGGGCCGGCGGCGCGCCGATCGTGATGGAGCTGACGGTGAGCGGGAAAGCGGTGGGGTGGGCGGACATCTCCATCGACGAGGTGGCCCGGGAGGCCGGGGTTGCTGCCGGGGCGCTGACGGGAATGCCGCGGGAGAAGGCCGCCGATCTGGTGGCGAAGGGGGCTACGGCGATCGCGTCTCGCCTGGTACAGGAGGGCAGGGTGGGGGCCGTGATGGGGTTCGCCGGTTCCCTGGGGACCTCCATCTGTACCCGGGTCATGCAGGAGTTGCCTTACGGCGTCGCCAAGCTGATGCTCTCGACCATGGCTTCCGGTGATTGCCGCCCCTACGTCGACATCAAGGACATTGCCATGTGGTACCCGGTGGCGGAAAAGGGGCTCAACTCGGTGACGGTCAGGATCCTGAGCGCCGCCGCCGGGGCTGCCGTGGGTGCGGCCTCCGCTCCCGAACCGGCCATCGCCACCAGGCCTCTCATCGGTTATACCATGTTCGGTACCACCACCCCTTGCGTCGAGGTGGTGCGCGGCTACTTCGAGGAGAGAGGCTACGACTCGATGGTCGTCCACGCCGTGGGCAGCGGCGGCAGGTCGATGGAAGAGATGATCAGGAGCGGTTTCATCGCCGGGATGGCGGATGTCACCACCCACGAACTGACCGACATGGTCTGCGGGGGAGTGTTGAGCGCGGGGCCGGGCAGGCTGACGGCAGCCGGGGAAAGGGGCGTCCCCCAGGTGATCTCCACGGGCGGGGCGGACATGATCAACTTCGGGCCCCGGGAGCAGGTGGTGGGTAAGGCGTCGCTGGTCACGGGTCGCACCTTCGAGGAGGAAGAGAAGCTTTACCCCGGCCGCACCATTTACAGGCACAACCCCATGGTGACCGTGATCGGCACGCTGCCCGAAGAAGCCCGCGCCCTGGCCCGTGCCATCGCCGAGCGCCTGAACCGGGCCCGGGGACCCACCTGCGTGGCAGTCCCCATGAGGGGGTGGAGCGCGTATGACATCCGCGAACCCGATCTGTCGTTGGGGTGGGCGGGTCCCGGCCCGGGGCCGTTCTGGGATGGAGGAGACCCTGAACGCCCGACCTGGTCCAAGCGGAGCGTGGCATTTCTCGACGAGTTGAAGGAGCAGGTCGATCTTTCCAGGGACAACCTGGAGGTGCTGGTGGCGGACAGGCACATCAACGAGAGGGAATTCGGCCTGTTGCTTGCCCGCATCCTGGATGACATGCTGGGCGGGCGGTGGCGGAAGCGCATGTACGGGGATCTGCTGCCCTGGGTTTCCCCGCTGCAGGGCTGTTAGGGGAGGGATAAGGATGGGCAAGAGGATCGTGCGGGATGTAATCCTGCAGAACTTGCGCGAGAAGGTGAATAGGGGCGAACCCGTCATCGGTTGCGGGGCGGGTACCGGCATCTCGGCCAAGATGGCAGAGGCCGGCGGCGCAGACCTGATCATCATTTACAATTCGGGACGTTACCGCATGTCGGGGCGCGGCTCCCTGGCCGGCCTCATGCCATACGGGGACGCCAACGCCATCGTGGTGGACATGGCGCGTGAGGTTATCCCGGTGGTGAAGCACACGCCGGTTCTCGCCGGGGTGTGCGGGACGGATCCCTTCCGCGACATGGAGGTTTTCCTGGAGGAGCTCATCCGGATCAACTTCAGCGGCGTACAGAACTTCCCCACCGTGGGCTTGATCGACGGGGTATTCCGGGCCAACCTGGAAGGCACGGGCATGGGGTACGACAAGGAAGTGGAGATGATCAGGCTCGCCCGCGAGATGGGCCTGCTCACGGCGCCTTACGTGTTCGACGAGGACCAGGCGCGCAGAATGGCCGAGGCCGGTGCCGACGTTCTGGTTCCCCACGTGGGGCTCACCACTGCGGGCACCATCGGGGCGACTGTGGCACTTTCGCTGGACGAGGCCATCGAGAGAGTGCTCGCCATGGCGAAGGCGGCCCGTGAGGTAAACCCCGACATCATCGTACTGTGCCACGGAGGGCCGCTGGACGAGCCGGCCAACGTGGCCCGCGCCCTGGAGAGGATGCCCGGGATCGCCGGGTTCTTCGGTGCCTCCAGCATCGAACGGCTGCCCACCGAGCGCGCCATCCGGGAGCAGGTTCGGGCATTCAAGTCTCTCAAGCTGACCCGCGGGTGAAGGGTGCGGCCGGGGCAGTCGGGCGGCCCTACCAAACCGGGCGCGCGCGGTCCGGGGAGAGACGTTGGCCTGCAAGGAGCGGGAATTCGTGGAGGCAGGCAAGGCGGCCCGTACATCGTGGATTGGCTGAGCCAGGAGCACCCTGACCACGTTGGAATCCTCACCGAGAACTTGCGCCAGATGGAACAGCACCTCGCCGGCGCGGGTACTGCTTTGCTGGATCTGGCCGGCCTGTAACTTCCTTCGGGCGTCTCCCGCACGGGCGGCTCCGGCCCCGGCGGGCCGGCAGGACGCGGACGAGGCTGTCCGAATTGGGGACGCTAATGTGGCCCGTATCAACTCCTCCCTTCGTTCCAAGTCCGAGTTGATCGTCGCAAACTTGCTCGCGGACCGGGGCATCCCCTTCACCTATGAGACAGCCCTGTACGCACCCGATGTGACCTTCTACCTGCCCGATTTCACCCTCACGTGCCGCGGTATGAGATGGTATTGGGAGCATCTGGGGTTGATGCATGATACCGAATACCGGGCGCACTGGCAGCAGAAGGCGGACTGGTATCGCAAGCACGGCTTCGCCCAGCAAGTGATTGTCACCACCGAGAGCAAGGGGGTGGACTCGGCTGCTTTTGCGGAGATCATCGACAACCTCCTCGGGGGGGCCTTGGCCTTCCTCGTCGACCTCGCCAACCGCGACGGCATCAAGCGCGCCGTGGAGTCCCACCGCCTCTTCGACTGGCATGCCCCCTCCTCTCCGCCCTCCTCGACGGCCGCCTCTCCCTCGTCCGCCCCCTCCTCAGATGGCCCCCCCGCCCCGCCGCCACCCACCCCCCCGCCACCCATCCCATCCATCCCATCCATCCCGCCACCCACCCCCCCGGCACCCCCGCCTGCCCCAACCGGGGTCCCCGCACCCCACCAGGGTCCCCACACCGCGATCCCCGCTCCAACCGCGGTCTCTGCACCCCGATGGCTGCTCGGACCGCGGTCCCTACACCCCGATCCCTGCCGGCACCGGGGTCCCTAGACCCAGATGCCTGCTCCGACCGCGGTCCCTACACCCCGATGCCCCGAAGCTCGGCGCCTACACCGCGATCGGCCCCTCCACTGGGGTCCCTGCACCGATCACCCTGTGGCCGCGGTGCCTGCACCGCATCGTCCGCGAACCGCCGCCCCTCCGCCGATCTGTGTAAGTCCCGTGGCTCCTGGGGAAGATTCAGGTCCCGGGAGTGGGGGTTAAGGAAGATAACCCCTATGGCCCCGAGCCAAGCTCTTGCAGCCTGACGCCGCGCTCGCCGACGTAGGAGGCCAGCGCCTCGCGCGTGGGGGAGCGGTCACCTTACCGCCCACGTCACGCACCCTCAACCGAAGCTGACAGACCGAGCCGCAGTCCCTGGACCGCGATCGCCCCCCGAATCGCATGTACCCCATTGAGCCGGACGGTCGGACCTGGATTGATGCCGCCCGGGGGCATCGGGTACAATCGGAGCGGAGGGTGGAAACGTGAGCACGTCGCTGGCCATGGTGGCTGGACAACTGAACATGCCGGAGCACGAACTCGAGCGGAAGGCGCTGAAGACTTTTCTGGAGACCGAACTCCGCAACGCAGAGGAACAGATCCTGGCCCTCATTGCCCGGTACGGCGTCAGGCAGGCCGACGGGTTGGAGCGGTTGATCCGGGAACGCAAGGTTGAAGAACATCCAGCCTGGGAGGATCTCATTGAGTGGGAAGGGCTCGAGGGCCGACGCGAAAAGCTGCTGGACCTGCTTCTGGCCGTGATGAGGGAACCGGTCCGGTGAGCGTCGACCCGGGTGACCTGGTGAGGCACATTCTTGCCGTCTGTCCGGATCTGATCAATGGTGCTATTGTCCAATCCCTTGAACCCAGCAGGATTCGGCTAGTTTTCTCAGACGGGACTTACATGGACATCAGGTACAATGACAGGGGTAGATACTCGTATCATTGGCAGCGGGGAGGAGGTGAGACGTGGAGATTCGACAACGCTCCGCACCATCCTGAGGTCCCTACATATCCCCATCATCTGCACTACGGGCTGAGCGGGCAAGTTCTGCCGTCTCGAGTTAAAGGAGCCAGCGTGCGCGACGTGGACGAAGTCATGAAACTCGTGCGAAGAGTAATGGGCGGCGAGGCGCGGCCCTCTTGATTTCTTGCAGCGACGTACGTCCCCCCGGAGAAGGTGAACACGGGTGGGGTTGTCCCCCTTACCGCTATGAGGGCCTTGGGTGCTGCGCGAGGTGCCCAGTTCCTCTGAATCGCACCACCTGGTTTACCTCTTCTTCCATCGTTTTCCGCATGACCTCAAGCCCTACCACCGCTAGGAGACCTTCCTTGGTGCTCCCAGCCAGTTCTTCCACGGCGACCCCGATCCGCCGGGGCTGCTGCGGTAGCCCACTATGGCCGCCGCCGCGGGCGCGTGCGCCCAGGTGGGATTCGGAAAGGCGGTGCCTGCGCCGCGGTCCCGGCAAGACCACGGAGCCCGCGCCGGAGTGCCACCGTCATGGCGGCCCTGGGTCCGCCATCCCGAGCGAGTCGCGGCGCTTGCGCCGCAGTCGCTGGAAGATCGCGGCTTCCGCGCCGCAGTCACCCGGCTGATCGCGGTGCCAGGCGCAAATGGCGCCCTCCCGACGCCGCTAACGTCGGCCGATCCTGGCCGTCTCTGAGCAGCCTTCTTGGTGCTGTGGTGGCGGGTGAACTTGCCCTGGAAAAACTGAGTAGGTGCAGGGTGATGCCCCGACCGGCTTCTCCGCGGGGGAGCGGATCGGGCGCTCACGGCGTGTATTACGGATCGCTGGCGGCCGGGATCGCCGTGGATGTCTTGACCCGCGCTCTGGTGGAGGACGACCTGACTGCGGGGTCGCTGGCGGAATACGATGGCCGGTGGAGGTCCCTGCTCGGCCGCGAGATCGAGGTGGGCGTGCGCGTCCGGCAGCTTGCCCGGCGGGTGGACGACGGTACGCTGGCCTTCCTCATCGACCTCGCCGGCCGCGACGGCATCAAACGCGCCATCCAGCCCCACCGCCTCTTCGACTCGCACGCGCCCCTGCTCTCCGCCCTCCTCGACGCCCCCTCTCCCTCCTCCGCTCCCCACGCCTCTAAGTGTCACCGCAGCTTATCGTCAGCCCGTTGTGGTCCTGGACTTCCGGCCCCAGGTCTTGAGGTGTCCTTCCACTGGGACGGGCGATTCGCGTTCGGATTCTCCCAAGTCCCGATGGCCCCGGGTAGGTGCAGCCGGTCGGGCAGGTCGCTGTCGGTCGCGTCCGGTCATGTCGGCACTGTGTGGCTGGTGCAGACGTACGTGGCGGTCAGGGAGGTATCGCAAAGAGCAGCAGGGGTAACGATGGCTGGGCCGTTTCCGGACAGCGTCGTCAGGGAGGCGTTTGCGGGGGCGGGTGGCAGGTGCGAATGCACCCGCACAGCGCATCCGCACTCAGGACGATGTCCGCAAAAGCTGGTCTGGGAGTACCGTGGTCGAGACGTGTCCGGCGGATGGGAAGCCCACCACCGGAACAGTCAGGGGCCAGCTACCGTCACCAACTGCGAGATCCTTTGCCAGGATTGTCACAAGCGCACGCGAACGTTCGGTGGCTGATGTCGCGCTGGTACGTCGACCACTGGAGCTTCTCGCTCGATCTGAGCATCCTGTTCCGCACCATCCCCGTGGCCATTTTGCGGCAGGGCCTATACGGCCCCGGCGGCCTCAACGACGACCTCGTCTCCTGCCGCTCCAGCGCCCGCCCCTGACCCCCGCCCCCGCCCCTGACCCCCGCCCCTGACCCCCGCCCCCGCCGCCCCTGCCTCGCAGCCCCCACGCCCGCATCACCAGCCCGACCTGGGCACCCATGCCCGCATCGTCGCCCCTACGCGGGCGCCTACGCCTCAATCCCGCAGGGGGCGCGCGCGAAACCAAGATGGCACCCCTCGCTTCCTCGCCCGTCTCGCTCATCGGGTGGTGCTCAACCACCCTAGGAGTGCGCTTCAAAACCCCCTGCGAGCACCATCAGGCGGCCCTCTC
>JASEFA010000019.1 GCA_030019365.1 Bacillota bacterium
CAAAGTTGACCTCCAGGATCTGGAGTGCGCGGCGTAGCGGCGTTTTCGGGGGAGGGCCGGCTTCGGACACCCTCACCTCACGGTAGAACCCGGGAAAGCCGGGGACCTCCGCGCGGGGCTCGGACACCAGCTCCGCCCAGGGCACGGCCTTCAACTCCTCCGCCCTTTCCTGGGCCAGGTAGACGGCCCGGCTGCCCGGGGAGGAAGCCCCCGCATCCTGGAGGCCGCGCGCCAGGGGCCCCGCCACGGCGAGGGCGCAGGCCGCCAGGATGGCCCCGGCCAGGAGCACCCCGGCCAGGGTAAAGGCCCCCCTCTCACTCCAGCCCCGAGAAGACAACGCGCATCACCTCCGCAACCGTGGTCTCTCCCGCCAGGACCTTGCCGGCAGCCGCCTCGTGCAGGGGGACCATGCCGCCCTTGGACGCCGCATCCCGGATCTCGTCAGCCGACGCGCCCCGCCGCACCAGCTCCCGTACCTCCCGGTCGACCACCATCACTTCGGCTACCGCCGTCCGCCCCCGGTAGCCGGAACCTCCGCAGGAGGAGCAGCCCCTGCCCCGGCGCAGGTACGCGGGCTCGGAGTCGAGCCCCAGCGCGTACCGCTCGGGAGCGTCCGGGGGGAGCTCGTACCTCTCGCCGCACAGGGGGCACACGACCCGCACCAGCCGCTGGGCGGCCACGCACAAGAGGCACGAGGCGACCAGGTACGGCTTCACCCCCATGTCCACGAGCCTGACGGGCGCGGAGGCAGCGTCGTTGGTGTGAAGCGTCGAGAGCACCAGGTGCCCGGTCATGGCCGCCTGGACGGCGATCTTCGCCGTCTCTTCGTCCCTTATCTCCCCCACCATCACCACGTCGGGGTCCTGCCGCAGGATGGCGCGCAGGGCGGAGGCGAACGTCAGGCCGGCCCTGGGGTTCACCGCCACCTGCCTCACCCCGGGCATCTCATACTCGGGCGGGTCTTCCACCGTCACCACGTTCTTCTCCCGGCTGAGGACCTCTTTGAGCGCAGCGTACAGCGTGGTGGTCTTGCCCGATCCCGTCGGGCCGGTGAGCAGCACCATCCCGTACGGCGCCGACACCGCCCGGCGCAGCCTCGCCAGGTCCTCCGGCTCGTAACCCAGGGCCTCCAGGCTGGGGACCACCCGCGCCGTGTCCAGCACACGCATCACCACCGCCTCGCCGTGCACCGCGGGCAGCACGGACACCCGCAGGTCGACCGGCCGCGGGGACCGCAGGCGGATCCTGCCGTCCTGTGGCAGCCTCCGCTCCGCTATGTCCAGGCCGGCCATCACCTTCACCCTGGTCACCACGGCGGGGTGAAGGCGGCGGGGGACCTCCATCACGTCCCGCAGCACCCCGTCGACCCTGAGCCTCACCACCGTCCGGCCCCGCTCGGGCTCAAGGTGCAGGTCGGACGCCCCCTCGGAGACCGCCTGCTCGATGAGGCCGTCCACCAGCCGCACCACGGGGGCGTCGGGATCGCCCGCCTCCTCGTCCTCCTCCGGGGCGGCCGCGGTCGCCACCCGCAGCGCCTCCTCCACCCCGGGGGCCCCGTACCACCTCTGCACCGCCCGAGCAACCTCCTCGGGGCTCGCCACCTCGGACACCACCTGGCAGCCGGTGGCAAGGCGCAGGTCGTCCAGGGCCACCACATCGGAGGGGTCGGCCATCGCCACGTAGAGGACGTTGCCGTCCCGGGCAAAGGGGAACACCTGGTGCCGCCTGACCAGCGCCTCGGGCACCCCGGGGACGGGCGGGGTGTCCGCCAGGCGCGCCCGACCCAGCCCCTCCCCCCGCGCCAGGGCGTCCGCGAGCTGGTCGGGCCGCACCAGGCCCCCGGAGACCAGGATCTCCCCGAGGCGCCTGCCGCTTTGGGCCTGCTCGCGCAGCGCGGCCTCGAACTGCTCCCGGGTGAGCAGGCCCAGCGAGACCAGGACCTCGCCCAGCCGCTCGGCCACCACAACCACCTACTTCTGGACCGCCTTGTAAAGGGTGACGATGGGCAGGAACAGAGAGAGCATGACAAATGCCACGTTGCCCCCGACCACCAGCAGCATGGCCGTCTCCACAAACGGCGGCAGCTGCTGCATGAGTCCGTCGACCTCGAGCTCCAGAAGGCGCGCGGCCTGCGAGAGCATCCCCGGCAGCTGCCCCGAGGCCTCGCCCACCGCCACCATCTTGCGGGCGGCGCCCGGGAAGAACCGCGAGCCCTCCAGCGACGCGGCAAAGGAGCCCCCGCCCTGCAGGGCGTCGCGGGCCCTGCCGAGCTCCGACTCAAGCAGCGAAAACCCGGCCGTCCGGGCGGCGGACTCCAGGGCGCGCACGGCGGGAGTCCCCGTCTCAAGGAGCAGGGCCAGGCTGCGGCACACCCGCGCGGCCGCCGAGCGGGAGGCAATCCGGCCCAGGACAGGCAGCCGGAGGAGAAGCCGCTCCCAGAGAGCGCGCAGCCTGCCACCCACCCGCGCGGCGCGCAGAATGGCCGCGCCAGCGGCCACAAGCGCAAGAGCGGCGGTGGCGCCCCAGCCGGCGTGGGAGGACACCGCCAGCACGAATCTCGTTATCCCTGGCAGGGGCACCCCGGCGCCCTGGAGCAGGGCGGCAAACCGCGGGACCACGAAGCCGAACATCCCGCCCGTCACGGCCAGGGCCAGGCAGAACACCACCGCCGGGTACGTGAGGGCCTGGCGCAGCTTCTCCCGGAACGCCGCGTCCCGCCCGTAGTGCGCCGCCAGCCGCGACAGGGCCTCGGGCAGGGCCCCGGCCTCCTCGGCCGCTGCGACGGTCTGGCAGAAGGCCACCGGGAACACGTCGGGGTGCGCGTGCAGCGCGCCCGAAAGGGGAAAGCCCGCGCGTACACTCTCGGACACCGCCCGCAGTGCGGCGGCCAGCGCCCTGCGCTCGGTCTGAGCAGCCAGCACGTCCAGGGCCTCCTGCGCCGTCACCCCCGCCCGCAGCATGGACTCGAACCTCACGGAGAAGAGCTCCAGGTCCCGGGGACCCACCTGGCCCCCGGGGCGCAGGGAGCCGAGAAGCCCCCTCTTCTCCGCCACCTCGACGGAGATGACCAGCACGCCCGCACCCATCCGCCGCCACACGGCGCGCGCCGCCTCTCTGGGCCCGGGGGCGTCCACCACCACCCGCCCCAGCCGGCCGCCGGCCCAGACCTTAAGCTGGTAGAGCACCAGGGCCACCCCCTATCCCCCGGGGCGAAGGGGGGAGCGGAGAACCGCTCCCCCCTGCCCGCCGGGCACTACTGCGCGGATGCCACCTTGGTGGCCCCGAGCGGCGGGCTGGCCGCGGTGGGGTCGCCCTGCACCGGAGCCTGCTGGTTGGTGCAGTAAACGTCATCCGGGCTGCCCACCGTCTTGTCAGGTCCCGGGCTCACCAGGATGAATGACAGGTAGTTGCTCCCGGTGGTCGGGGCGTCGTAAGAGTACGGGCTGCCCCAGGGGTCCTTGATCCCCGTCGCGTCGCCCGTCCACTTGACCCCGTGGGCCACGAGCACGGCCGCGATGCCGTTCGGGTTCGTTGCCGTGTTGTCAGGTGCCGGGTACGAGCCCTTGCCCTCATCGGCGCAGTATGCCTCCACAACGCTCCTCATGGTGGCGAGGTCGGACATGGTCCGCGACACCCGGGCCTTGGTGGTGTACCCCATGAGCTGGGGCAGGAGCACCGCGGCCAGGATGGCGATGATGGCCACCACCACGAGGAGTTCGACCAGGGTGAAGCCCTTCTCATTGCGCACCCGCTTCGCAAACACGCCCATCACCCTCTTCTCCCTCCTTACCCAGTCCGAGTTCAGGCGGGGTACCCTGCCCCAGCCGGCGCCGCCCCGCCGCAGGCACCGGTCGGCCCAAGAAGCACCCAGCTAACCCGCACGCACCACCCCCCTCTCGTGATGACGGTCCGCCCCATGGTAAACCTCGCGCGTGAGAAGAGATGGCAACTCCTCCAGAAACCCTGCCGGGTGGATAACAGGTCATCCATGTTGCCCACCCCCGTAGAATTGAAAATGCTTCCGCCGGTGCGGAAGCAGCCCAAAAAGTTTCAGGGCTACTTCGGCAGCCCGGCCATCATAGCTCGTCAGAGCGTTAGACCCGCGGCTTTGCGTCCCCGCCTTTCGACGGGTTTGCCTTTGTCGGGTTAGCCCCGTATGTCTTTTCTGACGCCACTATTCTATATCAAAATCTCCTTCGTTGCCACCCCTTAACCAACTTTTTTCGGGTCCGGATAACCAGGTCCGGCGGCGAGCCCAGGTTCTCGCGCAGCCGCCGCTCTACGTCAGCGAGAGACGCGGAAATTCTATCTGGTCGCGTACTCATCTTTCCGGTGTGCACCCGGGCGCAGGCTGGCCCCGTGTGACCCTTTCCCCGGTGGCGTGCCCGCCCCTGGCCTGCGGCAGGGCCCGGCGCGATCTGCGCCGGCAAGCCTCCGCAGCAAGCGCACCACACAGGCTAGCATGGGTTCTCAGGTCAGCCTCCCCGCCGTAGTATTCCCGGCAGGTCGCGTTCCTGTTGACCTCGTGCTGGGGAAGCTGTCTTCCCGGTCTCCGCGGCAGACCCGACCGCCGGGAGACGTTATAGTTTGATTCCGATCGTTGGAGGATTTCACGCAGTGGCTCGCGTATTTCCTTGATTTGGAGGATGGGTTAATAGGGGAGGTTCTCTTCGGGGGGCAGGCGGCGGGAGGGACGGTGCGGGCTTACTGCAACCTGCACGGGTTGTGGAAGGCAACCTTTTAGGCTTACCCAGGCCCGCGTGGTGAGGCGGACGGGATCGAGCATGCGGAAGACCGGAAGGGGGAGTGACCGTGGAACTGAAGGGGTCCAAAACGGAGCGCAACCTGAAGGCGGCCCTGTCGGGGGAATCAGAGGCCCGTTCGCGCTACACCTTCTTCGCCTCGGTGGCCAGGAAAGAAGGTTTCGAACAGATTGCTGCTGTTTTCGTGGAGACGGCGGAGAACGAAAAGGAGCACGCCAAGCTGTGGGCCCGGGCTCTCGGCCTGATCGGTGACACTGCGGTCAACCTGGAGGCGGCGGCGCAAGGAGAGCGCTACGAGTGGACCGCCATGTACCGGGACTTCGCCCGGGAGGCCCGCGAGGAAGGTTTCGGCGAGATCGCCCGGCTGTTTGAAGAAGTGGCCGAGGTGGAGAGGGCCCACGAGCAGCGCTATCGCCAGCTCCTGGCCCGGGTGAGGGAGGGTACGGTGTTCCGCCGGGCGGAGCCCATCCGCTGGCGCTGCCGCAACTGCGGCTATGTGTACGAGGGGACGGAAGCGCCCGAGGTGTGCCCGGCCTGCGCCCACCCCCGTGCCTTCTACGAGCCTGCCGCGGAGAACTACTGAGCGGCGGGGAGTGGGGGTGCGAAGGTGAAGAAGTGGCGTTGCCGGGTGTGCGGGTACGTGCACGAGGGTCCGGTGCCGCCGGAAGGGGCGGCGGGGTGGGCGTCGTCGCTTGTGAGCGGGTGAACTTTTTCGGGCGATTCGGCCAGCCAGAGAGGATTCCGGCCGGCTTGTGGTGAATAACTATGGCCGGGTCCCCACTAGCGCGAGCGAAAGCATCAGCAGAGATGTTCGGCGCCAGTGGGTGCCCGCAGGAAAAGAAACGGGGGTGATTGGATGGCGGAATCCAGGACGCCGCTGCTGGACGAGCTGGAGAAGGGCCCGTGGCCCAGCTTCATAACCGACATGAAGAAACTCGCCCAGCGCAAGCCCGCCGTACAGGATGCCCTGGGGCAGCTGGAGATGTCCTACCGGGACAAGAAGGGGCACTGGAAGCACGGCGGTATCGTGGGAGTCAGAGGATACGGGGGAGGAGTGATCGGCAGGTATTCGGACGTAGGGAACGTTTTCCCGAACGTGGCCGAATTCCACACCATGCGCGTCAACCAGCCCAGCGGGTGGTTCTACACCACCGAGAAGCTGCGGCAACTGTGCGACATCTGGGAGGCCTACGGCAGCGGGCTCACCAACTTTCACGGCTCCACCGGCGACATCATCCTGCTGGGTACGGTCACCCAGAACCTGCAGCCCGCCTTCGATGCCCTGAGCGAGGCCGGGTTTGACCTGGGCGGCTCGGGTTCGGACCTGCGGACCCCCAGTGCCTGCGTGGGCCCGGCCCGCTGCGAGTGGGCCTGCATCGACACCCTGGAGCTGTGTCACGATGTGACCAACACGTTCCAGGACGAACTGCACCGTCCCATGTGGCCCTACAAGTTCAAGATCAAGGTGGCGGGATGCCCCAACGACTGCGCGGCGGCTGTCGCCCGCGCGGACCTATCCGTGATCGGCACCTGGCGGGACTCCATCCGCATCGACCAGGAGGCGGTTCGGGAGTACGCGGACGGGGGCCTGGACGTAGGGCGTGCCGTCGTTCACAAGTGCCCCACCGGGGCTCTCTCCTGGGATGCCGAAAAGAAGGAACTGGGGCTCAAGGCCGAAGAGTGCAACCGCTGCATGCACTGCATCAACATGATGCCCAGGGCCCTCCGTCCGGGAGTGGAGAGAGGGGCGACCATCCTCATCGGTGGCAAGGCCACCATCCTGCAGACCGCCTTCCTGTCCTGGGTGATCGTCCCCTTCATGAAGCTGGAACCGCCCTACGAGGAGTTCAAGGACCTCCTGCGGCGCATCTGGGAGTGGTGGGACGAGAACGCCAAGACCCGCGAGCGGGTGGGCGAGCTCATCTACCGCAAGGGCATGCGGGAGTTCCTCAAGGCGGTGGGCCTGCCGCCGGCCCCGCAGATGGTGTTTCGGCCCCGGGCCAACCCCTACTACTTCTGGTGGTCGGAGGAGCTGGAGGGCAACGGTCACAAGGAGCAGGGCTGATCCCGCTCGGGCGGTCTTTGCTCCGCCAGCCGGCCGTCTGTCCTCCAGCAGCCTGATGCTGACAATCCCGAGGGGTGAGAAAAGTGTCGCAGACTGACATAGGGCCTCCCTATTACAAGGACATGCTCCCGCCCGTGATGAAGGAAAACTACGGGCGGTGGAAGTACCACGAGATCGTGCGGTCGGGCGTCCTCCGGCACGTCGCCGAGACGGGCGCAGAAGTTTACAGCGTCAGGGTGGGCTCGGCCCGCCTCATGACCGTGGACCGGGTGCGCGAGATCTGTGACCTGGCCGACAAGTACTGTGATGGTTACCTGCGCTTCACCAGCCGGCACAACGTCGAGTTCCTGGTGTCGGACAAGAGCAAGGTGGAGCCTCTCCTGCAGGAACTGAAGGAGAGGGGCTGGCCGGTGGGCGGTACCGGCAACTCCATCAGCAACATGATCCACACCCAGGGCTGGATCCACTGCCATACCCCGGCCACCGATGGCTCGGGAATCGTCAAGGCGGTCATGGACGACCTCTACGAGTACTTCGTGGACATGAAGCTGCCCGCCAAGCTGCGCATCGCCCTGGCCTGCTGCCTGAACATGTGCGGGGCCGTGCACTGCTCGGACATCGCCATGGTGGGCATCCACCGCAAGCCGCCCGTGATCGACCACGACATCGTCTCCAAGCAGTGCGAGATCCCGACTCTCATCGCCAGCTGCCCCACGGCGGCCATCCGGCCCAACCCCAAGCTGAAGAGCGTGGAGGTCACCGAGGAGCGCTGCATGTACTGCGGCAACTGCTACACCATGTGCCCGGGCATGAAGATCGCCGACCCCGAGAACGACGGGGTGGCCATCTTCGTGGGCGGCAAGGTATCCAACGCCCGTACGGCCCCCATGTTCTCGCGCCTGGCCATCCCGTACCTCCCCAACAACCCGCCCCGGTGGCCGGAAGTCACCGCCGCCGTGCGCAACCTGGTGGAGGTTTGGGCGCGCAACGCCCGCAAGGGCGAGCGTTACGGGGAGTGGATCGAGCGCATAGGCTGGGAGCGCTTCTTCGAGCTGGCGGAGATCCCGTTCACCGACAAGCACATCGACGACTTCACCTTCGCGATCCCCACCTTCCGCACCGCAGCCACCTTCAAGTGGTGAGGAGATGGTAGCATGGCCGACGCGGCCGGCGAGGAACTGAAAGCGCGGGTGCTGGAGTACCTGGCGAAAGTGGACAAGGCCAAGAGCCACGACATCGCCCAGGTGCTCAAGGAGAAGAAGCCCCTGGTGGATGCCGCGGTACGGGAGCTGGCCCGCGAGGACAAAGTCGAGTTCCTGTACATCGGCACCTCCTACGTGAAGCTCAAGGGCAAGTAACCCCGCGCAGTCAACGATGAAACCCAGGGCCAGCCCGGCGGCAAACGCCGGGCTGGCCCTGGGTTGCTATGTGGTGCGAAACCAGCCAAGGGTGCTCGGGCGGTCGGGACCTGACGATATCTACACTGGGAGGGCTCTACACCGTTGTGGGAGGCAGGGTATTGAGGCAGGTGAAGGTTACTGACGCCGTGGGGGCGAAAGTGGCCAGGGCGGTGTACGCAGCGGATGGCCGGGCACTTGTGAAGGAGGGCGTCGTGCTGACGGAGGGTGTCGTGGAGGGGCTTGCC
>JASEFA010000020.1 GCA_030019365.1 Bacillota bacterium
CCTTCAGCGAAGCCAATCTACACCTCATGCCTTCCTACAAACTGTCGAAGGCCGGGTAACGCACGCACCACATCTTTGCCGGAAACGCGGGGCAGCCTTGTCATACCGCAACCTCCACCTCGCCTATCAGCAGGTGCACGTCTTCCGCAGGTACGGCCCTACCCTGCTTCCTAAGCGCCTCGAGATAACCCTCAATAGCTTCCCGAATGTTGCCAAGCGCCTCCTCAACCGTGTCCCCTTCCGACAGGCACCCCGGCAGCGCGGGCACAGTTACCGTGTAACCTCCGCCTTGTTCGTTCCATTCCAACAGAACCTTGAATCTCGCCTTCAACCGGCTCACCTCGCCCTCTAGTGTACCACAGCCATTTCTGCGCTCAAATCCAACCACATTGCCCTCCAATGTTGCCGATGCCACGGTTACCGGAACAAGGACGAAGCCACTCCCCTCTCTGTGTGGGGGCAAAGAATGGCTACTGCACAACACCACCAGAGGCAAGTCGAAGGTTAACCACAGCACAGGGCCAGAATCCTCAACTCGTTGGAGTTATGCGACGTCAGTAGCAACTTTTGTTAGGAGATCAGCACCATCGAGCTTGTGCCACCTGGCCTGGGAGCGTTTGATCATTTGGAAGACCAGATACAGGCCCGTACCAGCTGACCTCATCCGTCTCGTTGCCCGCGTACGGAGGCGCACGGCGTCGAAGATGGATTCTATGGGGTTCTATTGTCATAATTTGCTAAGGCACCCCTAAAGCCTGCCGGGCCTGGCAGTCGCAGAGCACCCGCAGCAGCGGGCGGCCCCGGTTGTATCGGGCCTTGGTGAGGCCGCTGCCTGTTGCACTAGGCCAGCCACCTGTCCAGGTCCGCCGGCAACTCTTCGACGCTCTGTTAGAACCCGGTCGGCAGGGGACTCCCCAGGGCCTCCCCGACGGTCCGGACGAACCGCTCCGACTTGCCGCCGGTGCAAGGTCGGGACCCTGAGTGCTATCCTGACGGACGTTGCTGCCCACCTCAAGCTTAGCAAAGAGGCTCTTGTCAAAGAGCTTTTCGACTGAAGCAGCTTCCAACGGCCCCTCGAGCAGTAGACCCAACCGGGAGCCAGGCTTCCCCCATTGTTCGGATATCTCATGTTCTCTGGCACAACAGACCGCAGGTCCGCGCACCTCTTAAACCCGGAGGTACTGGATGCCCTCCCGGTCATCCGCGCTGCCGGGATGCGAATCACCGGGGCGGCCGACCCCAAGATCCGGTACCAGTGCGTCCGCCGGCCCTGCTCAGGAAGGCGTAAATCTGCGCGGAACCCTTCGTCAGCACCGGGCCCAACACGGCCAGTACCAGCACGTACACCGCGGCAAACGGCTGAAGAACGGGAAGAAGACCGCGCGTCTTAGCCAGCCCCGCCACGATGATCGAGAACTCTCCCCGCGAGAGGATCGTGAAACCGATATTGGCGGAGGCTCGCGGCGACAGCCGGGCCATCCGCCCGGCCAGCACTCCTGCCGCAAGGTTGCCGGCTACGGTGAGCGCTACCGCGGCCAGGGCCGGCCACACGGCTCCACCCAGGGCAAGGGGATCGATGCCCAGGCCGAAGCTGAAGAAAAACAGGGCCCCGAAGAAGTCCCGGAAAGGTACCACCATCTGGGCGATGCGGCGGGCGTGTTCGGTTTCGGCGAGTACCAGGCCGACCAGGAGGGCACCCACGGCCGCAGACACGTGGGCTTTTTCCGCCAGACCCGCCACCAGGGTGAGCCCGGCGAACAATGCCACCAGCAGTACCTCTTCCGAGGGTATGGCCAGCCAGCGGTTCAGGTAAGACGCCAACCGTCGCCCCAGAGCGAGGAAGCCTCCCACAAAGGCGAGGGCAGCCCCCACATGGCTGAGCGTCTCCAGCGTACTAGGCTGCGACGCCCCCGTCAGTCCGGACACCAGGGTAAGATACAGCACGATGAATAGGTCCTGAAACAGCATCAGCCCAAGGATGATTTCCGTCTCCGGGTTGGCGGTCCGCCTGAGATCCACCACCATCTTTGTAACGATGGCGCTGGACGAGATAATCGTGACCCCCGCAGCCGTCAGGGCCTCCCAGAACGGCCAGCCCATCCACCAAGGGACCAGCAGGCCCAGGGGGAAGTTGATCAGGATGTAAGCCAGCCCGCTGGCCAAAATGGACCTTCCCGCACGTAGCAGGCGCACTATGGAAAACTCCAAGCCCAGGAAGAAGAGGAGAAACATAACCCCCAGCCGGCCCATCACCTCAATGGTCGAGCCGCTCTGGATAAACCGGAAATCGAAGATGCCGAACCGCGGAGCGTGGGGACCCACGGCCAGGCCAGCTAGGATGGCAAAGGGCACGATCGACAGACGCAGCCGAGCACCCAGGAGGCCGGCCAGAGTTATGAGACTGAGGGCCAGCCCAAGCTCCAGGACCATGTTTTCCATCGCTCACCTCCCCGCCAGGATGAGCTTCTTCACTGCCTCCACCTGTCTCCGGTCCCCCATGACCAGGAGAGTCGACCCCTCCCTGATCACCTGCTCGGCTCCCGGGTTGAGCTTCTTGGTGTGATCCGGCTCGATGATGCCGATCACGGTGGCACCCGTACTCTGGCGCAGGTCGAGCTCCCCGATGGTCTTGCCCACCGCGGCCGCTCCCGGCCCTACCTTGTACCACTCCACCACCATCTCGTCAAAGGTGATCTCCACGTCCTCGAGGGCTCTGGGTCGATAGGTGAGGCCACCCAGTATCCCCGCCACAGCCCGAGCTTCCTCGTCGTCCAGGGTCACCACCGATACGGACTGTTCGGGATCGTCCGGACTGAAATGATACATCTCTCGCCTGCCATCGTCGTGGACAACCACCACCAGCTTGTCCCCACTACGGGTTTGGATTTGGAACTTCCGGCCGATCCCCGGCAGGTCGCACTCGCGTATGGAACCCATGGTCCTTTCCTCCCTCACCTGCACTACTCCGCATGATAGCAGAAAGGAGGCGGCCCGCCACACCCCAGCCACTCTGAGGCCGAGGCACAGTCAGTACTCCGCCGCCCTGGAGTAAGCGACGGGGTCCGGCGCCCGCCGCCCGAGGGCACCGCACAAGTACGCCAGCGCCCCGCTCTTTTGCCAGGGGTCACATACAGCACGACAACAGCCACCTCGGGTTCAATTGCCTTACGCTCAAACCTTTGCAGGCGCAACGCCGGATCGATCATCGGGCGAGGTCTCCCCCGCGTGAACTCGTCGTCCCCCAAATCCACAACCGTGTCCCCCATGCTCTACAACGAATCACGGAGTTGCCAGCTTGGGTCGAGGGGCGTGTTAGAATAAACGGGGCCAATCGCTTCCCGAAGGAGCACAGAAAAAGGCTGTGTCTGAGCCGCGGGCCACTTCAATGGCAATCTCCGTAAAAGGCTTGGGATGCCCGCGATGAATCCATCGTTGATCCGCATCAACTGCACTTCCAGGTCCATCTCCAGGTCGTAGATCCCTCGCGCCGGAGCTCCTAATCGACAAGCCTTACGGAACGAACACAGCAAGCAGGAAATCGGCACCGGGTCCCGGCCCAGCACCTACGAGCCGGCAGGTAAGTCCAGGACACCTTTGGTGGACAATGGCCCGCTGACTCGGTCATCCAGAGCCGCCGCCGCCCGCAAGGCAACCCCAGCTGCTTTCCAGACGGCCTCCAGTACGTGGTGAGCGTTTTCACCGTATTCCAGGTTGACGTGCAGGGTGATGCCACCTTTTTGAGAAAAAGCCTGCCAGAAGTCGGTTGCCATCTCCGTATGGAAATCCCCAAAGGAGCGAGGACTAACAGGCACCCGATAGACCAGGAAAGACCGCCCGCCCAGGTCCGCCGCTACCTGTACCAAAGCCTCGTCCATGGGGAGCAAGGCCCATCCCCACCTGCGGAGCCCTTCCCTCTTTCCCAGCGCCTGCGTGAGGGCAAGTCCCATGGCCAGACCTACGTCCTCGACCATGTGGTGCCCGTCCACCTGGATATCGCCCGTCGCCTGCACCGAAAGGTCGAATCGCCCGTGGCACGCGAAGGCACTCAGAAGGTGATCGAAGAAAGGCAGACCCGTCGCAATAACAGCCTTCCCCGACCCGTCCAGGTCGAGTTCGACCTCCACCGTAGTCTCTCTGGTCTTTCGCGCGACTTTGCCGCATCGCACGGTTACCACCCCCACAGCATCTTCAGCCGGGAGCAGCAAGCGCGATCGTGCCTCTTGCCTTCCGGCGAAGGCGCGGAATTCCTGACAGTTGAGAGCGTTTCCGGTCGAGAGCAGCGTGACCAAACTTCCATTTGACTCCTCCCCTACCCCTGCTCTTTAAATGGGTAAAGTGGTAAAGTGGCCTCTGGGAGAGTGTAACCCCTTTCCCCCCAATCAGTCAATGAGATCGAGCAATTTCCATAGCACGTATGGTATGTACCTGGGATTGCCAGGTTCCGGGCGCCGACTACCGGTTTATTTCCGTTCCGCCGAATCGACGTGGTTGCCTGGCATGGTCCCCCGACTCTGCCTGGGCATGGCCACGGAAAAGGCGTAGCGGTCCGCACGATAGTAACAGTCGACAAAACACAACGGTCGCATGTTGTTAAGGAAGGTGACATTTTTCACCCGTAGCACCGCGTTACCGGGCGAGATGAGGAGCAGCTTAGCCAAGTCGCCATATGCCACTTCGGCTTCGATAGTCTGTGTAGCTCCCGCAATACCGCGCCCGAGCTTCTCCTCCACGTAACGGTAGAACGATAGTGAACTCAAGTCCTCCCGATCGAGGCCCGGCACCAGGGCAGCGGGTGCAAAGGTGGTTTCTACAGCCATGGGCTCGCCGTTGGCCAGTCTGAGTCGCACCAGTTCCCATACTTCCTGCCCTTTCGGGAGAGCCAAAGCAGAGCGCACGTCCGGCCGAGGAACAGCCCGACCAAGCCGGAGGACTCGAGACGAGGGGATCAACCCCCGCTCTTCCATCTGCTCCGTGAACCCCTGGAGATGGG
Organism: Bacillota bacterium; assembly: GCA_030019365.1. Lineage (NCBI taxonomy): Bacteria > Bacillati > Bacillota > Bacillota bacterium. The sequence goes on from JASEFA010000020.1 coordinate 4,991, forward strand.
TGAGTGGGTAGCTAGATTTCTCAGAACGCACGAATGTGCCCAGGCCGGCCTGACGGTACACGAAACCCTCGTTCTCCAGGAGCGAGAGCGCCTGACGGACAGTGTGCCGGGAAACCGCGAACTCGGACATAAGCTCATGCTCCCCTGGCAGGCGGTCTCCCGGTTGCCAGTGCCGGCGGGCTATGCGTTCGCGGAGTGTCTCTGCAATCCGGTAGTATAGCGGCACAGGACTGCCCCTCACGGTCATGCCAACCCCCCCAAATGCATTCTATCCCAGTCCCCGGTTCAAAGAAAGGGGCGCCTTGCCCATGGCGCCCCGGACCTCTCTAAGCCCTGTCTCCGCCTCTCCTACCCCGAAGCAGCTCCATTCCGGAGGAAGAGCTCAACAGCGTCTCTCACAGCCTTCCTGGCGGTATCGTCAAAAGTCGTACCGATCACCAGGATGTTCACACCCGTGCCGCGAAAGGCTCGGAAATTCGCGAGATTGATGCCCCCCTCGGCCAGGGTAGGGCAAGACACCGCCCCGATCAAAGCGGCCAGGCGGTCCCGGATCAGAGAGGGGATTTCCCCGGCCTTGACGCCCTCGTAACTCATCCCGGTCATGAGACCGATCAGGTCGACACCGGCAACCTCCATCTGCTTGGCCACCGCCGCCACTTCCTCCGGACTTTCCGCCGGAACGCCGAAGGGGTGTAGATCAGAGGGGTGAGCCACGTAAGCATCTACCAGAAGACCATAGGCATGCGCAAGCCCAACGATGTCCCTGAGGTCTTCGAGATCACTCTTGTGCACGTGCAGCCCGTCTGTCCCGGCTTCCGCGATGAGTAGCACGTCATGCTCTTTCAACGGACGCGGGATCGTTTCCGTAAATCCCCCCGGGATACCTGCGGTGATGAATATCTCCGGTCCTACGACCGCCCTCACTCCACGCACCACCTCTGCCATCTGCTCCACCGAGATCTCGTGACGCACGGCTTCGGCGGCGTGCATGCTTGTTACCCCCCGGTGGCCCCGCGCGAGCGCCACCGCCGGATGGTTGGGCTCCAGAAGCCTGGCTCCGGCTTCTACAGCCGCCATGGCAAGCCGAGCATCGTCACCCGTGATCCCGGTGGCCAAGATGGTAGTGCCTCCGTGCAGCTCAATTGCCTCCAGGACTTTCCGCATCGCATGTTCCCGTTTCCGCTTCATGTCTCCGCGGATCACTTGATGTCAACTCCCTTCCGCCCAGGGCGCCACTCGTTTTTTCTCCCCCCAGCGCCCGAGAGCATTAGCGGACCCTGGCTTTAGCCCTCTTGTTAGCAACGGCGGTTAATGCAAAGGCGGAACCCAGCGCTATGAGCATTGAGATGAAGAAGCCAAGTGGGTTGTTGGACATGGCCGGCGCTACCACGGAGGGCACGTAGGCCGTACCCCTTACGTTCATCAGCCCCACAAAGGCTCCCGAAATGGCTGCCGAGATCAACGCCCCTGCAAACACAAGCCGGTCCGAGAACATGAAGGGGTAGGCCGCCTCTACGAACGTGCCGAAACCCACATTGACCAAAAACCCTGGTGCGGCTACCGTGGCCTCGTCCTTTGTCCTTGGGAAGATGATGTTAGCCAGCGTTATGCCCGCCGACACCATGACCAGGCCACACATGTCGATCGCGCCCAGGAAGCTGTTCCCGGTCTTTTCCATCTCCAACAGCACGATGGGGAGGATGGCAGCGTGATACACCCCACCCATGATGGCGGGCCAGATGAGAAATCCGGCTACCGCGCCAGCCAGGATCCCGCTGAATGCCAGGGCGGTGTTGATGATGGCGCGGATGCCCTCACCAGCCCATAGGGCAACCGGCGCGATCAGGAAGTAGACCAGGAGCCCGGCTGCCAGTCCGGAAACGCCCCCCGACACGATGTTCGCCGTAGTGGCCGGGAACCTCCAATTGAAGCATAGCGTGAGCAGGTACGGGACAAGGATTCCAGCCAGAACGCCTCCTATGATGCCGCCGATTATGCCGCCTTGCACGGAAAGCGTTCCCGCCACCACACCGGCTACGATCGCCACTTCATCCAGCCCCGAAACCTGTTTGGCCGCCACTGCTGCCACGATGACGGGAAGAGCCGCAATCATGGTGTCGAAGATCTTGCTAAACTCGCCCAGAAAGGGGATCTTCCCGAGCGCTAGCGTTAGAGCCATGGCGATGAACCCGGGCAACGAAGCCATCATTATGCCCCGGAAGTTGACTCTCTGCCAGGGCGATCCCTGACCTTGGATAACACCACTCTTGCCGATCACCGGACGGTACTTCAACTGCCAGTGCTTGGCCAGGGCCGACACTCCTGCAATGGCTCTGGTACGGTTCGTAGTCCCCGTGGTACCGGACACGGCGATGACCTGGCCACCTGCAGCCCGAACTTTTGCCATAGAAGTACCGCCCGTACCCACTATGACCAGCTTGCGCGCCACTGCAGCCTCGACGCTGGCCCGGTTGACACCGTCCGGGTCCGCGCTGACCAGAAAGAGAGCATCGATTTGCCCGGCAGTTACCTCTCGCGCCAGCTGCTCGTCGTACTCTCGAGCCTTAGAGTTTACCTCTCTGAGGGTACCCTCGAACACCACGCTGGGGGTCCCGTTTTCCAGCGTGTAGAGCGCCGCGGGAGTTTCCGGCCTGGCCTGATCCATGGAGGCCCTGGCAGCCACGAACAGAACCCGAGAGACCTTGATGCCAGCCGCCTCGGCCTGCTGGCAAACCTCCTGGATGAGATTGACCGGGTCTTTACCACCGAGGTTGTACAGATTCCCACCGCTCGACCCAACCAGAGCAACTTGACGACTCATCGACCTACCTCCCCTCGCATTCGGTTGTACGGACATCCGGTCATATCTTAACACATTCATTCCTGCGGAGCAAGTCCATACGAGGTGCCTTGTTATCGGTCTGTGATATTGTCACCCTCTAACCCGAGTTCGACAGTTGAGAGGCACATGTGGGAACGCTGGCGAGAGTAGAACCCA
>JASEFA010000021.1 GCA_030019365.1 Bacillota bacterium
GATTATCCTTCACCGCCGAGCAGCACACCAGGTGGGTACAGTTTGACGCTTACGACAACCCGGGCGGCGAGTGTGCCCCGGGGGCAGCGATGAGCGGGGAGAGCCCGGCCGGACCGCAACCGGCCGGGCTCCCACCTCTGGCGCCTACTTTCCGCTCTTCACTTCCGTGTAGATCTGGTCGTAGAGCTGGGTCGCCTGCCCCACGTCCTTGGACCACTCGCACCGGTCCAGGTCCGCGGACGGAGGATAGGAGGCGTTGTTGTTCCTCACCTCGGGAGGCAGCAGCGACCAGCAGGCCTCGTTGGGGCTGCCGTATGGGTACGCCTTGGCGATCATGGCCGCGATCTCGGGGCGCAGGATGAAGTTGATGAACACTTCAGCGGTGTACTTGTGAGGTGCGCCCTTGGGTATGGCCATGTTGTCCTGCCAGATGATGCCGCCCTCCTTGGGGATGACGTAGGTGATGTTGGGATTCTCGTTCATGGCCAGGGCTGCCTCTCCGCCCCAGATGGCGCCGATCCACGCTTCCTCGGAGATGAGGAGCGTCTTGGGGCTGTCACTGTCCCACGCCTTCACCTGGGGGACGAACTTCTTGAGCCACTCCTTGGCTTCCTGGAGCTTGGCGGGATCGGTTTCGTTCACGGAGTACCCCAGCGCCTTGAGGGCGATGCCCGGGATGACGCGGCTGTCGTCCACCGCCACGATCTTGCCCTTGTACTTGGAGTCGAGCAGGTCGTTCCAGCTGGTGATGGCCTTCTTGACATGCTTGGTGTTGTACGCGATGGCGTCGGTGCCCCACATGTAGGGGACGCTGTACTGGTTGCCGGGGTCGTAATAGAGATTGACGAACTGCTTGCCCAGGTTTTTGAAGTTGGGGATGTTCTTCAGATCGATCTTCTCCAGCAGCCCCTGCTTGATCATCACTTCTATCATGTAGTCCGACGGGACCACCAGGTCGTAGCCGCTGGCGCCGGCCTGCAGCTTGGCCAGCATCTCCTCGTTCGACGAATAAGTATCGTAGTTGACCTTGACGTGGAACTCTTCCTGGAACTTGTCGATTGCTTCCTGGGGCAGGTACTCAGTCCAGTTGAACACGTTCAAAGTGTCCGACAGTTGCGGTTCAGGAGTGGTCGGGGTCTCGGGCTTGGCCGCAGGCGGCTGCTGAGTCCCGCCGCAGGAAGCAGTGAGGGCAAGGGCAAGCAGCACGGCGAGAACGGGGAAAAGCGGAACCTTCCTCCTCACCATTACCATGTACCCCCCTTTCAGTCTGTCCGGCGTCCGTTCACTCCGCGGCGAAGTCTGCGGCCGCCGCCGCGCTCCGCCGCCGGGCGTTCACCACCCTAGCTCAAAGGCATCCCCCCTCCGAAACCAGCGTCCCATCCGTACCGGCCACCCACCCTGGCGGAGGCGAACCGTCCGTCGCTGCCACCCGCCCGGGCGGGGGGGCGCAAATCGCGGACGCAGCCCGGCCTCAGACTCGCTGCATCCGCTGCGAGATGACGAGAAGGGTCAGGGTCAGCGTGAGAATGAAAGTGGAGAGAGCATTCACTTCCGGGCTGACACCGAACTTGACCATGGAGTAGATCCGCAGGGGAAGCGTGGTGGAACCGGGTCCGGCCGTGAAGAAGGTGATCACGAAGTCGTCCAGGGAAAGGGTGAAGGCCAGCAGGGCCCCGGCCAGTATGCCCGGAAACACGAGGGGAAACGTGACCCGGCGGAAGGTGTTCCACTCGTTGGCTCCCAGGTCCGCCGCCGCCTCCTCCAGGGTGTGGTCGAACCCGTACAGTCGCGATCGCACCACCACGGCCACGAACGAGATGTTGAAGGCGATGTGGGCGATGATGATAGTCGTTAACCCCAGCGGTATGCGCACCGCCGCGAAGAAGGCGAGCAGGGAGATGCCCATGACGATCTCGGGGATGATGATGGGGACGTAGATCACCGCCTCCAGCACCCGCTTTCCCGGGAACCGGTGGCGGTGGACGGCGAATGCCGTCAGGGTGCCGATGATGGTCGCGGCCAGGGTGGACACGACGGCGATGATCAGGCTGTTCTTGGCCGCCTGGAGCAGGGGACCGTCATTGAACAGCTTGACGTACCACTGCAGGGTGAACCCCTTCCACACTGCGTTCAGGCGGGAGGTGTTGAAGGAAAACACCACCAGGATGAGGATGGGGACGTACAGGTAGAAGTAGATCAGCCAGGAGTAAACCTTCATCACCCGGCTGCCCGTGGTACTGCCCATCAGAGGATCGCCTCCTCATCCCCTCCGAATCCCACCAGCCGCACGTACACGAGGATCATGATCATGGCCATGGCCATGAGCACCATGGAGGCGGCCGAGCCGAAGGGCCAGTTCCTGGCCATCTTGAACTGGTTTTCGATGAGGTTGCCGATGAGCACCGTCTTGGCGCCGCCCATCAGGTTGGGGATGACGAACACGCCCAGGGCGGGGATCAACACCAGGATGGAGCCCGCCACTATGCCGGGCATGGTGAGGGGCAGCACCACCTTCACGAAGGTCCAGAAGGAGTTGGCCCCCAGGTCCTGGGCCGCCTCCAGCAGGGAGCGGTCCATCTGCTCGATGGAAGCGTACAGGGGAAGCACCATGAAGGGCAGGTAGTCGTAGACCAGGCCCAGCAGCACCGCCAGCGGCGTGTAGAGAAGACTGAGGGGCTTATCGATGATGTGGAGGCCCATGAGGACGTTGTTGATCACCCCCGTGCCCCTGAGGAGGACGATCCAGGCATAGGTCCTGATGAGGAGGTTGGTCCAGAAGGGGATCACCACCAGCATCAGGTACAGGTTCCGTCGCTGATGGGGCAGCCCGGCGATGTAGTACGCAAGGGGATAGGCGATCACCAGGGTGATGATGGCGGTGAGGAAAGCTAGCTCCACCGAGCGGACCAGGATCTGCAGGTAGAGGGGCTCCAGGAAGCGCAGGTAGTTGTGAAACCCCAGCTTCCAGTCCACGCCCCCGTATGTGCTGCGGGTGGCAAAGCTCATGGCCAGGATCATGAGCAGGGGAATGATCAGGAAGAACAGGAACCAGAAGCCCGCCGGAGCCACCATCACCCCCGCCTGCAGTCCCGGACGGCGCCTCAATCCTGCCAGGGCGACGTCAGCCGGGCTGCCCCGGAACGTGGGCCTTCCCTGTGGTTTGGCCAGGCTCTCCAACTTCACCAGCTCCTCCCCATGAGGTCCGCACTCGCTTCCCCGCCGCCGCGACCGGGTGACGCCCCGCCCGCCCATCTCGCCGGCCGCCATCGGGTCAAGGGCTGGACGCGCTTCCCCGGCGGCGGGCGATGCCGCCCGTGCCTCCGGGTTGCTATGACTTGATGACAATGGAGTTGGACACGTCCCACGCCAAGGTGACTTCCTTCCCCACCCCGATGTCGCCCAGGTCTCTGGCCGTGCTCACGTGGGCCACCAGCTCGATTTCGTCCGCCACCGCCACCATGACCTTGACCGCGAACCCGATGTACACGTGCTCCTTCACCCGGCCCGGCAGGTTGTTGCTATCGGGACCGGGCTGCTCGCCCCCGGCGGGCAGGACATTGATGAACTCCGGCCGGATGGAGAGGTGGACCTCATCCCCGGCCGCCAGCCCGGGGGTCGCCGGCACGGCCAGCCTGAGGGAATCCAGGGCCACCGTGGCGCGTTCCCCTTCTACGGCCAGGACACACCCCGTGAGAAGGTTCGTCTCGCCGATGAAATTGGCCACGAAGCGGGTCTGCGGTCTCTGGTACACCTCCACCGCGTTGCCGAGCTGCTCGACGACCCCGCTTTGCATGACAGCAATGCGGTCGGACATGGTGAGGGCTTCTTCCTGGTCGTGGGTGACGTACACGAAAGTGGTGCCCAGCCTCTTTTGCAGGTGCTTCAGCTCCACCTGCATCTGCTTCCTGAGCTTGAGGTCCAGGGCACCCAGCGGTTCGTCCAGGAGAAGGACCTGGGGGTTGTTCACCAGCGCGCGGGCCAGGGCCACCCGCTGCTGCTGGCCGCCGCTCAACTGCTTGGGGCGACGCCGCTCGAATCCTTCCAGGCCGACCAGGGCCAGGGCCCGCCTGACCCGCTCGTCGATCTCCTGGCGGGGTAGCTTCTTCATGCGCAGCCCGAAGGCCACATTGTCGTAGACATTCATGTGCGGGAAAAGGGCATAGCTCTGAAATACCGTGTTCACGTCCCGCTGGAAGGGGGGAACCCCACGCATGGGACGCCCGTTCAGCAGGATCTGCCCCTCGGTGGGCTGCTCGAATCCCGCGATCAACCTCAGCGTGGTGGTCTTACCACAGCCCGAGGGTCCCAGCAGGGTGAGGAACTCTCCCCTCCTCACCTCCAGGGAAACGTTGTTTACCGCTGTGACGTTACCAAATCTCTTCGTTACCCCAACCAGCTCAACGACGGCATCGGACATCCCCTCGCTCCCCCCTGCCTGGCTCTGCTGCTCTCGCGAGTGCCTCGCCTCAACGGGGTCCTCGCAGGCTCGGTCGCCCGCGTCGCTATGCGCTCAGGGTAGCTTTATTTCTCGAAGCACCCCCAAGATCCTCCGCCGCGTGACCCTACCGGCCGCACACGGCTGCCACCGCCTCTCCCAGCACGGTAAGGCCTTCCGCCAGCTGGTCGTCGGTGATCACCAGGGGAGGCAGGAAACGCAGGATGTTGCCGTGCTGCCCCGCCTTGAGCAGGATGAGCCCGCGCTCGTAGGCATACTGAATGATGGCCCCCACTTCCACCCCCGCCGGCTCCTTCGTCTCCCGGTCCTTCACCA
>JASEFA010000022.1:0-414 GCA_030019365.1 Bacillota bacterium
GGTTCTTGCACCACTTTTAGGGGTTACAGAAGTTGCGTTGATGGAACTTTTTTAAAACCAAACCAAATTTAATCTGCACTATATTGTGCCCTCGAGAGGAATCGAACCCCTATCTGAAACTCCGCAAATTCCCGTTTTATCCATTAAACTACGAGGGCATGTTAAATACTCTTTAAACTTATCACAAAATTCAGTTCATTTCAATTTTGACTAAAATAATGTTAATTGTTAAAATATACTCGGAGGGGTCGCATAGTCTGGTCTAGTGCGCCTCACTGCTAACGAGGTAAGGGAGTAGTATCCCTTCGTGGGTTCGAATCCCACCCCCTCCGCCAGGGCGGGTTGTGCCGAATTGGCAAGGCGATAGTCTTGAAAACTATTGGGTAGCAATACCCTTGCAGGTTCGAGTCCTGC
>JASEFA010000022.1:424-819 GCA_030019365.1 Bacillota bacterium
GCCAACCAGATTTAGAGATTCTGAAATTTATCTTGGCCCGGGCTGGCGCGGGCAACAACAATTCCAATAATTTCTTTTGCTCCAGCTTCTTTTAAGATTCGAGCACATTCTTCCATTGTTGAGCCAGTGGTATAAATGTCATCGACTAAAATAATTTTTTTATTTTCAATTAAGGATTTATTTTTTATAAAAAATGCCCTTCTCAAAATTTCTTTTCTTGTTTTAGCCTCGAGTTCAACCTGAGCTGGGGTTTCTTTTATTTTCATTAAAACATCCTTAAGGAGAGGGATTTTAAAATAAAATGAGAGATGCTTCCCAATTTCTTCTGCCTGATTGAATCCCCTCCATCTTAACCTCTTTTTTTCCAAGGGTACTGGAATTAAAATCCACCCCCC
>JASEFA010000023.1 GCA_030019365.1 Bacillota bacterium
CGAGGAGGCGCGTGGGCTCGAGAAGCAGGATTCTCCGCGCGAGATCTCGTTCCACCAAGTGCTTGACCCACAACAGCCCAACTAAGGTTTTCCCGGTGCCCGTAGGCAGGCAACACACAGCTCTCCGTCTCACGACGGCCCACTCAACTGCTTCCATCTGGTAGCCCCGTGGCTCGGCTCCGATCGAAAAGGTCAGTGGTTCCATGCAGCCACCCCCAATCACGCAAGCGGTAAGCCTAGGGTGGTTGAGCACCACCCGATGAGCGAGACGGGCGGAGGAAGCGAGGGGTGCCATCTTGGCTTCGCGCGCGCGCCCTGCCCCGCCCCGGCCTTCATTCGCCGGGATCTCCTCATCCCGGTGGCTCTCCCTCGTCAGGTCCTGCTGGGGCGGCGGTCCGGGCGCAGGCACCCGCGTTGCCACGATGATCCACGCGTGTGTGCCCGCGTTGAGGCGGTGATCCGGGCGTGGCTGCCCGGGTTGGGGCCGGGATGCGGGCGTGCGTGACCGGATGCGGCGTGGGATAGGGGCGTGGGTGTCCGGGAGATCGCGGCGATGCGGGCGTGGGCGTCTGGATGCACTGCGGGATTGAGGCGTAGGCGCCTGCGTAGGGGCGACGATGCGGGCATGGGTGCCCAGGTCGGGCTGGTATGCGGGCGTGGGGGCTGCGATGCAGGGACGGCGGGGGCGGGGGTCAGGGGCGGGCGCTGGAGCGGCAGGAGACGAGGTCGTCGT
>JASEFA010000024.1 GCA_030019365.1 Bacillota bacterium
CTCAAAGCCGGGCGCCAGTATGATGGACCCAACGCTTAATGTGACATCTTCCTCCTTCTGGTCATACTCCACCGCGCCGGCTTTACATACTTCCCGACAGGTGCCGCATCCAATGCACTTCTCTTTGTCAACCATATAGGTTAGCGGAACCGCTTGAGGGTATTTGACGAAGATGCCGCCTCTTTCGTCCAGGCCCTGATTGAACTCGTCTATGGCTTCCACCGGGCATTTCTCGGCGCAGACGCCGCACCCTGTGCACTTCTCCATGTTCACGTATCGGGCTCTTCTTGTTATGGCAACCTTGAAGTTTCCGGCCTCGCCGTCGACCTTCTTGACCGCCGCGTTGGTTATGAGGTGGATGTTTGGGTGCCTCCCTGAGGTTACTAGCTTCGGGGCGAGTATACACATGGCACAGTCGTTTGTGGGGAAGGTCTTGTCGAGCTGAGTCATTGTGCCCCCTATGCTGGGCGACTCGTCCAGCAGGTACACTCTGAATCCAGAGTCTCCAAGGTCGAGAGATGCCTGTATCCCGGCGATTCCTCCGCCTACAACGAGAACCGCACCTACCTTCTCGCTCATCGTGCTACCTCCAGCGCGGCGTATAAGGGAGAGGTTCCCTCTACCCTGTCAACCGCGACCCAACCCCTCCGTCTCAT
>JASEFA010000025.1:0-422 GCA_030019365.1 Bacillota bacterium
CTCGAACGGGCATGGGTGCGGTGATGGGCTCAAAGCGCCTGAAAGCCGTGGCCGTTCGGGGAAGTAGGGACATCCCCATCGCCGACCAGAAAAACTACGTGAGGCTAATGGATGAGCTCCGAGAGAAGATGCTCGCCGACCCCTTCACCCAAGGCCGAGCCGACTACGGCACTCCCAGCCTCGTCGAGCTCATGAACGAGATCGGGCGACTCCCCACACGAAACTATGAAACGGGGGTATTCGAGCACGCTGAGGCGATAGGTGGGAAGACAATAAGGCAGCGGTACCTCATCAAGCCGCGGGCCGACTTCGCATGCGTCCAGCGCTGTGGTCGCTACACATGCGTTTCCGAGGGCCCCTACGCATACATCGGGGGAGGCCCTGAGTACGAGACGCTTTCTTGCGTGGGGTCAAAATGTGGG
>JASEFA010000025.1:432-656 GCA_030019365.1 Bacillota bacterium
ACGGGCGGCCTCGAGCTTCGATTCGGCAACCACGGGGCGATGGTGGAGCTCGCCCGGCTCATCGCATTTAGGGAGGGATTCGGCGACCTACTGGCGGAGGGAAGCTATCGCGCAGCGCAGAGGGTCGGCAGGGGTTCCGAAAAATACGTGATGGCGATCAAGCGGCAGGAGATCGCGGGACAGGACGGTCGTGCTCAGAAATCAATGGGTCTGGGCAACGCCAC
>JASEFA010000026.1 GCA_030019365.1 Bacillota bacterium
TGGTGTGCTTCGACCACGCCTTCCACGGTCGCACCCTGCTCACCATGACGCTCACGGGCCACGTGCTGCCGTACAAGGACGGGTTTGGTCCCTTTGCCCCGGAGGTGTACCGGTTCCCCTATGCCTACTGTTACCGGTGTGCTTACGGCCGGTCGTACCCGGGCTGTGGGCTTTACTGCCTGGGGGCCTTTGAGGAGGGCATGGAGGAGAGGGTGGGGGGCCGCAACGTGGCCGCGCTGGTGGTGGAGCCGGTGCAGGGGGAGGGTGGGTTCATCGTACCTCCTCCCGGGTACCTGCGGGGTTTGAAGGAGATCTGCGAGCGGCACGGGATCTTGTTCATTGCCGACGAGGTGCAGACGGGTTTTGGTCGCACGGGGAAGCTGTTTGCGGTGGAGCACGAGGGTATCGAGCCGGACATCCTGCTGGTGGCCAAGTCGATAGCGGCGGGGCTGCCGCTGGCGGGGGTGATCGGCAAGGCCCAGATCATGGACTCGGTGCACAAGGGTGGCATCGGGGGGACGTATGGGGGGAACCCGCTGGCGTGTGTGGCTGCCCTGGAGGTGCTGGAGATGATGGCTGATCCCGGCTTCCTGGCGCGGGGCCGCCGGGTGGGGGAGCAGCTGGAGGGGTTCTGCCGGG
>JASEFA010000027.1 GCA_030019365.1 Bacillota bacterium
GGCGCTGCGAAGGGCGCGGTGCTGGCCGCGGAGTACCTGTACAAAATCGGTTTGATTAAGTGAAATGGTAGCGGGGGGAAGATTTGAACTTCCGACCTCCGGGTTATGAGCCCGGCGGGCACTCCTGGCTGCCATGAGGGCGAAGTAAGTTGTTTTCTACCCCGCTCTACCCCGCTGCAGGTGGTTTCTCCGCTACCGTAGTAACTTTTGGCTCAGCTGGCTTTAATGCCTTGCGCAGCCAACCGCCTAAAATCGCGCCCAGCCCGGCAAGCGCAATGAGGGAAAAAATTGAGACCAAGGTATCTGCTATCATTACCGCAAAAAATTTTCCGCTGAAATCTGTGAGCGGATATCCAAGATGTAGCGCAGCCACCTTGAACTCGTAATAGGCTTGGGCAAAACACCCATTAATCACAAGTAAAACAGATACCAAACCACCCGCATACATATGTTTTTTCCAGTCTAGCACTTCACGTCCAATGAGGTAGCCAGTTAGAACCCCGGCAACCAAAATCGAGAATATACCAAGGCCAAAGAAGATGAAAAGCATGCCCAAAGC